>JAGWRA010000080.1 GCA_028876655.1 Acidobacteriota bacterium | reverse complement strand
GATCGAGGCGAGGACGATGCCGAGCAGGACGGCGTCACGGACGCTGTCGATCGCTGGCGTCACCAGATCGGACTGGTCGTAGTACGGTTCGAGATGAATGTCGGGGGGCAGCTGGGTGGCCAGGGCCTGGACTTCGGCGTGAACTGCGGTGGCCACCTGAACGGTGTTGCTGTCCCTCTGCCGGCTGATCTCCAGCAGTACGGCCGGGTGTCCGTCGGCCGTGACCGTCGTGTAGACCGGTTCGGTGGAGGACTCGACGGTGGCGACATCGCCGATATGAATCGGTACGCCGGACGGACTGTTCGTGACCGTGATCGCCGCGAGCGCCTGCGGCGTCTGCACCTGCCCGCTGACCAGCCCGAGAAAGAGCTGGTGCCGGCGTTCGATCAACCCCGGCGACTGGATGAGATTCGTCCGGCCGACGGCGTCGAGCAGATCGGTGACCGTGATGCCGGCCCGCAGGAGGTCGCCGGGCCGGGGAGTGATCTGAAATTCGGGTGCCTGCCCGCCCAGGATCCGGATGCTCGAGACGCCCGCCACGCGGTTCAGGCGTGGTTTGACGGTGTAGGTCGCCAGCTCCCAGATCTGGGAGAGGGATTCCGCGTTCGAGGTGATGCTGTAGCCGAGGATCGGATAGCTGGCGAACGTGAGCCGGTTCGACGTGATGGTGGCCGTCGACGGGAGCGACGAGCGGACCTGGGCCAGCGCGGCATCGACCCGCTGCAGGGTCTCGACCATGTCGTGATGCCAGTCGAAGTACAGGTCGATCTCCGCCGACCCCCGGCTCGTGACCGATCGGACCTCCTGCAGGCCGAGCACGCTGTTGACCGCTTCTTCCACCGGTCGCGTGATCGTGACCAGCATCTGGCCGATCGGCATCACCCCGTTGTCGATGCCGATGATGACGTGCGGGAAGTTCGTCTGCGGGAAGACCGCGATCGGGATGGTGAATGCCAGGTAGCTGCCGGCCACCGCCAGGGCGACGATCACGAAGATCAACGACTTGGCATGGCGCGCGAACCAATGCGCGCGCGCCGGACCTTCTTCGAACAACGGATTGTCCGGATGCACGGCTTGGGACTCTCCGACTACTGGCATGGCGGACCCTGAGTTGCCCTGGGGGCGAAGCCGAGGGTGTGATTATGACGCCGGCGCCTCGGCTTTCAGAGGTGCTCGGGCGTGAAGGGCTGCCGCGTGCGGATGTCGTAGGCCTGTTCGACGGGCAGCACGGCCACGAGGCCGTCACCGTGCTCTCCCGTGCTGCCGCTTGCGAGGATGACCTCGACGATCTGGTCCACCCGTGGAGCATCCGCGTAGAGCACGAGCCGGCTGTGGCTCACTAGCGTTCCGAAGTAGGACGCCGCGTCCCGGACCGGGTGGGTGGTCATGCCGTCTACGGGGTCGACAGTCGCCGAGTGGACCCCGATCGCCCGCAGGTGCTCCAGGACTTGATCCAGCAGCGAGGTCCGAACAACAGCGACGATTTGCCTGAGCGTCATCCTGCCTCCTGAATGGCAGCGGCTCACCGCTCAGACGTGTGCGGTGCCGTGTCCTCTACTGAGGTAGTAATACAGGGTCGGGGTTACGAACAGCGAGAGCACGATGGCAATCAGGATCCCGCCGATCACGGCAATTGCCAGCGGTTGGAGCATCTGCGACCCCGAGCCGATCGCCAGTGCCAGCGGCAGGAATCCGAGCGCGGCGGCCAACGCCGTCATGACGATGGGCCGCAGCCGCCGCCGTCCTGCCTGAATTACCGCCTCCTTCGCGTCGAAGCCGGCATCCCGGAATTTGCCATCGGCGTCGAGAATCAGGATGCCGTTCTTGGCGACGATGCCGATGACCATGATCTGTCCCATGAAGGACGACAGGTTGAACGTCATGCCAGTGAGGTACAAGGCGACCATCACGCCCGCTGTCGATAGAACGGCCGAAGCGAGGATGGCAATGGGCGCGGAGAAATCCCGAAATTCGAACAGCAGCACGAGGAAGACGAAGATGATGGCGAGCACCAGCACCAGCACGAGATCGTGAAAGGACTGCTGCTGGGTCGCGTAGAGGCCGCCGTATTCCACCCGGATCGACGACGGCATGTGCAGGGCGGCGATCGCCTGCTTGACGGCGGCGATGCCATGGCCCAGGTCCGTGCCCTCGAGGCGCGCCGCCACGGCCACGTACCGTTGCTGGTGATCCTGCAGGATTTCAATCT
The DNA here is from genome assembly GCA_028876655.1 of Acidobacteriota bacterium. Taxonomy (GTDB): domain Bacteria; phylum Acidobacteriota; class Vicinamibacteria; order Vicinamibacterales; family CAVVIG01; genus JAGWRA01. Next base: position 14,178 of record JAGWRA010000080.1, on the reverse strand, counting down.
GACCGGGCGTCTGACTGATGGACGCCAGCGAGCCCAGCGTCGCCAGCTGTCCGGTGGGGCTGGTCAGCAGCGTACTGTTCATCGACGACAGCGAGGATCGGTAGGCCTCGGGATAACGGATGCGAAGCGCATAGGGACGGTCGTTGACCACGACGGGCTGTGATGCCGTCACGCCGTCCAGCATGGCGTCGGCTTCGGTCACGACGTCCTGCGGTCGGAACCCCGCGTGCGCCGCCTTCGCCATGTCGATGTCGTAGGTCACGACGGGGCCGCTCGTCGTGGAATCGATGCCATCGTCGATATCGACCACCGGATGGACGCCGCCGAGCGAGATGTTGCCGATGGCGTCGGCAACCTTCGGCGCCCAGGTCTTCAAGGTCTGTTCGTCCTCGTTGAACAGCTCGATGTAGATCGGCTGCGGGGCGCTGGTCAGGTCGCCGATCATGTCCCCGAGCTTCTGGTGGACGTCGACCTCGACGGCCGGCTCGGCACGCGCGACCTTCGTGCGGACCTCGTTCATGACCGACCAGATGTCCCGGCTCCGGTCCGTCTTCAGGTTCACGGAGATGTCGCCGATGTTGGCTTCCGTGACCGCGGCCAGGCCCAGCTGCAGTCCCGTGCGCCGCGAGGTGTCCGCGACCTCGGGGACCGATCGGATGATCCGCACGATGTCGGACACCATCCGGTCAGATTCCTGCAGCGAGCTGCCGGACGGCGTGACGTAATCGACGATGAAGCTGCCTTCATCCATCTTCGGCAGCAGGTCCGATCCGATCCGGTTGTAGCAGAAGATCGTGATCGGAATCAGCACGATGCCCAGGCCAGCGACCCACCACGGGCGCGCCAGCGCCCACCGGAACCACGTGTCGTAGGCGTGAATGATGCCGGTGATGATCCGGCCCATCGAACGCTCTTCGATCTCCATCATCCGCCGGACGTCCCGCTGCTCATCGGTGAGCCCGGCGTCGGCCTCGGGCGACGGGGGCTCGCCCCCTTCAGTCGGGATCTCGGCATGAGGCTTCTGACGCAGCAGATACAGGCACAGATTGGGCGTCCAGGTGAGGGCGAGCGTGAGCGAGGCGAAGAGGGCCACGCCGACGGTGACGGCGAGCGAGCGGAAGAAGACGCCGCTCACGCCGGTGATGGCCACGAGCGGCACGAACACGACGATCGGGGTCAGGGTCGAGCCGATGAGCGGGACGGTCAGTTCCTTCAGTGAGTGGGCGACCGCCTCGAACCGGTCCTCGCCGGCTTCGCGGCGCAAGACCGTGTTCTCGACCACCACGATCGCATCATCGATGATCAACCCCACGGCGGCCGCCAGGCCGCCGAGCGACATCAGGTTGAAGCTCTCGCCCAGCATCTTGAGGACGACGAACGTCATCAGGATGCTGATGGGGATGACCATGCCGGCGATGAACGAGGAACCCCAGTCCTGCAGGAAGAGCACGAGGACGGCAGAGGCCAGGAGGATCCCGATCAGGATCGCGTCGCGCACGCTCTTGATCGACTCGCCCACGATCCACGACTGATCGTAGAAGGTGCCGACCCGGATGCCGGGCGGCAGCGTCTTCTCGATCGACGCCATCTCCGCCTTGACCTCGCTGGCGACCTGCATCGTGTTGGCGCCGCGCTGTCGGTTCAGGTTGATCAGCACCGACGGCTGCCCATTGGCCGTCACGATCGTGTAGTTGGGGGCGATCCCCGACGTGACCCTGCCGAGATCGTGGAGGTACAGAGGGTTGCCGCCCGGGTCCTTCTTGACGTAGATGTCCCCGATGTCCGGGACGCTATGCGCCTGACCGCTGATGAGATCCAGGAACAGCTGGTGATCCCGCGCGAGCAAGCCGGGGGACTCGATCAGATTGGAGCTGTCGACGGCGCTCAGCAGATCGGAAACCGTGGTATGCGTCGCCAGCATCGCGGCTGGATTCGGCACGACGTGGAACTCCGGCACCTGCATGCCTTGTACGACGATCTGGCCGACCCCCGCGAGGGCGTTCAGGCGCGGCTTGATGTCGTAGGTGGCGATCTCCCACAGCCGGGTCTGGGGAATCGTCTTGGAGGTCAGGCTGTACCCCAGCATCGGGAAGCTGGCGAATTCCAGCCGGTTCGTGGTGATGCGGACGGTGGACGGCAGCTCCGGCCGGATGGTGGCGATGGCCGCGTTGACGCGCTGCAGCGTCTGGAACATGTCCACGTTCCAGTTGAAGAACAGGTCGACCTCGGCCGACCCGCGACTGGTGATGGACCGGACGTCCTGGATGCCGAGCACGCCGCCGAGGGCCTCCTCGATCGGCCGGGTGATCGTCACCATCATCTGGTCGATCGGCATCACGCCGTTGTCGACGGCGACGATGATCCGGGGGAAGTTCGTGGTCGGGAAGACGGCGATCGGGATCGTCAGGCCGACGTACGCCCCCACCAGCGCGAGCACGATGATGAGGAAGATGATCGGCTTGGTGCCGCGCGCGAACCAGTAGGAGGACGGATCCCTGCGGGGACGTGTCGCCGGCGCCGTCACATCGGTCTTCGAGTTCGCCTGGTCCGGCCGGTCCGGGTGATCAACAGACATGTGGTGGTATCGACCTGGAGCGGGGCTCCCGCGCCCGCGGCTAGTGACCCTGCGATGGCGTCGTGGAGGACGCCGCTGGTTGGGGTTGCACGCGGGTGCCATCCGGCAGCGCGTACCCGCCCGTCGTGACGACCGTCTCGCCCGCCGTCAGCCCCTTGGCAATCTGCACGCGGCCGTCTTCCGTGATGCCGACCTCGACGTCGCGCGAGTGGGCCGTCTGGTCCTTGCCGACGACCATCACCGAATGCGTGCCGTCCGGCGCGGTCAGCAGCGCCGGCGCCGGTATGACCAGCGCGTCCTGGACCGACCGGGTGACGATCGCGACCTGCACGCTCGTGCCCGGCTTCAGCTGCCCGTCTGGATTCGGGACCTGCACCCAGACTTGCACTGTCGTGCTCGAGGGATCGAGCGCGGGGCTCACCACCGTCACCCGACCTGCCGCCGGATGGTCGAGGCCCGGGACGGTGACCGTGGCCGCATCGCCCACCCGGACGCGTCCCGCCTGCGTGGCCGGCACCGGTGCGCGCGCGACGACGGACGAGGTGTCCATCACCGTCAGCAGTGGCTGACCGGCGGTGGCCATCTCGCCGGCATAGAACGGCCGGTCGGTCACCCAGCCGTCGATGGGGCTGTGGATCGTGGCATAGTCGAGCGTGGCCTGCGCCCCCTTGTACTGCCCCTGGGCGGCGGTGACCCGCGCCTCCGCCATCCTGATGGTCTGGGCGCGCGTCACCGACTGCAAAGCGTGCAGCTGCTGCACCGCCTGCGCGTACGCGCTCTTGGCCTGGGCGAGGGCGACGGTGGCCGTCTCGACGTCGCGCTGCGGCAGGGCCCCCTGCTTGAACAGCATCTGCCGGTCCCGGTACACCTGCTGCTGGGCGTCGAGCGCCTGCTTCGAAGTCGTGACGTCCAGCTGCGCCTTCTGAACCTGCGCCGGCAGGTCGGCCGCGCGCGTCGTTTCGTAGTTCGCCTGTGCCTCCTGGTAGAGTCCCTGGCTCTGGAGGGCGGCCGCCGCGAGATCCTGATGTTCGAGGACGACGAGCAGCTGGCCCTTCCGGACCCGTTGGCCGCGCTGCACGTAGAACCGCTCGACCGGCGCGGTCACCTTCGGCACGATCGCGGCCTGGGTCAGCGGGTAGAGCACGGCGTCGGCCGAGACGAGATCGGCAATCGGCGCGTGCACCACCGTCGCGGTCTGGACCGTCACGACCGGTTCCTGTTCCGCCGGCGCCTTGCTGCAGCCGGCGGCAAGAACGGCCAGGCCGATGGCCAGTACGCAGGTCCTCTGCGCAACCGCGCCCGCGGCCATGCCGAGCCGAAGACAGGCGAGTCTGAGGCGAGGCATCAGCGTCAGCTCGCGCCGGGGGGAGAGCCCCGGCGCTGACGGAGAAGCGCCTGCGGCCATGCCGAGCCGCGCACATGAGAATCCGAGGCGAGGCATCAGCGTCAGTTCGCGCCGGGGGTGGGGCCCCGGCGCCAGTGAAGAATTGATAGACACGTCACACTCTCGCTAGTCACAGGGTCCCGGTCAGCGTCTGCAGGTTCGCGAGCGCGAGATGGTACCGCGCCTCGCCGTCGTCGTACGCGTCGCGCGCCAGGATGAGCGTGTTCTGCGCGTCGACGACCTCGAGCACCGTGGCCTCGCCGGCCTGGTAGCGGAGCGTCGTGAGCCGCAGGCTCTCGTCGGCCAGGTGCACCGACCGTTCGAGCGACGCCAGCGCCTCGCGCGCCGTGGCCGCCTCGCCGTAGAAGCTGTGCAGGTCGGCGAGGAGTTGCCGCCGGGCAAAGCTCAGCTCGACCTGCGCCTGCTGCCGCCGGAGGCGGGCCGACGCGATGCGGCTCTGGGTCGCTCCCCAGTTCCACAGCGGCACGCTCACCGACGCCACCACGCTCGACCCGAGGTTGTTCACCCCGTCGAAGGAGGTCGCGAACTGGTTCGCGTCGATGCCGTAGTAGTAGTCGAGCGAGAGCGACGGCAGGAGCTCGCCCCGCGCCACCCAGACGTCCTGGCCGGCCTGCTGCAGCGCCGCCGTGGCAGCCGCCACGTCGGGATTGCGCTCCTGCGCGCGCCGCTCGACCTGGTCGAAGGCCGGCAGCGCCGCCGGCGCCTGCAGGTCGTCGGTCACGGTGAAGCCCGTTTCGTAATCCGAAAAGATCACGATCGCCAGCTCGTTGCGGCTCGTGGCGAGCGCCAACTCGGCATCGCGCAGGTCGCGCGCGCGCTGCTCGACCTGCAGCTGCGCCTTGATGACGTCCGCGTGCGCCGCCTCGCCGCCCCGCTCGCGATCCTGCGTGATGGTCAGGAACCGGTTCGCATCCGCGAGCGCCAGCCGCGCCGTCGCCAGCTTCCGCTCCGACACCACCACGGCGTCGTACCGCGTGACGACCGTGACGACGAGGCCGCGGGAGGCGATGTCGGTCTCGGCCTTCGCGAGATCCTCGGCGGCAGCCGCGCTCCGGTAGGTCGCCGTTTCGGTCACCCCGATGGACTCGTGCACGTTGGCCTGATCGATGTACTCGCGGGTGCTGTTGTTGGCCACGAAGACGCCGCTGGAGCTCCCGTTCGGCTGCGTGTAGAGGAACTGGCTGAGGAACGACGCTCTCGGCAAGAGACCGGCCCGGGCTTGGACCTTCACGCTGTGCGCCACACCGGCCGCCGCCAGGGCGGCCTGGAAGGCGGGGCTGTTGGCGCGGGCCATGTGCAGGGCGTCGGCGAGCGTAACCGGGTGAGACGGCTGGGCAGCGGGACGCGCGGGCGCCGCCGCCCCGGGTATGCCCGTCCGGGCGAGCGCCAGACGGGCAGGCGAGGCCGGCACCGCGGTCTCTGGAGGCCCCGACCGGGCAGCCGCCTGGCGCCCGGCCAGACCGACGATCAGGAATCCGAACAAGGCTGCCGCCGATGCGGGCGACGACCACCGATGGGTTCTACACCGAATCACTGAACCGCGGCTCCTGGTCGAAGACTCTCTCTACCGTGGCCACCATACGCGCTCCCGTCGATCACCGTCAATGCCGGCCACGGAGGGGATGTCCACCCGCCACGGGCGCATCGTACCGCCCGCCCCATGAACAGTGGATGACAGCGCGGTGGGTCAGGACCGTCGCTACTTGCACGTCTTGCTGACGACCTTCAGGCTCGTCACACGGAAGTCGGCCGTCTCGTGTGTTCCCGTCTTGCGCTCTTCCCGGGCCTCCTCGCCGGCCTCTTCCTTGCCCTCGGAGAGCACGTGCCCTTTGATAGTTACCTCCTGGCCCAGGTGTGCCTGCAGGTTCATGCGGCCCTCGAGTCCGTAGACGGTGCCATCCTTCATCTTCAACCAGACCTCACCCTTTTCGTCTCCCTTGGTCAGGCAACCGGCAGCGGAGACCAGCTTCGTGGTCGTCCGGCTCGAAGCGGGCTGCCCGTACCCAGGCAGGGCAATCAGGCCTGTCGCCAGGGCGACGGTAGCTGCACTCAGCAGGCGGATCGATCCGTTGCACCTCATGGAGTTCCTCCCGGCCGCACGTGGACGGCTGTGCCGTCTCCTCATGAACGTGGGCCCGATTCCCACGTTGCCACGTCGTCGATGAATAGAGTGTGACAGGGAGGCAACACGGGCGCATGAGCTGCAATCTGGTCAATAGATTGTCATGAATTGTTCATCGGAGTTGGTGCATGCTGTCACGCTGAACGTGCGGCCGAGAAGAGCCTCGATCAAAGGCCGAGCTGGCCGTGAGGGGGTTCTGGGCGCGTGCCGACGGGATCCGGGACCTGGACCAAGGAGAGACGAACGTGACTGACAAGGAACGCGAAGACCTCGGGTTGGTGCCTCTTGCGGACGATCAGATTGTCACCGAGCGCAAGATAGGACGACGTTCGTTCCTGGGCGCAACCGGGGCACTGCTGATCGGCGCGGCCGCGCTGGTCTCGGGCGTCCGCGCCGACGCGCGGGGGCTCCAGGCTGCCGACCCGGACGCGAAGGATAAGAAAGCGGCCGACCCGGACAAGAAGAAGGGGGCCCACCCCGGCGAGAAGAAGGGCGGCGACCCGGACAAAAAGAAGGAAATGCACGCCAAGGGGACGAAGGGCGGCGACCCAGACAAGAAGAAGGCCAAGGCGAAGAAGAAGGGTGGCGACCCGGACAAGAAGAAGAAGGGATCGGATCCGGATCCGGTCTAGCCTTCCGGCAGGAGTCTCATGTCCGATCGGTCGGGTCGTGCTCCGCTCGTCACCAGCGGGGAGGGGGGCTCCCCCTTCCCGCGGCCTTCCACACTGGACTGGCTGCTGGCTCCGGTGAGCTCGAGCCTGTTCTTCGAGCGCTACTGGGAGCGCCAGCCACTCGTCGTCACGCGCCAGGCTCCCGACCATTTCAGCGGTCTGCTCTCGCTGGATGAGATCGACCGCGTCATCACGACCCTCGATCGCCGCTACCCAGACATCTGCCTGAAGGATGCGCGCCGGGACTTGGCGGCCGAGGACTATACCGTCGACGGCGAGGTGCTGGACGTCGCACGGCTGTACCAGCTGTTCGGGGAAGGGGCGACCATCACGCTGGCCTTTCTCGACACGGTCGTGCCGCACCTGACCGCCTTCTGCCGCGGCCTCGAACGGGTCTTCACCTGTCCGCTGCAGGCCAACGTCTACCTGACCCCGCCGGGGGCGCAGGGGGCGCGGCCGCACTACGACACGCACGATGTCTTCGTGCTGCAGGTCAGCGGCTCGAAGCACTGGGTCGTCTACGGTACGCCGCTCGAGCTGCCGCTCCCGGCCCAGGATTTCGACGCGGACGTCCACGAACTCGGCGAGAAGACACTCGAATTCGAACTGCAGGCCGGTGACGTCGCCTACATTCCGCGCGGCGTCACCCACGAAGCCCGTTCGACCGACGAAACCTCCCTGCACATCACGGCCGGCGTGCTGCGCTATACCTGGCTCGATCTTCTGCTGGAGCTGGTCGCGCACACGGCCCTCCACGATCCCGCGTTCCGGCGGGCCCTGCCGCCGGGGTTCGCGTACCTGGCGTTCGACCGCGAGTCCGCCCGGCCGACGCTGGACGACCTGCTGGGCCGGGTCTCGGCCTCCACGGGCTTCGACCAGGTCCTGGACGGGTTCGCGGACGAGTTCCTTGCCTCGAGCCCGCCGCTGCTGAGAGGCCAGATGGGGCAACTCGCCGTGCTCCACCGCCTGACCGCCGACAGTGTGGTCGGCGTCCGGCCGGGGGCGATGACGGCCATGCGCCGTGATGGTCAGGCGCTGTCGGTTCACTGCTACGGCCGCCGCATCACATTTCCTCAGCAGGCGGCCGACGCCGTCCGTTTCGCACTGAGCCGAACCCGATTCGTGGTGCGCGACCTGCCAGGCCCTCTCGATCAGGACGGCAAGCTCACTCTCGTCAAGCGTCTCATTCGCGAAGGGCTCGTCCTGTCGCTCTGACGTGACGCGTGCCGCCCCGGCGCGCGTCAGGCCTCCCCAACGCGCGTCGACAGGCAGCCGTCCGGCAGGTGCAGCCAGCAGGTATCATCCTCCGCGTGATCGCTCCTCCGGAACGAGCGGACGGTCTCGGTGCGGCCGCGCGCGAAGGCATGCCCCAGCCGCCGGTTCGCCTCGGCCGTGCGCAGATCGGCGGCGGAGTAGAAGAGCACGGGACCGGGGAGGAACCGGGCCTCGGTCTGCGTGGCGTGGCGCTGGATGGCCAGCACCCCGCCGCCGCCGATCGCGCTCCCCTCCAGACTGAAGGTGAGCGGAAGCAGCATCCGGCCTCCGGCGCGCAGGTGGTCCACCCACGCGGCGGGGGGATGGGTGAGGCCGGCGCTGACGAAGATGGCATCGACCGCGCCCGGATCGAATCCGGCCGCCGACCGTTCCACGACGGTGACCTGCCGGTACTCCGCCAGCGCAGCCTGCGCGCGGCGGGCCAGGGGCGGGTCGACCTCGACGCCGACGATCCGGCCGTGGGGGCCGACGAGGTGGGCGAGGATCGCCGTGTAGTAGCCGCTGCCGGTGCCGACGTGGTACACCGTCATGCCGGGCTCGACCGCGAGCCAGTCGAGCCAGGCCGCCACGGTGGCGGGCTGCCCGGTGTTCAACCGGCGCCCCGCGTCGAGCGCAATCGCGACGTTGTGATAGACGTGCGCCGGATTGGCGTCCGGCGTCGTCCGATAGCCGGCCTGCGGCTGGAAGGGATCGCGCGGCGAGACGGTGGTCCAGATCTGCCAGGGGCCCCCGTCGAGGAACCGCTCGCGCGGCACGGCGGCGAAGGCGGCCACCAGCGCCTCGGACTGCAGGTTGGCGACCAGTTGCAGCTCCTCGGCATACCAGGCCCGGAGGCGTTGGAGGGCATCCACGGGTCAGAGTGTATGCACCTGTCCGGAACAGGGCAACTTTCCGGCCATATTCGACGTCTGAAGAGGGCATGATCCGGTCCCTGCGGCGTGCGTGCGGACTCACCCTGGCGATCCTCCTGGGCGCCGGGCTGACCGCACCTGTCCGCGCGCGGGCGGCGGCCCGTCCGGGCGGCGCCGCCCCGCGTGCGGCCGGCACGATCGAAGCGGTGCCGGTCGATCCCGGCATCGACGCGCTGGCGCTCGACGGCCGGGGCCCCGGCACGATCTGGAGCGGATCGCCGGCCGTCTCCGATTTCGAGCAGCGCGAGCCGAGCGAAGGGGCGGCGGCGACGTTCCCCACGTCGGTGCGCGTGGCCTACGACGCCCGCGCGATCTACGTGGACGTCGAGGCGACCGACCCGGACCCGTCGAAGATCGTCGGCCTGCTCACCCGCCGCGACGTGTCGTCGCCGTCCGACTGGATCCGCGTGCTCATCGATTCCTACGACGATCGCCGCAGCGCATTCGAGTTCGCGGTGAACGCCGCGGGCGTGAAAGAAGATTCGTACTGGTACAACGACTCCAATCAGGACGTCGGCTGGGATGCCGTGTGGGACGTCACCGTCGCCCGCGAGCCGCACGGCTGGCGGGCGCGCTTCCGGATCCCGCTGTCGCAGCTGCGCTTCGCGGGTACGGAAACGGCCTTCGGCTTCGCCGTCGTCCGGCAGATCGCCCGGTTGAACGAGACCGACACCTGGCCGCTGCTCGCCAAGAGCGCGCAGGGCTACGTGTCGTCGTTCGGGCAGCTCACCGGCCTGCGGCTGGACGAGGGGCACAAGACGCTCGAACTGACGCCCTACGCCGTCACCCAGCTCGACACGCAGCCGCCCGCTCCCGGCAATCCGTTCGTCTCGCACACCTCGATGGGGAAGGCGTTCGGCGCCGACCTGAAGTACGCGCTCACGCCGGGGCTCACGCTCACCGCCACCGTGAACCCCGACTTCGGACAGGTCGAGGCGGACCCGGCAGTGGTGAACCTCTCGGGGGTCGAAACCTACTTCGACGAGCGGCGGCCCTTCTTCACCGAGGGCTCGGGCATCTTCCACTTCGACACCGACTGCAGCGACGGGCAGTGCACGGGGCTGTTCTACTCGCGCCGCATCGGCCGTGCGCCGCAGATTTCGGTCGACGCGCCGGCCAACGGGTACGTGGACGAGCCGACGCAGACGACGATCATCGGCGCGGCGAAGCTGACGGGGCGGGTGGGGAACTTCTCGGTCGGCGCGCTGAACGCCGTCACGGCCGAAGAGGACGCACGGATTGCCGACGGCGCGCAGCGATCCAGCGCGCTGGCCGAGCCGCTGACCAGTTATTCGCTGGTGCGGGCGCGCCGCGAGTTCGCGAACCAGTCCACCGTGGGGTTCATGGTGACGAGCACCAACCGGCGGCTGCGCGGCCTCACCGGGCTGCTGCCCGATCAGGCCTACACCGGCGGGGTCGACTGGGACTGGCGGGTCGGCGGCGGCCGCTACAGCGTCGCCGGCTACTGGGCGGGCAGCCTGCTGCGGGGGGACGCCGCGGCGATCGACGCGGTGCAGACCGACAACGTCCACGGGTTCGAGCGTCCCGGGGCCGGCTACCTGGGATACGACCCGTCGCGGACGAGCCTGGGGGGCCAGTCGGCGCAGGTCAGCTTCAGCAAGATCGGCGGCGAGACGATCCGGTTCAACACGAACGTCGAGATGAAGAGCCCGGGGTTCGACATCAACGATCTGGGCTACATGCAGCGGGCCGACCTCATCAGCATGGGCAACTGGCTGCAGTGGCGGCACGACCGTCCGACGCGCCACCTGCGCAGCTACCGGTTCAACTTCAACCAGTGGTCGTCCTGGAACCACGGCGGCGACCGGCTCTACACGGGCGGCAACGTCAACGGCAACGTCACCTTCCGGAACAACTGGAGCGCCGGCGCGGGGGTCAACCTGAACGCGGGGGGCTTCGACGACCGGCTGACGCGCGGCGGGCCGGGCGGGCGGACGCCCGGCAACATCGGATCATGGCTCTGGGTGAACACCGACGACCGGCGCATGGTGTCGCTCGGCTACAACCAGTTCTTCTTCAACGACCACCACGGCTCGCACGATTTCAACGTCGGGCCGACGGTCACCGTCCGCCCTTCGTCCTCGCTCTCGGTCGTGCTCGGCATGTTCTGGGACCACTCGGTGAACGACTATCAGTGGGTCGAGCAGGTGGATACGCACGACGTGCTCGGGCACCTCGATCAGCACACGACGTCGTTCACCGCGCGGGTGAACTACACGCTCACGCCGAACCTGTCGATCCAGCTCTACGCCCAGCCGTTCGTCTCCGGCGGCGCGTACAGCGGCTACAAGGCGCTCGTCGACGGCCGGGCGGCGCGCTATCAGGACGAGTTCGCCCCGTTCGACTTCGAGGCGACCAGCGCCTTCCCGGCCGACAACCCAGACTTCAACGTCAAGTCGTTCCGCTCCACGAACGTCCTGCGCTGGGAGTACCATCCCGGGTCCACCCTCTTCATCGTCTGGCAGCAGAACCGCGAGCGCGACGACACCGTCGCCGACTTCCAGCTCGGCCAGAACCTCCGTCAGCTCTTCGGCCAGCCGGCCAACAACGTGTTCCTGATCAAAGTCGCCCAGTGGCTCAACTTCTGAGCCGGCCTGCGGCATACTGAGGGCGGTCATGCCCTTCCAGGTCGGAGAGCCGGTCGTGGTCCGCGGCCTCGGCACCGGTGTCGTCCGCGAGGTGCGTCGCGGGGGACGGTATCTGGTCGCGATCGGCGCGGCGACGATGGTCTGTGCAGAAGATCGACTGAAGGCGCCGAAGTCTGTGCGCAAAGGCGGTAGAGCAGGATCAGGATTGCCAGTCCAAACGGCAACGCCCGGCGCCGCAGCGACCTCCACCCCCACCCTGGATCTCCATGGTCTGACCGTGGAGGAGGCGCTGCAGCGGGTCGACGAGCGGCTCAACCAGGCACTGCTCGACGGCGCCGGGCGGCTCGACATCGTCCACGGCAAGGGACGCGGCCTCATCCGTGCCGCGCTGCAGCGCCACCTGCAGCAGATCCCGTCCGTGCGGCGCTTCGAGATCGATGCGCGGAATCCGGGGGTGACGCATCTGTACCTCTGAGGGGCTCCGGGCTCCAGGCTCCGGGCTGCGGCCCTGCGGCTGGCACCAGGACAATACCCATTGCGCATTGCCCATTGCTCGTTGCCCATTGCGACGTCGTGCGTCTTCCTGCATGGCTTCCCCCGTGACAGCCGTCCTCGCGAAGCGTAAGATGAAAACTGTTCTCCATGCGACGCCAGCGTTCGTCCCCGGTCCATCCGATCCCCTTCCATCGACATCCGTCTGACGTGACCTCGTGCGTCCGCTTCAGCGGTCTCGCCCGTGCATTGGTGGCGGCGGTGCTGCTGATGGCGGCCGGGGCGGTGGCGCAGCCGCCGGCGGCCGATGCGCCAGCCGCCGCAGACGGGGCGCGGCTGCCGGGCCCGGCCTATCCGGACGTGCTGGCGCTGGCCGCCGCTGGACAGTCGGCTCAGGCGCTGGTCACGCTGGACGAGGACGTGCACGCGCAGGGGGGGACCGCGGTGCCGCTCGACGCGCGGCTGCTGCGGGCCCGGTTGCTGGCGGCGGCAGGGCGGCCCGACGAGAGTGACGCGCTCTGGCAGGCCATCGCCGCCACGCCGGGCATCGGCGATCCGCTTCGCGATCTGGCCCTGCACTCGGCGCTGTCGGTGGCGGTGCAGGCGGGCCGGCTGACGGCTGCCTCGGCGGCGCTCGACGCGCTGGCGGCCGCCCATGACGGGCGCGCCGACCCGGCGGCGCTGGTCGAACTCGCGCAGGCGTACGTGAAGGCGAACGACGGCGCCCATGCCGCGCCGTTGTTCGAGCGGGCGCTGGCCCTGCAGACCGCCGGCGGGGCTGCCGACACCGCCCGTCTCGGGCTGGCGGCGATCAAGGCGCAGTCGGGGGATGCCGCGGGCGCGCTGGCGCTGCTGCGCGAGGCCGAGCTGCACTTCGCCAGTCCCGCGACCTTCGGGGCGGCCCGGGCAGCCGAGCGCCGGATTGCGGCGAGCGCGCACCTCGCCATCGCGCCGTTCACCGAGGACCAGTACGCCTCGCTCATCGGACAGTTGAGCGACGATGCCCGCTATCACGAGGCCCTCGATCTGATCGACGAATGGGCGGCGCGCGATCCGAAGAGCGACCGGGCCGACGAGATGGCGAGCACGCGTGTCGGCGTGCTCTACGCCTCGCGGGCCGACGACAAGGCGATGGCGGCGGCCGCCCGGTTCCTGCACGACTACCCCCGCAGCACGTTCGTGCCCGACGTCCGGACGGTCCAGTTCCGGGTGGCCGTCCGCGAGCAGCGGACGGCGTCGGTCATCACGCGCGGGCGGGCGCTCTGGCTCGGACGGGTGAAGGGCGTCAAGCCGGCCGACCGCTTCAGCCTGGGCCGGCTGCTGGCGGCCTACCTGGTCGGCGTGGGACGGGTGAAGGAGGGGCTGGCGATCTATCGCCGCCTGTATGGCGAGGCGGCGAACCGCGACGACCGGGCCGACATCCTGTGGCGGGCCGGCGTGGCGGCCGTCCGCGTGCACGCGTACAGCCGCGCGGCCGGCAACCTGGAGGCGGCGATCCGCCTGAAGCCGGGCGTGCAGACCGAGCGCATCTGCCGGTACTGGCTGGGAGTCGCGCAACTGCGGCTCGGCCGCCGGAAGGACGCCATCGAGACCCTCACGGGGCTCGTGCACGACGATCTCTACGATTACTACGGCGCCGAAGCGCAGCGGCTGCTCGAGCCGCTGGCGAAGCGGTCGCCGGAGGTGGCGGCGGCGCTGAAGGGCGCGCTGGCGCCATCGCAGGCCTTCCCGTCCCTCGCGCTCGATCCGGCATCGACCGCCGACCCGCGCTTCGTCGCGGCGGAGGCACTGGCGCGGGCGGGGCTGTCCGACGAGGCGGCCGATCTGGCGCGGCAGGCGGCCTTGATCCTGATGCGGCGGCTGCGGCTGCTGCGGATCGCCTGGGGTATCGAGGGCGAGGCACTGACGCGCGATGACCTGAGTGATCTTGCGGTGGGTTTGACCGGGGCCTCGCGGCTTGCCCTGGACCTCGTGGGTGTGCCGGCTGGCACCACGTTCAGCCCGCCGATGGCGCGGCTGATCCTGAACCTGCTGCTGCTCGCCAATGAAAGCCTGCCGGGGGGTGGGCACATCCGGCTCAGCGGTGGCGCCACGGATGTGTTTGTCGTCATCGAGGGG
>JAGWRA010000007.1 GCA_028876655.1 Acidobacteriota bacterium | reverse complement strand
CCCCTGCGTCAGGACGTCGTACGGCGTCCCCGTGTCGTCGTTCAGCGAGCTCGCGGTGAACTGGAGGATCGCCTTCACGATGTTCGGCGTCAGCGGCGGCGCATTCGGCTCCACCTGCTGGTGAGCCTGCAGCATCAGGGCGACGACACCCGTCGTCACGCCGGCCGACATGCTCGTGCCGCTCAGCTCCATGTAGTCGGTGCCGACCAGGAGGTTGCGCGGTATCTTCCCCCGACCGGGATGGAGCAGGGCGTTCAGCTCGCCGTCGAGATAGGAGCCGTGGGACATGTCGGACACCAGCAGGTCGCCCGGCGCCACGACATCCGGCTTTGCGAGGCCGTCGTACCACGTCGGGCCCCGCGAGCTGTACGGGGCCACGCGATCGTCGTCCCGCGTCGCCGTCCCCTGGGTCATCACCGCGCCGACCGTCAGGGCGTCCGGCGCGTTGCCCGGCACGGCGATCCCGGCGTAGCCGATCTGACCGGTGTCGGGATTCGTGCCGTAGTTGCCGGCCGACGCCACCACGATGAGGCCGGCCTGCACGGCCTGCTCGACCGCCTGGTCGAGCGGGTCGCTGGCCGCGTCCTCGTACGGCGGATGGCCGAGTGACATGTTCACCACCTGGACGTCCAGCGCGTCCTTGTTCTCGGTGATGAACTGCAGCGCTTCGATGACATCACTGACGTTGCCCTGGCCGTTGTCGTCCAGGACCTTGGCCACGACGAAGTGCACCCCCGGCGCCACGCCGGCGTACAGGCCGCCGGACAGCGCGCCCGTGCCGCCGATGAGGCCGGCGACGTGCGTGCCGTGTCCGAAGCCGTCCGACGGCGTCGTCAGGATCCCGCCCTGCGTGAAGTCGTAGAACGCCGTGACGCGCGACGGATCCACGTCTGCGGACGGCGCGAGGCCGGAGTCGATCAGCGCGACACCAATCCCCCGGCCGATGAGTCCCGAGTCCGGAGTGTACGCCTGGACGCCCACCTGTTCCCGGAGGGTGTTCGCCGGCAGGACCGGGGGCGGCACCGGAGCCGCACGCGGCGGGGCGTTGGCCTTGACGACCGCGTCGGTCGAGGCCGTCGTGACGTCGGCGTCCTGATCCAGCTTCGACAGGTCGCCGTTGTTCTGGACGATCACGCCGAAGGCGTGCATGCGCGGGAAGTAGTGGGTCACCGTATCGCCCTGCTTCAGCAGGCTCTGATAGACGGTCCACTCTTCGCCGGGTTTGACCCGGATGATGATCCGCTTGGCCGCCCCGGGCGTCTGGTCCTGATTCAGCACCTGACGCAGGTGACGGTCAAACTTGTCGTGGTGCCTGGGGGGAGGCGAATTCTTTCCGGAGCCCCCAAGAGGCCCCCCGGCATACGCGCCTGTCGCGCCGATGGTCAGCATCAGCGTCAGGGTTGCGAGCAATCGAAGGCGTTTCACAGTGCCACTCCTTGCTAGGTGCCGCGTCAACGAACGACGATGGCAATGACCTCCTCTGTCCAGCTCCTGCCCCAGCTCTTCCGGCGGCAACTCGTCCACCGCGGAGCCGACCCGAAACAGGCCAGCGAAGGACGCGACATGACAGTGAGGTATCCTTTCGCGTCGTTCTCCAGAGCAAGGCCGCGACCATCTCGGCGTTACGCTGACAATTCCCGTCAATACTCCTATTATTCAGACAGTTACAGGTGTGATGCCTGGTCGAATCACGCGGAACGCCCGGGCGGGCGTGTGCGCTTCCCCTGGAGGGTCAGCGGGTTGAATATCTGGCAAAATATTGCAAATGAATGGATTAGCTGAAAATCAGGCAGGACGGTCGCGATCGCACACGCACATGTGACTCAATATGACAACATGGCATCTCCATAGCTGTAGAACCTGTATTTTAGGTCGATCGCCTGCCGATAGGCGGCGAGGACGTGCTCCCGTCCGGCAAAGGCGGACACCAGCATGAGGAGCGACGAACGCGGCAGGTGGAAGTTGGTCAGCAGGCCGCCAAGCACCTGAAACCGGAAGCCCGGATGGATGAAGAGGTCCGTCTCCCCCGGCCCCGGCGTCAGGCGGCCGCCATGCGCCGCCGCCACCGCTTCGAGGGTCCGTGTCGTCGTTGTACCGACGGCGATCACCCGACGTCCCTCGTCGAGCGCCCGGTTCACCGCCGCGGCCGCCGCCACGCTCACCTCGTAACGCTCGGCATCCACCCGGTGTGCCTCGACCTCCTCGACCCGGACGGGCTTGAAAGTGCCATACCCGACGTGCAGCGTGATCGCGGTTCGCTCGACCCCACGGGCCTCGAGCGCGCCGAGCAGCTCCCGGGTGAAATGGAGTCCGGCCGTCGGCGCGGCCACCGAGCCCCGCGTGGCCGCGTAGACGGTCTGATACCGCAGCCGGTCGGACGAGGCATCCGGACGATGGATGTAGGGAGGCAGCGGGACGTGGCCCGTCGCGTCGATCGCCGCGTCGACGTCGCTGCCATCCTCGGTCCACAAGCGGATCAGCCGGCGGCCGTGGAACCGCCGCTCGAGCACCTCGGCCAGCAACGCGGGCGTCCCGTCGAACCGGACCACCGCACCCGGCTTCAGCTTCTGCCCCGGGTGCATCAGCGCCTCCCACTGGTCGGGTCCGATCCGGGCGACCAGCAGGCACTCCACCCGGCCGCCGCTCGGCGTCCGATGGCCGAGCAGCCTGGCCGGAAAGACCTTCGTGTCGTTGACGACGAGCAGGTCGCCCGGCCGCAGCAGCTCCGGCAGGTCCGCCATGCGGCGGTGCGCGACACCCCCGGTCCGCCGGTCCAGCACCAGCAGCCGCGACGTCCCCCGCACCGCCGGCGGTTCCTGCGCGATCAGTTCAGGCGGAAGCTCGAAGTCGAAGTCGGAAACGTGCATGGGGAGAATGGAGATACGTACGACGTGCGACATGCAACGTACAGCGTGCGGGACGTACCACGTATGACGTACAACGAGCGGAGGCGGAGCGAGCTGGAGCCGGGAACGACGGCGATCCGCGGACGTCGTACGTGGTACGTCGTACGTCCGCACGTCGTACTTCGTACCTCGTACGTCGTACGGATCAGCGCAGTCTCAGTACGCCCACCTCAACAGCACCGCCCCCACCGTGAAGCCGGCGCCCACGGAGGCCAGCAGCACCAGGTCGCCCTTCTTCAGGCGGCCGGTCTGCACGGCGTCGTTCAGCGCGAGCGGGATGGTGCCGGCGGTCGTGTTCCCGAATCGCTCGATATTGATGATGAACTGCCGCTCCTCGAGGCCGAGGCGCTCGGCGGCCGACATGATGATGCGGCGGTTCGCCTGGTGCGACACGAACAGATCGATGTCCTTCGCCTGCAGGCCGTTGCGCTCGAGCAGCCGCCGGGCGGCCTCCTCGGTCTTGCGCACCGCGAACTTGAAGACCGCCTGGCCGTCCTGCTTCACGTAGTGCAGCCGCTGGTCGATCGTCTCCTGCGAGGCGGGCCGCAGGCTGCCGCCGGCCGGCATGCACAGCGCCGGCCCGCCGCTGCCGTCGACCTCGTGATGGAAGTCGATGATCGACAGCTCCGGATCGGCCGCGGGCGACAGCACCACCGCCCCTGCACCGTCGCCGAACAGCACGCACGTCGCCCGGTCGGTGTAGTCGATGATGCTCGACATCACGTCGGCGCCGACCGCCAGCGCGTGCTCGTGCGAGCCGCAGCCCACCAGCTGGCTGGCGACGGTCAGCGAATAGAGGAACCCGGAACAGGCGCCCCCCAGATCGAAGCCCCAGGCCCGGCTCGCGCCGATCTTGTTCTGCAGCAGGCAGGCCGTGCTCGGAAAGATCATGTCGGGCGTCGTCGTCCCGACGACGATGAACTCGATGTCGTCCGGCGTGAGCCCGGCCTGGCCGATCGCCTTCAGCGCCGCCTCCTTCGCCAGGTCGGAGGTCGCCACCCCCGGCTCGACGATGTGGCGCTCGCGGATGCCGGTGCGCTGCAGGATCCACTCGTTCGACGTCTCGACCAGCTTCTCCAGGTCGGCGTTCGTCAGCAGCTTCGGCGGCACGTAGGTCGCCAGCGCGCTGATCTGCACCCGCCGCGACGCCCGCGCGCCGCGCGGCGTCTCCCGCGTCTCCGTGCTCGTCTCGCTCACCACAGCCGTGAATCCCTTTCCGGCGCCTGCAGCCCGAAATAGTCGTACGCCCGTGCGGTCGCCACGCGCCCGCGCGGCGTGCGGTCGAGGAAGCCGATCTGAATCAGGAACGGCTCGTAGATGTCCTCGATCGCGTCCTTCTCCTCGCTGATGGCCGCCGCGATGCTGTTCACCCCGACCGGCCCCCCGTTGAACTTCTCGATGATCGTCCGCAGCAGCTTCCGGTCGACCTCGTCGAACCCGTGCTCGTCGACCTCGAGCAGCCGCAGCGCCGCGTCGGCCACCGCGGGGGTGATCACCCCGTCGGCCCGCACCTGCGCGTAGTCGCGCACCCGCCGCAGCAGCCGGTTCGCAATCCGCGGCGTCCCCCGCGCCCGCCTCGCGATCTCGCCGGCCGCCGCCTCGTCGATCGGCACGTCCAGCAGCCGCGCCGACCGTCGCACGATCTCCTGGAGGTCGGCCTCCTGGTAGTAGTCGAGCCGGTGGACGATGCCGAACCGCGACCGCAGCGGCGAGGTCAGCAGCCCCGTCCGCGTCGTCGCGCCGATAAGCGTGAAGCGCTGCACCGGCACCTTCACCGACCGCGCCCCGGGCCCCTGCCCGATCACGATGTCGAGCTCGTAGTCCTCCATCGCCGGGTAGAGGATTTCCTCGATGACCGGCGACATCCGGTGGATCTCGTCGATGAACAGCACCTCGCGCTCGGCCAGGTTGCTGAGGATCGCCGCCAGGTCGCCGGGCTTCTCGAGCACCGGTCCGGAGGTCGAACGGATCGGCACCTGGAGCTCGTTGGCGATCACGTAGGCCAGCGTCGTCTTGCCCAGCCCGGGCGGGCCCGACAGGAGCACGTGATCGAGCGCGTCGCCGCGCTGGCGGGCCGCGGCGATCGCCACGTCGAGGTTCTCGCGGATGCGATCCTGGCCGATGTAGTCGTTCAGCGTCCGCGGCCGGAGACCCGCCTCGTACTGGGCCTCTTCGTCCGCCCGGGTCGCCGCGACGAGACGGGGATCGGTGGGCATCAATTAGTCCGCGTGGGGCCGGGCCTTCGCCCGATCGCGTTCAAGCCGGGCTTCGGCCGCGCTCGCCGAAGCGCCGAGGCGCGAAGGCGGCCCACCCCCACGCGCAGCCGTCGCTTACGCTCCGGATCTCGATACACAGGGTGTTGCCGCTTTCAGCAGCGCACGGCACCAGTGCCGCCGCGCGATCTCGCCTACCGGGCCAGCTCGCGGAGGGCCCGCTTCAGCGTCGCCTCGAAGGCGGCCCCGTCGCCGGCGTCCTTCAGTACGGCGTCGAGCGCCCGCTCGGCCAGCGGTCGATGATAGCCGAGGTTCAGCAGCGCCGAGAGCAGATCGTCGCGCAGCTGCTCGGCCGGTGCCGCGGCCCCGGCCTCGACGGCCTCCGCCTCGCCCGGCGCCGGCAGCCGATCCTTCAACTCGAGGCCGATGCGCTCCGCCGTCTTCTTGCCAACCCCCGGAATGGCCGTGAGCCGCTTCACGTCGCCCCGCTGCACCGCCCGGACGAGATCGGCCGGCTCGATCCCCGACAGCACGGCGAGCGCCAGGCGCGGGCCGACGCCGCTGATGGCGATCAGCCGCTCGAAGAGGTCGAGCTCGCGGGGGGTGCGGAAGCCGAACAGCGCCAGCGCATCCTCGCGCACGTGCGTGTGGACCCGCAGCGCCACCTCCGCCCCCGGCTCGCCCAGGCCGTAGAAGGTGGACAACGGCACGTGCACCTCGTAGCCCACGCCCTGAACGTCGACCACGATGCGGTTCGGATGTTTCTCCAGCAGCCGGCCCCGCAGAAACGCGATCATGCGCGTCCGCCTCCGGCTACCGGCCCTGGGTGGGGCGGTAGGCTCTCCAGCTCGTGGGCCCCGGACGCCCTCCCGTCCGGCGGCCCGTGCGCGCCGACGGCCAGGCGGAGTGGATGTGACAGATGGCGACGGCCAGCGCGTCGGCGGCGTCGTGCGGCGCCGGCGGTGCCGCCAGGCCGAGCAGCAGCTTGATCATCTGCTGCACCTGCGGCTTCTCCGCCCGCCCGTAGCCGACGACGGCCCGCTTGATCTCGGCCGGCGTGTACTCGACGACCGGCAGCCCGGCTTCGACCGCCGCCAGCATCGCGACGCCACGGGCATGGCCCAGCTTGAGGGCGCTCCGCACGTTGGTCGCGTGGAACAGGTTCTCGATCGCCACGCAGTCGGGCCGGCACTCGGCCAGCCGGGCCGCGAGGTCCCGGTGGATGATCAACAGCTTGTCGGGAAACGTGGCGACGCCCCGCGCCGTGATGGCGCCGCAGGCGACCAGCCGGTGCCGCGTGCCGTCGGTCTCCACGCAGCCGAAGCCGGTCCGATCGGATCCGGGATCGATCCCAAAGACCTTCACGCCAAGGACGCCTCGATCTCCTTCTCCGCGATGTCGAAGTTCGACCAGACGTGCCGCACGTCCTCGTGCTCGTCGAGGGCTTCCATCAGCTTCAGCATCGACTGCGCCGTCTTCCCCTCGAGCTTGACGTAGTTCTGCGGCAGCATGGCCACCTCGGCCGCCGCCGGCTCGATGCCCAGCCCCTTGATCGCCTCGTCCACCTGGCTGAACGACTCGGGCGGCCCCAGCACCTCCCAGTTGTCGTCGTCGTCGCGCAGGTCGTCGGCGCCGGCGTCGAGCACCGCCGCCAGCAGCCGCTCCTCGTCGGCCTTCGTCTTCTCGATGACGAAGTACGCCTTCTTCTCGAACATCCAGCCGACGCTGTTGGTCTCGCCCAGGTTCCCGCCGTGCTTCGACAGCATGTGGCGCAGCTCGCCGACCGTCCGGTTCTTGTTGTCGGTCAGCACGTCGATCATCAGCGCCGCGCCGCCCGGGCCGTAGCCCTCGTAGATCGCCTCTTCGTACGAGACGCCCGGCTCCTCGCCCGTCCCCCGGCGGATCGCCCGCTTGATGTTGTCGGCGGGCATGTTGTTCGCCTTGGCCTCGGCGATGATCGTCCGCAGCCGGGGATTCGTATCCGCATCCCCCCCGCCGACGCGCGCCGCGACGGTCAGTTCCTTGATGATGCGCGTGAAGATCTTGCCGCGCTTCGCGTCGGCCGCGCCCTTCTTGTGCTTGATGGAATGCCACTTGGAATGGCCGGACATGGCTGCAAAACTCCCCTGAAAACAGGCAGAAACCGGACCGAAAATCTTAACACAGCCGCCCGATCCGCCGCCACGCCCGCCCGGGGCTCCCCCGGGCGGCGGCCCCGTCAGACCCGCCGCGCCAGCACCAGCCAGGCGTCGGCCTCCGGATGCCACGGCCCGCCGGCGTAGTCGCCGAGCACCGCCTCCACGCGGAACCCCGCCCGCTCCAGCCGCGTGGTCATCTGCCGGATCGAGAGCGTCCGGAAGGTCAGCGAGAACCGGTGGTGGATCCGCCGGGCGCCGCGATGCTCGATGTAATCCTGGTCGAACCTCGTCAGCCGCCGCCGCCGATCCTGCCGGACCGACTCGATGAGCGTCAGCTTCACGCCCCGCCGGAAGGTGCCGCGCAGCGGCACCCGGCCCGTATACTCCTGCCACGCCGGGACGTCCGACACCAGATCCAGGCCGAAAACCCCGCCGCGCTGCAGCACCCGCGCCACCGCCTCCAGCGTCTCGGCCAGATCGCGCTCGCGCACGAGCGACTGGAGCACGCCGTAGGGCGCCATCACGAGACGGAAGGCCCCGCGGCGGACCGGCAGGTGGCGGATGTCGCCCCGGATGAGCGACAGGCCGCCCGCCAGGGACGCACGCCGCCGGCGGCGCGCCGCCCGCGCCAGCATGTCCGCCGACCGGTCGACGCCCACGAGCGGCACGCCGGTGCGCGCCACCGGAATCGACACCCGCCCCGTGCCGCAGCCCAGCTCCAGCGCCGGGCCGCCCAGACGGGTGGCCAGCCCCTGCCAGAAGGCGACGTCCCGGCGCCCGAGCGTCTGCGCGTTCTCCCAGTCGTAGAAGGGGGCGTACGCGTCCCAGCCGTGCCAGCCTTCCTTCTCTTGCGGGGCTCCGCCCCGAACCCCGGCTCGCTGCACTCGCTCGCCCGGTGCGGCTCGCTCCGTTCCGCTCGCGGGCCCGCCGTGCGGGCCGTTGCCTTCCCTGGCTCCGCCCGGGCCTTCGCCCGCTCGACGCGACACGCGGGCTTCGGCCACGCTCGCCGAAGCGCCCTGGCGCGAAGGCGGCCGAACCCCGGCTCGCTGCACTCGCCCGCCCACTAGCTCTCAGCCCGCTGGCCGACCGTGGCCATGAGAAGCGTGTTCTGGATCTCCACGAACGCCGGCCCCGCCGCCGCGGCCTCGTCCGCGTAGCGATCGATCGCCTTCAGGTAATCCGACCCGAGCCGGCGCAGCGCCTCGTCCGGGCACGCCGCCACCTGGGCGCGGATCGCCTCCTGGCGGGCTGCCCAGATGTCGCTGTCAGGCGATCCGAGCCGCGCGACCGACACGGGGAACAGGCGCACGGCCGTCGGCGTCACGCCGTGCCGGACGAACATCGCGGAGACCCGCGGCCCCACCCCGGCCTCGGCGATCCCGCCGGTCGCCTGCGCCAGCGCCATCTGGAACCGGCGGCCGAGATCGAACGCCTGCATCCCGGTCTCGCACGAGCTGTACCAGTACCGCGCGCTGTTGTCCGGCTCCACGGCCACCACGCGCCCGCCCGGCCGCACCACGCGTGCGAACTCGGCCACCGCGCCCGACAGGTCCGGCACGTGCTGCAGCACCGCAACGCAGAAGACCGCGTCGAACGACGCCGCCCGGAACGGCAGCCGCAGCGCGTCCCCCGCCGCCACCCCCATGTCGATGTTCAGCGAGGCCGTGTCCGCCAGGGCCTCGCGGGCCCGCACCGGATCGCGATCGACGCCGAAGAACCGCACCTGGGAGAGCTGCTGGACGCCAAGGCCGATCTCCGCCGTGCCGGCGCCACAGCCGACATCGAGCAGCCGCCGGCCGGGCCTCGGGTTCAGCACCTCGCGCAGGAACTCGCTGAACGCGGGGTTCCACCACTGTTCCCGCAGGTACTTGAGCGTCGGTGACGTCAGCAGATCGATCTCGCGCGTCATGACGGGACCTCGCTGGACTCCTGGGATGAGATCGGGCCGCGCGGACCGCGGCCGGGCGGCTGAATTATAGCAGGGGCGTGCCCGGCGGCCGGTCCGCCTTGACCGGTGGCATGCGGCGTTCTACAGTCGCGGAAGGGCGCTCGGCCGGCCGATGACACTGCGCGACGCACTCCGCCGCCACGGGCGGCTCCTCTGGTGGCTCCACAGCCTCTACGCGCTGGCCGCGGGCATCCTCGTGATGTGGGTCGGCGCCCGCCACTTCGGCGTCCTCCGCTTCGTCTTCCTGCAGATCGCCTTCATCTGGATCACCAGCCTGCTGCTGCCCTGGATCGATGGCCGTGCCGGCCTCGGCCCGCGGCTGCGGTGGTGGATCCGGGCCGCCGTCAACTACCTGAACAAGGACTTCTACCAGCAGCTGCTCTTCTTCGTCCTGCCCGTCTACTGGGCGAGCGCCACCTGGGGCTCGCTCAACATGATCTTCATCGCCATCCTCGCCACCTCGGCGGTCCTCTCCACCTTCGATGTCGTCTACAACGATCATCTGTCGGTCCGGCCGACGCTGCTGGCGGTCTTCTTCGCCTTCAACCTCTTCGCCGGCCTGAACGTGACCCTGCCCGTGCTGTGGAGCGTGAGCAACGGCGCAGCGATGTGGATCAGCGCCTGCCTGGCGCTCGTGGGATTCGCCACCCTCCGCTTCAGGCCCTCGGAATGGCGCCGGCCCCGCGTGCTCGCCATCGTCACGACCGGGGCGATCGTGCTCGGCGCCCTCGTCGTCTGGGGCCGTGGACTGGTCCCGCCGGCGCCGCTCCGCCTCGCCGGCACCAGCTTCGGCCGGGGCCTCCAGCGACGGCCGCTCGCCGTGGCCGGACCGGTGGCGGCGCTGCCGGCTGGCTGGACCGGCCGGCTCTACGCCATCACCGCCATCTCGGCTCCCCTGGGTCTCGAGGAGCGCGTCCGCCAGAGCTGGTACCGCGACGGCCATCTCATCTACCAGTCACCGTTCTATCGCATCGTCGGCGGACGCCAGGAGGGATACCGGCTCTGGACGAGCGCGGTCGTCAGTGGCCAGGCGGCCGGGCCGCTGCGGGTGGATGTGGAGACCGAAGGTGGGCAGCTGATCGGCCGGGCCCGCCTGCCGGCAGGCGAGCCCGGCGCCGCAGCCGACGCCGGCGCCACGCCGGCACGGGAACCGGGCGGTCTCCGGCGCTAGTCGGAGACGGCGAGCTCGCCGGGCACGATCGGACGCGTACGGGGCAGCCGGCCCAGCCGCGCCAGATTCCCCACGAAGGCCAGGATGCCGACGAAGATCACCAGCTTCGCCAGGTCGGCCGGGCGCGTGTGCGGCAGCACCTTCCACAGCAGCCACAGCACCGGCTGCGCGATCGACACCGCCCAGATCGTGCCGTAGAAGTACCGGCGCTCGTGCCCCTCGCCCTTCGTGGAGGCCTTCACGCGCGGCAGTTGTCCGAAGGCGCCGAGCAGCCAGACGCCACCGGCCAGCGGAAAGTAGGCGTAGTCGTAGATCTGTCGCAGGTACCAGTGACCGGTGGCGATGGCGATGACCAGCCCGGTGATGTTCAGGACCGCGAAGGCGACCGCCTCGCCCCAGGCGAACGTGTAGCAGACGCGGCGATAGAGCGGGTTCGGCTTGTCCTCGGTGAAGCGGATGATGTACGGCTTGGGCTCGACGCCCGGCAGGCGCCCGCGCAGCCCGGCGATGCCGGTGCCGACGAGCACCGCCCCCAGCCACAGCGCCATCCGGTGATCGAAACCGCGCTCGAACAGGTCGAACGTGAGCGGCCCCGGCGCGATGAAGAACACGAAGATCCAGATCGGCCAGTGATTGAAGCGGTAGTACAGCTTGTTCCGTTCGCGGATCTTCCGCTCGGACGCCAGCTCGACGGGGATACTCGGACGCCGCGCCGCGTTCGCGTCCTGCTTCATCGTGTGTCGTGTGCCATCCATCGCGCCCAGAAGTATAAACCGGGCGGCCGCGCCCGCGCGGCCCGGTCCTCACGCCAGAGCCCGCGCCGGGCCTGCCGGGCCTCGCGCTCCGCACGCTGCAGTTCCACGAGGCGCCGCCCGGCGCCGCGCGCCGTCACGCGTGCGAACCCCTCGCGCACCATCACCAGGTTGATGAACTGCCCGTCGTCCCGGAACACATAGGCGGCGTGCGCCCGCAGCGGGTCCTCGTCCCGGCCGTCCGGCTCCAGCCGCACCCATCGGCGCAGCACCAGATCGGCGAGCCGTCTCCTGGCCTCCTGCGAGACGCCCCGTCCCCCGCCCTGCCGCTGCGGCGCCGCCAGTCCGAGCAGACGCACGCGCCCCACGCCGCCAACGACGATGGTCCGTCCGTCGGTGACGGCGCGAACGGCAAGCGAGGGGGACCTGGAAGGCATCATCGCCACACCGATGGCAAGACAGGCGACGACAGCCGTCGATCCGGGTGGCAGGTTCGGCATCGGGCCCTCCGGTTTGCTGGCGATTTCGGTGTTCGGGGGGCATGGTGAGCAAGGGACGCGCCGGCCAGGCCCGGCGGGGCGGGGCGGGGCGGGGCAGAGTACAAAAAAATGGCCGGAGACGCTGTGCATCTCCGGCCTCGAGAATAATCCCGGCAGTGACCTACTCTCCCATGAGGTTGCCCTCACAGTACCATCGGCGGTAGCAGGCTTAACTTCCGTGTTCGGAATGGGAACGGGTGTGACCCTGCTCCTATGGCCGCCGGGAAACCTTCCGTTTTCCGCGGAACGTCGGGGTCGCCGGACCGGGACCACCTGACATGCCGCAACGGATTGATGTCAAAGAACGAAACGCAGCCCGGCCATGCGGCCGGTGCTGCGCGCCCACGATCGCGACATGCGCGCGCATCCGGGCTGAGCTTGTCCAGACAACTGAACATCCTGCAAACGGTAGTTTCTCGTCCCACTCACGCGCAGTGTTCTGCGCATCCGTCCCGCCGAAGCTGCGAAGCAGCGAAGGCGGACGGGAGTAAGAAGTTATGGTCAAGCCTCACGGCTGATTAGTACCAGTTAGCTAAAGGTGTCGCCACCCTTACACACCTGGCCTATCACCTGGTCATCTTCCAGGAGCCTTCAGGGATCTTGCGATCCAGGGAGATCTCATCTTGTGGAGGGTTTCACGCTTAGATGCTTTCAGCGTTTCTCCCTTCCGCACGTAGCTACCCAGCGCTGCCGTTGGCACGACAACTGGTACACTAGAGGTGCGTCCAACCCGGTCCTCTCGTACTAAGGCCAGCCCCACTCAAATCTCCTGCGCCCATGGCAGATAGGGACCGAACTGTCTCGCGACGTTCTAAACCCAGCTCACGTACCGCTTTAACCGGCGAACAGCCGGACCCTTGGAACCTGCTACAGCTCCAGGATGCGATGAGCCGACATCGAGGTGCCAAACCTGAGCGTCGATGTGAACTCTTGGCTCAGATCAGCCTGTTATCCCCGGCGTACCTTTTATCCGTTGAGCGATGGCCCTTCCATGCGGAACCACCGGATCACTAAGGCCTGGTTTCCCACCTGCTCGATTTGTAGATCTCGCAGTCAAGCTCGCTTGTGCCTTTGCACTCTCCGGCTGATTTCCAAACAGCCTGAGCGAACCTTCGCGCGCCTCCGTTACTCTTTAGGAGGCGACCGCCCCAGTCAAACTACCCACCTAGCAGTGTCCCTGTCCTGGATAACAGGACGAGGTTAGAACGCCGGAGCGCTAAGGGTGGTATCTCACCGTTGACTCCCCCGAGCCCAAGAGCCCGAGTTCAAAGTCTCCCACCTATCCTGCGCATAACGCGCCAGCATTCACTACTAAGTTGTAGTAAAGGTGCACGGGGTCTTTCCGTCTAGCCACGGGCAACCGGCGTCTTCACCGGTACCACAAATTCGCAGTGCCCCTCGTTGAGACAGCGCCCAGATCGTTACGCCATTCGTGCAGGTCGGAACTTACCCGACAAGGAATTTCGCTACCTTAGGACCGTTATAGTTACGGCCGCCGTTTACCGGGGCTTCGATTCAAGGCTT
>JAGWRA010000079.1 GCA_028876655.1 Acidobacteriota bacterium | reverse complement strand
TCCAGCTTCAGATCGATCGGGATGTAGCCCTTCGCGCCGGGCGCGTAGACGTGGGCGCCCGCCTTCGGCGTCACGTCGAGCACCAGCGACAGCCGCGTGCCGGGCGCCGCCGCGTGGCGTTGCAGCTCCACGAGCTGCGTCTTGCAGTACGGTCACCAGTCGGCCGACCGGAAGAAGACCAGCATGGTCCCCTTGGGGCCGGCGGCCGAGGCCAGCGTGTGGGATCGGCCGGCGGCGTCGCGCAGGCTGAACGCCGGCACGATGTGTCCGACCTGGGGCCCGAGCGTGTGGACGTCCGGGGCCTTCGCGGCCGGCGCCTGCGCGGCCAGCGTCACGGCCGCGGCGCCCGCGGCGAGCACTCCGACCAAGGTGCGAGCGAGGGTCATGCCGCCTGTGACGCTTCCCGGCGGCTGCCGGTTGCCTCGGGGCCGTACGGGGCCTTCTCGCGGGCGAAACACGACCGAAACACCAGTGCGTCACAGTAGTGCCGTTGAGTCTGATCGGCGAGCCCCTGAGAGGTGCTTTAGAATGCATCGATGCACACACGGCCTGAATCGGCGGGTCGGCGGCCCCCTGCCGGCTGCTCCGCAGGAATCGGCAGCGGGCGGCGTCGTGTCCGCCGCGGCCCGGGCGGCGTCCGCTGAGAGGCGTCAGCTGTCCATGAACCGCATCGTCATCGTCGAGGACGACGCCGACATCGCCGGACTGGTCGCGCGCTACCTCGAGAAGGCCGGTCTGTCGACCGAGGTCATCCCGACGGGCCGGCAGGCGCTGGCGGCCATCCGCGCGCAGCCGCCGGATCTCGTGGTGCTCGATCTGATGCTGCCCGGCATGGACGGCCTCGAGATCTGCCGCGCGCTCCGGGCCGATCCCGCCGTGGCCGCCGTGCCGATCATCATGCTGACGGCCAAGGCCGAGGAATCGGACCGGATCGTCGGCCTCGAGCTCGGCGCGGATGACTACATTCCGAAACCCTTCAGCCCGCCCGAGCTGGTCGCACGGGTGCGGGCGCTGCTGCGGCGCGCCAGCCGTCAGACCCCGCCGGAGCCGGTGCTCCGTTACGGCGACATCGTCGTCGACCGCGAGCGCCACATCGTCTCGGTGGCCGGCACGCCGGTGCGGCTGACGGCGAAGGAGTTCCTGCTGCTCGAGTACCTGATCCAGCACCGCGGCCGCGTCCTCTCCCGCGACCTGCTGCTGTCGGACGTCTGGGGCTATCGCTACACCGGCGGCACGCGGACGGTGGACGTCCACGTCCGGCGGCTGCGCGAGAAGGTTCCGCCGCTCACCGAGGCGCTCGCCACCGTGAAGCAGTTCGGCTATCAGCTGCTCGATCCCCCGCCCGGCGCGGATCGCTGACGGCCGCCGATTTGACGGTTGCGCGCCGCCCCTCGCACGTTGCACACTGCACGTGACACGCAGCCGCCCATGCCCCTCTTCCCCGCCCACGTCGGGTTCCGGACCAAGATCTTCCTCGCGGCGTTCCTCGTCGCCGCGTCCGGCCTCGTCGTCGCGGGCGTCTTCATCGGCTCGTCCCTCAGCCGCGACCAGGAACGCCAGGTCCGGCGGACGATGGAGACCGAGGCGCGACTGGCGGCCGAGCTCCTCGCCCGCGGGACGCCGGCCATGCCGCTGGCGGCCCTCGATGCCGAGGCCGACCGGCTCGGACACGACCTCGGGGCCCGGGTCACCCTGATCGCCCCCGACGGCGCCGTCGTCGGCGACTCGAGTCTGCCGGCCGACGCGCTCGCCTCGCTCGGGTCGTTCAACAGCCTGCCCGAGGTGGCCGCGGCGCGGCAGCGCGGGGTCGGCGTCTCGCAGCACAACGACCCGTCGATCGGGGTCGACGTGCTCGACGTGGCCGTGCCGGCGGGCCGGCCGGACGTCGCCGTCGTCCGCGTCGAGCGGCCGCTGTTCGACATCCAGACGCAGCTGGACGCCGTGTGGCGCCTGGTGGCGATGGCGAGTCTCATCGCGCTGGTCTGCGCGGCGGCACTCGCCTGGCTGGTCTCGTCGCTGCTGGCGCGGCGCGTGCGCGCCGTCGCGGCGACCGCAGGACGGATTGCGGCCGGCGACCTGACACCGGCGGCGTTCGACTACGGGCACGACGAGCTGGGCCGGGTCGCCCGCACGCTGGACCAGTCGGTGCAGTCGCTGGCGCGGCGCCTCGAGGAACTGGCGCGCGACCGCGCCCGCACCGACGCCATCCTGTCGGGCATGGACGAAGGCGTGCTCGTCGTGGACCGTCAGGGCGTCGTCCAGCTCGCCAACGAGGCGACCCGGCGGCTGCTCCGGCTGCCCGCGGGGACGACGGGCCGTCACTACCTGGAGGCGATCCGCCACCCGGGCATCACGGAGCTGCTGGACGCCGCCCTGACGGGGCACCAACCCGAGCCCCTGCAGTTCGGCCTGACGCCCGATCCGCGGCAGGTGTTGCTGGCCCGGGCGGCACCGGTCGCGTCGGCCGGGGGCGGCGGCGCCGTCCTGGTGCTCCACGACATCACCGAGTTCCGCCTGGCCGATCAGATCCGGCGCGATTTCGTCGCCAATGTCTCGCACGAGCTGCGCACGCCGCTCACCGCCATCCGGGGCTACGTCGAGGCGCTGCTGGAGGAATCGAGCGACGACGACGAGCACCGGCGCTTCCTGCAGATCATCGCGCGCCACGCGCTCCGCATGGAGCGGCTGGTGAAGGATCTGCTGCGGCTGGCGCGGCTCGACGCCCGCCAGGAGCCACTGGAGATCGTCCGCTGCGACACCCGCAGCGTCATCCAGGGCGTCGTCGCGGACCTCGCGCCCGCGGCGGAGGCGCGCGAGGTGGCGATCGACATCCGGATCGGCGAGGGTGGCGGTGCCGTGCAGGCCGACCCGGCGAAGCTGCACGACGTGCTCCGCAACCTCGTGGAGAACGCCATCGCCTACTCGCCCGTCGGCGGCCGCGTCGCGATTGCGGCCGAACGGGCCGGGGCTACGGTGCAGGTGACCGTGGCCGACCAGGGCCCGGGCATCCCCGAGGCCGATCTGACGCGCGTCTTCGAGCGCTTCTATCGCGTGGACAAGTCCCGCACCGAGGACCCCGGCGGCACCGGGCTGGGCCTCTCCATCGTCAAGCACCTGGTCGGCCTGCTGGGCGGCGAGGTGCGGGCCACCAACCGTCCGGCCGGCGGCGCGCTGTTCACGGTGATCCTGCCGGCCCCGAGCGACGTGGCCCACGTCGCCGCCGAGGTGATCTCGTGATGAACGAAGTGCTGGCCCTCATCCTGGGCGGCGGCCGCGGCACGCGGCTCTTCCCGCTCACCCAGATGCGATCGAAGCCGGCCGTCCCGATCGGCGGCAAGTACCGGCTGATCGACATCCCGGTCAGCAACTGCCTGCACGCCGACATGCGGCGCATCTTCGTGCTCACGCAGTTCAACTCGGCGTCGCTGAACCGGCACGTGAGCCAGACGTACCGCATGGACCTCTTCTCGCGCGGCTTCGTCGACATCCTGGCCGCCGAGCAGACCCCCGACAGCATGAACTGGTTCCAGGGGACCGCCGACGCCGTCCGCCAGGCGGCCCGCCACTTCGTGCGCTACGAGGCCGACTACTACCTGATCCTCGCGGGCGATCACCTGTATCGCATGAGCTTCGGCGACCTGATCGACGCGCACATCGACCGGCAGGCCGACATCACCGTCGCCGCGCAGCCCGTCACGCCCGAGGATGCGACGGGCATGGGGATCTTCCGGTTCGACCGGCAGGGCCAGATCGTCGCCTTCGAGGAGAAACCGAACGCGGCGCGGCTCGGGGAGATCGGCGGCAGCCTGCCGCCCGGCTCCACGCTCGGCGGGACGACGCCCGAAAAGCCCTTCGTGGCGTCGATGGGGATCTACGTCTTCTCGCGCGACGTGCTGCTGGAGACGCTGGAACGGCATGCCGGCACCGACTTCGGCAAGGAGATCATCCCGGCCGCGCTGCAGACCCACAAGGTGAAGGCCTACCTGCACCGCGGCTACTGGGTCGACGTCGGGACGGTGCCGTCCTTCTACGACGCCAACATCATGCTCACCCGCCCGGGCGCCCCGTTCAAGTTCTACGATCCCCGGCGGCCGATCTACACGCACCCGCGGTTCCTGCCCGGCGTGCGCTTCAACCAGTGTGCCGTCAACAACGCCATCGTGGTCGAGGGGGCCTTCCTGGACCACTGCACGGTCGAGGAATCGATCGTCGGCGTCCGGACGCACATCGGACGCGGATCGCAGATCTCCCGCTCGGTGCTCCTCGGCGCCGACTACTACGAGGAGGAGGCCGAGGCGCCGGCGCGCGGCGACCGTCCGCCGCTCGGCATCGGGCGGGACGTCGTGCTCGATCGGGTGATCGTCGACAAGAACGCCCGCATCGGCGACGGCGTCCGGCTCGTCAACGAGGCGAGCCTGCAGGACGCCGACGGCCCCGGGTACGTCATCCGCGACGGCATCATCATCGTGCCGAAGGACGCCACCGTGCCGCCCGGCACGTCGGTCTGACGCCCGATCCCCGTCGTCTCGGCCGGCCACAGCCTGCGCGTCAGTCCCCTCGCGCCCTCGCCCGGCAGCTCAGCCGCAAATTAACAGTCTCGTAACCGCCATGTCACGGCTGTGTCACACCGGCCGCCTAAGCTCGTCACGTCGGGCGGGTTGCGGTCCCCTTCATCAAGGCCGCACCACGAGCCCGACTGGAGATATCACATTCATGCGACCTACGACGACTCTTCGCTCCCGGCTCATGGGCCTCGCGGCCGCTGCTGTCCTGGTGGCCGCCGGCGCGCCCGCCAGTGCCCAGAACCTGTCGACGGCCAGCAACGGATCCTCTTCGACCAACGGCGGCACCGCGAACGGCGCCCTCACCCCTGCGGCGGCGCCGGCTGACGCTTCGACGGGCGCGGCCGCGCAGGCCGACGCGCAGCCCGGACCGGCGGCGCTCCACTACAAGGGGATCACGCTCACACCCGGTGGCTTCATGGCGGCCGAGACCGTGTGGCGGCAGCGCGGGCTCAGCGCCGACATCAACACGCCGTTCAACGCGCTCCCGATGCCGGGCAGTTCGCAGTACCACCTCTCGGAGTTCGCCGGCAGCGGGCGTCAGTCGCGCATCGCGATGCTCGCCCAGGGGACGCTCAGCCACGTGAAGATCGGTGGCTACTACGAGGGGGACTTCCTCTCGGCAGGGGTGACCTCGAACGCCAACCAGAGCAACAGCTACACGTTCCGGCAGCGCCAGTTCTGGGCGCAGGCCGCCTTCACGAACGGCGTGACGGTGACCGGCGGCCAGATGTGGTCGCTGGTGACCGAGACGTCGCACGGGGTCGACAACCGGACCGAGAACCTGCCGATGACCATCGACGCCCAGTATCACGTCGGCTTCAGCTGGGCCCGGCAGTTCGGCTTCCGCGTGGCCAAGGACTTCGGCAACAAGACCTGGCTCGCGGTCTCCCTCGAGAACCCGCAGACGACCTTCGCCGTGCACGGCCAGAGCAACAACTTCCTGCTCGGCGCGGCCGGCAATGGCGGAGGGCTCTACAACCCCACGGCGAACTACACGTTCAGCTACATGCCGGACGTCATCGCCAAGGCGGCGTTCGAGCCGCACGCCGGGCAGCACTACGAGGTGTTCGGCATCTTCAGCACGTTCCGCGATCGGGTGTTTCCGACCGGCCGTGCGCCCTACAACTACCACACGGCCGGGGGCGGCGTCGGGGTGAACGCCCGCATCTCGGTCGCGAAGAACGCGGCCACCTTCGGCATCCACTACGTGATGGGCAGCGGCGTGGGCCGCTACGGCACCTCGAGCCTGCCGGACGCCACCGTGCGCGCCGACGGCACGCTGGCCCTCATCAAGAGCCAGCAGGTGCTCGGCACGCTGCAGTTCCATCACAAGAAGCTCGACGTCTTCTTCAACGGCGGCGCGGAATTCGCCGGGCGCCAGGCCCAGACCACCGGTGCGACCACCGCGGTGGGCTACGGCTCGTCGCTCTTCAACAACTCCGGCTGCATGACCGAACCGGCGCCGGGAGCGGGTGGGTTCGCGCCGGGGGCGCTGTCCGCCTGCACCGCGGACACCCACGATGTCATCGAAGGGACCGGCGGCTTCTGGTACACGTTCTACCAGGGGTCGAAGGGCATGGTGCGATTCGGCACGCAGGTCTCGCACCTCGTCCGCCAGGCCTGGTCGGGCGTCGGCGGCGCGCCGCAGGCGAACGACAACATGCTGTTCACCTCGTTCCGCTACTTCCTGCCGTAGAACGTGCGAGGCGGTCCCGGCCACGGCCGGGACCGCCTCGTTGTCCTGTCGACCCGCCGTCCCCGCCCGCTATAATGCGTCCATCTATGGTTGAGCTCCCGATCCCGACGGACGGGCGTTCACGAGCCGAAGGGAGGGACCGATGCCCGCAACCACCATCTCTCATCACGGTCGGTCGAGCCGTTGGGCCATCACGGGAATCCTGGTCGCCGCCCTCGGCCTGAGCGGCGCCTGCGGCGGCGGCCAGCCGGCCGGCACTGCGGGCGGCACCGCGCCGGCGACGACGGCGGTCACCGGTGCAGGGGCCACGTTCCCCTATCCGATCTACTCCAAGTGGTTCTCCGAGTACCACAACCTGCACCCGGAGATTCAGATCAACTACGACGCCATCGGATCGGGCGGCGGCATCCGCCAGATCACCGCGGGCACCGTCTTCTTCGGCGCCAGCGACGGCCCGATGACCGACGAGCAGCTGAAGGCGGCGCCGGACCACATCCTGCACTTCCCGACCGTGCTCGGCGGCGACGTTCCCGTCTACAACATCCCGGGGGTGAACGCCACGCTGCGGTTCACCGGTCCGGTGCTGGCCGACATCTTCCTCGGCAAGATCACGAAGTGGAACGATCCGGCCCTCACGAAGCTCAATCCCGGGGTGGCGCTGCCGGCGACCGACATCCTCGTCGTGCACCGGTCCGACGGCTCCGGCACGACCTACATCTGGGTCGACTACCTGTCGAAGGTGTCACCCGAGTGGAAGGGCAAGGTCGGCGTCGCGACCTCGGTGAACTGGCCCGTCGGCCTCGGCGGCAAGGGGAACCAGGGCGTCTCAGGGCTGGTCCAGCAGACACCGGGCGCGATCGGCTACGTCGAGCTGATCTACGCCCTGCAGAACCACATCAGCTACGGCGAGGTCCAGAACAGCGCCGGGAAGTTCGTCAAGGCCAGCGTCGACACCGTCACCGCGGCGGCCGCCGGCGCCGCGGCCGACATGCCGGCCGACTTCCGCGTCTCGATCACCAACGCGCCGGGCGCCGACGCCTATCCCATTTCGTCCTTCACCTGGATGCTCTTCTACCAGCACCCGCAGGACAAGGCCCGGGCGAAGATCATGGTGGACTTCATGAAGTGGGCCCTCACCGCCGGCCAGCAGTACTGCCAGGCCCTCGGCTACGCCCCGCTGCCGAAGAACGTCGTCGACATGGAGATGAAGGCGTTGGGAGAGATTCAGTTGTAAGTTGTCAGTTGTCAGTTGTCAGTTGTGAGTTATGAGTGGAGCGCCCCCGAGCCCGGGCTCAGTGGGGCACTGACAACTCATAACTCATGACTACGTCCCTCTCCCCTTGACATCCCCGAAGCTCATCTGTTATTCAATGACGCTCGTCCGGCACGGGGCAAGGCTGCCTCGTGCCGGCATCACTGCAGGTTCACCGGCACGCGCCACGGTCCTGTCCCAGCGTCATGCAACTCCGGAACATCCTCGCCCTGCTGTCGGGGCTCGCCATCATGGGGGTCACCGCGGCAGCCGCGCCCGGGGCCATCGACTACGAAACGGCCCATCTCTCGCGCCGCCTCACGGCCGTGCGGACGACGGCGGCGATCGTCCTGGACGGTGCGCTGAGCGAGCCGGCGTGGCAGCAGGCGCCCCCCGCGAGCCACTTCACGCAGAACAACCCGCAGGAAGGGGCGGCCGCGACCGAGGACACGGAGGTCCGCATCCTCTACGACGACCGGTATCTCTACATCGGCGTCGTCGCCCACGACGATGACGCGCAGGCGATCATCACCAACGACCTGAAGAAGGACTTCGACCCGGCCAGCACCGACCTGTTCGAGGTCCTCATCGACACGTTCCACGACGAGCGCAACGGCTTCCTGTTCGCCATCAACCCGATGGGCGCCCGGTGGGACGCGCAGATGTCGAACAACGGCCGCGACGTGAACAGCAACTGGGACGGCATCTGGGACGTCCGCACGCGCATCGTGCCGGGCGGCTGGACGGCCGAGATCCGGATTCCGTTCCAGACGCTCCGCTTCTCGGCCGATCGGGCGCAGACCTGGGGCGTCAATTTCCTGCGGCAGGTGCGCCGCCGCAACGAAGCCGACTTCTGGGCGCCGATCCCGCGCAACTACGACCTGAACCGGGCGTCACTGGAAGGGACGCTCACGGGGCTGCGCGGCATCAGGCCCGGCCGGGATCTGCGGGTGAAACCCTACGTGCTGACGAGCGGCGACAAGGCCGCGCCGGCGGCGGCGGCGGGCAACCTGCAGGGCGGCTTCGACGTGAAGTACGGCGTCACGCCCGGCCTGACGTGGGACTTCACGGTGAACACCGACTTCTCGCAGGTGGAGGCCGACGAGCAGCAGGTCAACCTGACGCGCTTCAGCCTGTTCTTCCCCGAGAAGCGCGAGTTCTTCCTCGAGAACGCCGGCGTGTTCCAGTTCGGGCCGCCCCAGCAGCTCCCCAACGGCCTGGCCGGCCGCACCAACGCGCTGGCCGACAACGTCCTGTTCTTCAGCCGGCGGATCGGCCTGTCGAGCGACGGCAGCCGGACGATCCCGATCCTCGCCGGCACGCGGCTCACCGGGCACGTCGGCGAGTACGGCGTCGGCGTCCTCAACATCCAGCAGCGCAGCCAGAACGGCCTGCCGGCCGAGAACTTCACGGCGATCCGCGTCCGGCGCAACGTGCTGGCCAACTCGGACGTCGGCCTGATCGTCCTCAACAAGGCCGGCGGCGGCCTCTACAACCGGCTCGTCGGCGCCGACGCGAACTTCCGCTTCTTCCAGAACCTGAACGTCTACGGCTACGGCGTGCAGTCGTTCTCGCCGCAGGCCACCGTCGCCGGCAGCGGCCACGACTTCCTCGGCCAGATCTCCTACCAGTTCCCGAGCCGCCACTGGGACAGCAAGGGGAGCTTCACGACGATCGGCTCGCGCTTCAACGACGAGATCGGCTTCATCCCGCGGGTCGGCATCAACAGGCTGCAGGAACAGACCGGCTACCACTTCCGCCCGAAGCTGACCTACGGCTGGCTGCGGGAGATCTTCCCGCACTGGCAGATCGTGAACATCACGCGGCCGGGCGGCGCCTTCGACTCGCGCTACTACGACTACCACGTGCCGTTCACCTTCCAGGACAGCACGTTCCTCGAGGCCGGCGTGAACTCGAACATCGAGCGGCTGACGGTGCCGTTCCTGATCAACAGCCGGCGGGGGATCGTGATTCCGGCGGGCCTCTACAAGTACGACGAGTACTTCGCGACGATGACGACCAACCCGGGCGCGCCGCTGTCGTTCAGCGGCCGGTGGGGGATCGGCCGCTTCTACGACGGCTACAAGCACAGCTACACGGTCGGCGGCACCGCCCGCGTCAGCGCACAGCTGAACGCCTCGGTGCAGCTGCAGCGCAACGTGATCGCCCTCGCCGAGGGGGCCTACACCACCAACCTGCTGACGACGCGGGTGAACTACAACTTCTCGACCCGCACCTTCCTGAACGCGCTGGTGCAGTACAACACCGACGCGCGCGAGCTGAGCGCGAACGTCCGGTTCGACATCCTCTACCGGCCGCTCAGCGACTTCTTCCTGGTCTACAACGATCGGCGGGACTCGACGACGGGCGCGCTGATCGACCGCGCCCTCATCGCGAAGATGACCTATCTGATGGCGTTCTAGGGGAAACCGCGAACAGCACGAGGCCGACCGCCACCGCGGCCAGCGACGCGAACTGCGCCACCGTCAGCCCCAGCGCCACGCGCACGTTGATCCGGATGAACTCGAGCAGGAAGCGCTCGCCGCCGGCCAGCACGAGGTACGACGCAATCACCTTCAGGTCGCTCATCCCGCGCCGCCGCCAGCGCACCAGCAGCCAGGTCAGCACGAGCAGGAAGACCATCTCGTAGAGCTGCGTCGGGTGGACCTTCTGCAGCGTCGGCGGCAGCCCCTGCGGGAACGCCACGCCCCAGGGCAGGTCGGTCGGCTTGCCGTAGTCGTCGCCGACCAGGAAGCAGCCGATGCGGCCGATGGCGTGCCCGAGCGCCAGCGCCGGCGCGGCGGCCGCCAGCACGCCGAGGGTCGGCAGCCGCCGCCAGCGGATGTAGAGCCACCCGGCCAGCACGCCGCCGGCGAGCCCGCCGAACCAGCTGAGGCCGCCGCGGTTGAACAGCGCCGAGGCCACACCTTCGCTGGCGTGCTCGAAGACGAACAGCAGCTTCGCGCCGGCGAGGCCGCCGAGCACGCCGACCATGGCGGCATCGGTGCCATCCCCCTGGTCGATACCGCTGAAGCCGAGTTCCCGCCGCAGCAGCAGGATGCCGAGCAGCGCGCCCAGCGCCACCATGGCGCCGAAGCTGGTGACCTCGAACGAACCGATGCGGAAGAGCACTGGATACATTTATGCCGCCGCCTTCAGGGCCGCCAGATACTTGCGGATCCGGCGCGCGTTGGTGCCGATGTCGCTCCGGCCGATGCGCGATTCCGAGCGCATGTCGACGCGGGTGCCGCCGCCGGGATCGGCCTGGATGCGGATGACGATGTCGTCCTTGAAGCCGAACCAGAACGTGGTGGCCGTCGCCTCGATGCGGCCGGCCGCGCGATCCGTCCCGTCGATGTGCCACCCCATCGACTGCGCCACCGCCAGCGCCTTGTCGAAGACCTGGTCGGGCGGCAGCGACAGCAGGAGCGGCTTGATGTCGGGATAGGCCTTCTCCTGCTGCGCGGCCAGCGCGGCCCCGGCGTACACCGCCGAGTTCGGCGCACCGGCGCGCAGCGGCAGCACGGCCACGAACGACGGCGGGTTCACCGTGTCGGTCGTGATGTCGTGGATCCGCGGCACCTCGCCCGCCGTCCGCATCTGCGAGTACGGCATCCAGAAGACCACGCCTCCGACGAGCACGCCGAGCACCGCCAGCCCGAAGCCCCCACGCCCGCTGCCGGGACGCGCGACCAGGGCGCCGGCCAGCGACACCACGGCGCCGCCGATGCCGACATAGGCCGCCCACCGGAGCAGGTTGAATCCCATGCCGAGCGGCCACCAGCCCATCCGGTAGCCGGGCCCGCTCATCGCCAGCACGATCGCGCCGAGCACCGACAGGCCCGCGCCCGCCAGCACCACCGGCGAGGTTCTTCTCGACGACTTCGCCTGTGCCATGCGTCTCCTCCGCTCGCCCGACCGGCCAACCCGCGGCCCCGTCTCCGGCGCGCATCCGGCGTGCCGGCGGCCGCGCTCAGCCTATCACGCCCCGTCTCGGCGCGCCGCGTCGCCTGCGGGGCGGGCGGCGGTCAACGGGACGTCGGCTTCAGTGGCGCCAGCGTGATCCACCAGCTGACGCATTCCATGCGCGATCCGCCGGCCAGCCTGACGTCGAAGCTGAGGTGCAGCGACGGGATCGTCCAGTGGTGCGCCACGTCGCCCATCCGGATCGGCACCCGGTAGGGCTTCAGCAGGTTCTCGGGAGAATCGTGGTCGCGGTGCGTCTGCTGCACGCCCTTGAAGATCGCGAATTCGTTGTACGGCCCGAGATGCACCTCGTACTGCGGCTGTCCGTCGACCACCTGATCGAAGACACGCTCGCTGTAGCTGCCGTCGTCTTCCCGGCACGACTGCCAGTTGCCCTCGAGGATGTTGTGGGGGTTGGACGAGAACGAGGTGAACTGCGGCCGTGCGGGGCGCGCCAGCCCGAGCAGGATCGCCATCACACCGGCGGTCAGCAGGCGACGAGACACGGGCACGACGGGCGCTCCTCCACGTCCTCCCGGCCGCGGGCGGACGTTCCTGCCAGCAGGATAGCACGACCTGCTGATAACATCGGCCGTCGCCCGGCTCGTCCGGGAGGAGGCATCCATGGCCGCACCGCAGACGTTCGAGAACCATGCCCGGGTCGTCCCCGCGTACCACTTCGTGGCCCTGCCGATCTTCGCGCTCAACATCCTCTGGCAGACCTACACGCTCGTCCGCCATCCGTCGGCCGCCGCCGTGGTCGGGCTCCTCGTCGCCCTCGCCCTGGCCATCCTCGCCCTCTACGCCCGCGTGTTCGCGTTGACCGCGCAGGACCGGGTCATCCGCCTCGAGATGCGGCTGCGGCTGCGCGAACAGCTGCCGGCCGATCTCCAGTCGCGCATCCCCGCCTTCACCGTCGATCAGCTGGTCGGCCTGCGCTTCGCCTCCGACGCAGAACTGGCGGAGCTGGCGCGGACGGTCCTGCGCGACCACATCGCCGATCGGACGGCCATCAAGAAGATGGTGAAGAACTGGCAGGCAGACGACCTGCGGGTGTAGACGGCCGGGGGCCCGCGCTACCCCCGCATCCTCCGCAGGGCGCCGGGCGGCAGGAACCACCGGAGCGTGCCGGGCGGCTCGGGCGGCGCCGACGGGAAGTCGATCCGGCACACGGCTCCCTTCTTGAACGGCAGCGGCTGGCGCAGGCCGGCCAGCCGCGCGGCCAGCTGTCCCAGATCCGGCTCGTGACCGACGAGCGCGATCCGATGGCGGCGGCCGTGCGCCGCGAGAGCCGCGAGCAGCGGCGCCAGCGTGGCGCCGGGGGCCAGCGCGTCCGTCTCGACCACCGGCGGGTGCGGCTGCAGCGCGGCCGCCAGGATGTCGGCCGTCTGGCGGGCGCGCACGAGCGGGCTCGTGAGGATCAGATCGATCGAGACGCCCCAGCGCTGCAGGCCCCGGCTCGCCTTCCGCCAACCGGCCTTGCCGTCCTCCGACAGCGGCCGCCGGGCCTCGTCGGGCCAGGCCACGCCGCGGTCTTCCGCAGTGGCGTGACGAACGAGATAGAGCTCGAGGGGAACGGGCATGGCCGCCAACCGGTCAGCTGGTGGCCGCGGTGCCGGGCGCGGACGGGCGATCGCGGCGCGTGGCGGACGCCGGCAGCCGCCACGCCTCGACGGCGGTGACCAGGGCGTCGCGCCGGCTCATGTAGGCCGCGTGCCGCTCGCGGCACGCGTCTTCGAGCGCGCGCTGCAGGATGTGGAGTTCGCTCCAGGCCGTCAGGCGGGGCTGTGGCATGGAGGCCTGCAGCTGGCGCGTCCGATCGATCAGCACCTGCAGGTCGTGCAGCCGGCCGAGCGTTTCCTGCAGATCCTTCAGCAGCCGGAGGCGCGCGCCCGGCTGCCGCGCCCCGGCAGCCTCCTCGATCAGTTCACGCGCGTAACGCAGCTTCTTCACCGCAATCCGGACCTGGTGCAGCCGCTCGGGCAGGTACAGTGCGCCGGCCGCGTCGACCGCCCCGGTCAGCTCCTCCGCCCGCCGCGAGGCCCGCAGCCGGAGCAGCGGCAGCCACTCGCCCGCCGCGACGGCGGGCCGCCGCGCGGGCCGGCGCCTGAGGACCGCGACGGTCGCGCGGAGCCGGTCCATGAGCGATTCCAGATCGATCTCGTCGATCGCCTGCCGCGCCGCCGCCCACGCGGCCGCGCGGTCGGCGGCCAGCGCGCGGCCGACTCGATCGAGGCTCGCCCGCTCGAAGCGGCCCGTCGCATCCAGTTCCTCGATGAGCTGCAGACTGACGTCGAGCTCGCGCACCGCGCCGAGCGCCCGGCCGAGATCGCGGAGCGTCCGCCGGAGCTTGCGGGCCTGCGGGGCCGCCGCCGCGACCACCGGCAGCGCCTCGCGCAGCCGGCGCGTCGCCACGCGCGCGCGGTGGATCCCCTCGACGTCGCCGTCGCGCAGTCGCGGCAGCACCTTCGCGAACGCCTCGACGCGTCGATCGAGCAACGCCGCCCGGCTGCGGCGGGGCCGCGTGGGGCCTGGGGCCCCGGCGGGCCGCCGGGGCCGCGACGTGGAGGCGGGGGCCTTCATGGGAAGGCCACCATTATAATGTGTGACACGCCGGTGCTGCGACGCCGGTTGGACTCCGGAGGTCGGCCGCGCCGGCCGTCCGTCCCCCGCCGATCCTATGCGCATAGCCGCCATCGACATCGGCACCAACTCGATCCACATGATCGTCGTGCAGATCCGGCCGGATCTGTCGTTCGAGGTGATCGACCGCGAGAAGGAGATGGTGCGGCTGGGCGCCGGCGGCCTCGACGGCCAGGCCCTGACCGAGGCGGCCATGGCGTCGGCCCTGCAGGTCCTCTCGAAGTTCCGGCGCCTGGCGGCCGCGCACACGGTGGACGAGGTCGTCGCGGCGGCCACCAGCGCCGTGCGGGAGGCGACCAACGGCGGCGAATTCCTGCAGGCGGTCGCCCACGCCACCGGCATCCACCCGCGCGTCATCTCGGGAGCCGAGGAGGCGCGGCTCATCCACCTGGCGGCGGTCTACGGCGTGGACGTCAGCGGCGCCGTGGCGGTGGTCGTCGACATCGGCGGCGGCAGCGTGGAATTGACGCGCGGCACCGCGGCCGGCCCCCGGCTGGCGCGCAGCTTCAAGCTCGGCGTCATCCGGCTCACCGAGCGGTTCGTCCGCAGCGATCCCCTGTCGGGCCGGGACGAGCGGCGGCTCGTCCGCCAGATCGACGCCGCCGTCGGCCCGACCATCCGCCAGATCGTCGACGCCGGCTTCGACCGGGTCATCGGCACCTCCGGGACGATCCTCAGCCTGGGCGCCATGGCGGCCGCCGAGCAGGCGGGACCGGCCCCCGAAGGGCTGCGCAACCGCCGCATTCCCGCGCGGCAGGTGCACCGCCTGCGCAAGCGGATCGTCGAGCTCGCGCTGGACGAACGGCTGCAGCTGCCGGGTCTCGAGGCGCGGCGCGCCGATCTCGCGGTCGCCGGCGCCGTGCTGCTCGACACGATCCTCAAACGGCTGGACGCGGGCGAGATCACCCTCTGCGACCTGTCGCTGCGCGAGGGGCTCGTCCTCGACTACATCCACCGCCATCGCCGGCAGATTGCGCAGGCCGAGCGCTACCCCGACGTGCGCCGGCGCAGCGTGATCGAGCTGGCGGAACGGTGCAACTGGGCGCCCGAGCACGCGCAGCAGGTCACGCGGCTGGCGCTCGGCTTCTTCCGCCAGACGGCGTCGGTGCACGGGCTCGACGCCCGCGCGCAGGAGTGGCTCGAGTTCAGCGCGCTGCTGCACGACATCGGCGTGCACATCAGCTACCCGCGTCACCACAAGCATTCGGCCTATCTCATCGAGAACGGCGATCTCCGCGGATTCGAGCCCGGCGAAGTCGCGATGATGGCGCTCATCGCCCGCTACCACCGCCGCGCCACGCCGAAGAAGGACCATCCCGGCTACCGCCGCCTGGCGCCGGCCGGGCGCCGGACCGTGCGGCTGCTGGCGGCGATGCTGCGGCTGGCCGAGAGCCTCGATCGGAGTCACGCCCATGCGATCGCCTCGGCGCAGCTGACGCGACGCGGCGATCGCTGGCGGCTGCGGCTCCGGACGCAGGGCGAGGCCGAACTCGAGGTCTGGGCGGCGAACCGCCAGAAGGTGCCGCTCGAGCGGCTGATCGGGGCGCCGATCGAGATCGACGTCGCGCCGGTGCCCGCTGACGGGCACCGCCCACCGGCGGCCGCGCGGCCGGCGCGGACCCCGGCTCATCGCCGGCGCCCGGCGACACCCGCGCCCCCGGGCGCGCATCGCCATCCATCGAACACGGGCCGGCATCAGGAGCGTCACGCGCGACGTTAGCCGGGCCTCTCGATCACCCGCTCCGGACCTCCTCCTTACACCCCTGCCCCCTTCGTCGCGCCGATTCTCTGTGCAGCGCCGGGATCCCATGAGGGGCCAGCCCTGCTACACTGCCCGTCGACAGTCATCAGCGCGCCGCACGGGATCTCCGGCGGCGTCACGTCGTGCCGGCCGTCCCGAGCGGCCTGCTGCACATCGCGGGAGAGTCCGGACCCGGCGGACTCTAATCGCGAGGGCCTTCCTCCTCTCCCGCGCACATCCCGCAGGTCGCTCCACTGGCTGGCTCGATGGTTTC
This sequence comes from Acidobacteriota bacterium, assembly GCA_028876655.1. Taxonomy (GTDB): domain Bacteria; phylum Acidobacteriota; class Vicinamibacteria; order Vicinamibacterales; family CAVVIG01; genus JAGWRA01. The sequence goes on along the minus strand of JAGWRA010000079.1, from coordinate 9,730 downwards.
GTTTCCGCATATTCGCGCCGACGGCCCGGAATGGGCTCCGCGTGTTTTCCCACGCGGAACGCCGAATTGTCGGCGAGTGCAGGCGAGGGTCGTGGTGGTCCGAGCGAGACGGGCGCCCCGATTCCTGCATGTTTCTGGAGACATTCGGAGACCTTTATCCGACCAAAATCGGCGGTATTGCTCTTGCTCGCCGGTCGGCTGAGGTCTGAGTTCTCAGGAGTCACGGATGCGAGACGCCTATTCCCGCTCTCATATGTTCCGACTGGCCTGGCTGGCTGCCGCCGGACTGGTCTTCATTGCATGGCCGGCACAGGCCCAACGGCTGCCGGCCAACGCCACGCCACCATCGGTGGCCTCCATGCCGATTCCGGCCGCGCACGCGGCCGACTACGTGGGCTCCGCGCGCTGCGAGTCGTGCCACAAGGCGGAGTTCACGGAATTCCAGAAGACACCGCACGCCGATCTCATCACGGCCAAGGGGACGGTGAGCGGCTGTGAAGTCTGCCACGGGCCGGGACGGGCGCACTCCGAGGGCGAGGAGCAGGCGAAGGGCGACGACGCGAAGATCGCGGCGGCGTCCAAGCTCATTTTCTCGTTCCACGGGACGGTGAAGGAGAACGCCGAGCGCTGCCTCCAGTGCCACACGACGAGCGAGAGCCAGTCCAACTTCGCGCACTCCGAGCACTTCATGCACGGGGTGTCGTGCCAGGACTGCCACGCGACGCACCTGGTCGAGGCGGCCGACGCCGCGGCCGGTGTGACGACCGTCAAGGTGCGGTCGGCGCAGGCGCAGATCTTCACCGTGCCGGCCATCGGGGTGGAGTCGGCCTGGCTGCAGGACAGCCTGCTGAAGAAGCCGCAGCCGCAGCTCTGCTTCACCTGCCATGCGGACATCCAGGCGAAGTTCGCCCTGCCGACGCACCATCCGGTGCCGGAAGGGATGATGAAGTGCACCGACTGCCACGCGCCGCACGGGTCGGCGAACCCGGCGAAGCTGCGCAACGTGGGCTTCGAAGCCTGCGTGAAGTGCCACGTCGAGAAGCGCGGGCCGTTCCTCTTCGAGCACGCCGCCGTGCAGGTCGAGGGATGCGTGGCCTGCCACACGCCGCACGGCAGCGTGAACCACATGCTGCTGGCCCGGCGCGAGACGCGCTTCCTGTGTATCCAGTGTCACGTGGATACGTTCGCCCCGAACACCCCGCACGGCCGCCTCGGCTTCCAGGCGAGCGGCGACTGCACGCGGTGTCACGTGGCGATCCACGGGTCCAACTTCGACGTGAACTTCCTGCAGTAGGGGGGCAGCCAAGATGCGCACTCATTCATCGCTCGTGCTGCTCTCCGGCGCCCTGGTGCTGACCGGCCTGCTGGCCGCGCCGGCACCGGCGCGCGCGCAGAGCGGCGATCAATCGACCACGACGACGAGCCCGGGCCTGTTCGGGGGCTTCCAGACGCAGGGTTCGATCAGCGTCGGCTACCGGGTGACCGACGTCACCGGCTACGAACAGAAGTACCGCGAGCTCTACAACCTCTCGGACGGCCTGCGGCTGGGCGATTTCAACCTCTTCGCCCGGGCGCCGAAGGGCAAGGACCTCTTCGCCGACAGCTTCTCGATTACGGCGAGCGGTCTCGGCGGCGATCCCTACCAGGCCATCCAGTTCATGGCGCGCAAGAACAACCTGTACGACCTGCGCGCCAGCTTCCGGCAGAGCAACTTCTACTGGGATCAGAACAACGGCGTCTACGAGAACGGCCTGTCGGCCGTGACGAACAGCCACGCCTGGAACACGGAGCGCAAGCTCGGCAGCGTCAGCTTCCTGCTGCACGCCACCAACAACCTCCGGCTGGCGTTCGACCTCTCGCACTCCGGCCGCGATGGCATGAACCTCACCACGCGGACGGTCGACTACTTCGGGTCGCCGAGCTCCTGGGGCGCGTTCGCCCGGGCCAACGCGTACACGATGCTCGCCCCGCTCAACGAGACCACGAACCGCTACACCGGCGGGTTCGACTACACCTGGCAGGACTGGAACGTCCACTACCGGGCCGGCTACCAGATCTTCGACGATGCCGTCACGGCCGATGCCGCCTCTCCGATCAGCATCGACCTGACCGACCCCTTGTCGCCGAAGGAGACGCTGGAGAACGGGACCTACCAGGACTACCGGCGCCTGACGACGCCGGTCAGCGAGCTCTCCTACGACGGCAAGCTCACGCCGAAGTTCGAGTGGCGCGGCGGCTACATGTTCTACCGCTACAGCGGGCCGGCCGGACTGCAGGCGGCCTACAGCGGCCTGACGCGCTCGGGGACGAGGGTCGTGCCGTACGACCTGTCGCTCGACACGCGGACGAACGTCACCGAGCCCACGCACGTCCTGGACCAGGGCTTCACCTGGGACGCGACCGACTGGGTCAGCCTGCTGGTCGACTACCGCTACCAGTGGATCGGCATCGACAGCACCGGCAACTTCACCAGCGACTTCAACTCGACGTTCCAGACCGGCACCTCGACCGACCGCTGGCGCCAGAACAAGAACCAGCTGGACGTCGACCTGGAGTTCATGCCGCGGGCCGACCTGCTCGTCCGGGCGGGCGTGCGCTACCTGCGGAACGACATCCGGGTCGTCGACAACGGCACGGTCGACACCTACGCCACGCAGATCATCAATACCTGGTGGCCGACCCTCAGCCTGTCCTGGAAGCCGAATGCGATCGTCAACCTGCACGCGGACGTCGACTCGATCCAGAACGACGTCTCGTTCACCCGGCTGACGCCGGAGACGAACGTCGGCTCGCGGGTCGTGCTGAACGTCCATCCGAACGATCAGTGGTCGATCGTGGACGCGGTGAACGTGCGGCACCAGACGCTCGACGCCGCGAACTACACGGCCAACATCCGGAGCAACGCGATCACGGCGAACTACCAGGTGAACGACAACGTCGCGCTGTTCGGCGGGTACACCTACGACGGCTTCGATGCCACCGCCGGGGCCGCCTTCATCCGGGGCACGCCCCCGCTCAACGTGACGCTGCTCGACAACACGACCAACCACGTCTGGCAGGCGGGCTTCTCGGCCAAGCCGATGCCGCGCCTGGGCGTGCAGCTGGCGGGCAACTACATCCGGACCACCGGGCAGGGCTCGATCTCGGGCGAGACGCCACTCTACGGCCCGCTGACCTTCCCGTACGGGACGGGGACGGTCTACTATGACTTCCCGACGATCGGCCGGCTGTCGGTCGACGTCACGCGCACCTACTACATCGAAGAGCTGGTGCCGCTGAACAACTTCGGCGCCCGGATCGTGATGGTCCGATGGACGCGGAGCTTCTAGGCCGGGGCTGAGCCGCAGCCCGTTGCGGCATCGTGGAGGACACCATGTCAGAGTCGTTCGGGAAGCTGGTCGGTCTGGTCGGCACCGTGGCGGTGGCTGCAACGGGGCTCGTGCTCGTGGCGCGCGGTCCCGTCGTCTCGGCGCACGCGTCGATGACGGCCGCGGCGGCCGCGCAGGGCGCCCAGGACACGTACCTCGACAAGTGCGCGGTCTGTCACGGGCGTGACGGCGCGGGCAAGACCGCCAAGGGCCGGAAGGACAAGGTGAAGGACGTCCGCGAGACGATCAAGAGCATGTCCGAGGCGGACATGATCAAGATCGTCACCGACGGCAAGGCGCCCAACATGGACTCGTTCAAGAAGGACTTCAGCGCCGACCAGATCAAGGCGCTGGTGGAGTACTACCGCAGTCTGGCCAAGTAAGCTGACGCCGGCCCGGCCGGTCCGCACGGACCGGCCGGGGTCCGGTTCCGTCCGACGAATCCGGAGCTCAGGCCATCATGTCTTCCGCCGGCACACTGCTGCTCACCATCATCCTCGTCGGTATCACGATCCTCCTGGCCCTGGTCGTCTCCTTCCGCGTCGAGCTGACGCGGGCGACGTCGGGCAAGATGCTGGCCTTCATCGCGCTGTTCATCCTGCCAGCCTTCGCCACCTTCCAGGGCTTCAACGATCACATGGAGAAGGCCAAGACGACGCAGTTCTGCCTCTCCTGCCACGTCATGGAACCGTACGGGCACAGCCTGTACATCGACGACCCCAGCTTCGTCCCGGCCGTGCACTTCCAGAACCACCTCGTGCCGCCCGACGAGGCCTGCTTCACCTGCCATACGACCTACACGATGTTCGGGGACTATCAGGCGAAGCTGCGCGGCCTCCGGCACCTCTACGTCCAGTACCTCGGGACCGTGCCGAAGCCGGAGGACATCAAGCTCTACACGCCGTACAACAACCGCGAGTGTCTGCACTGCCACGAGGGGATGCGCAAGTTCGAGGAGGCCGCGGCGCACCACCGGACCCCCGACGAGATGGCGCAGATCGCGTCCGATCACCTCTCGTGCACGAAGAGCGACTGCCACGAGTTCATCCACGACATCCCGAATCTCAAAGACGACTCGTTCTGGAAGCCGAAGGCGCAGTAGCCATGAGCCTGACACCGCTCGAAAAACGTCTCCGCTGGGCCGGCGTCCTCATCTCGGTCGGCCTGATCGTCCAGCTGCTCACGCTGCGGGGCTATCATCCACTGGCGTTCGTCGCCTTCATCGCCATCGCCTGCCCGTTGATCCTGGCCGGCATGGTGTTGTTCCTCTACGCCATCCTCAAGCGCAGCGAAGCGATCCCGGCCGTCCAGCCGCCGGCGCCTGGCCCTGGAGGCTCATCGGCATAAGTGGCTGTTCGAAAAGCAGTTCGGCGTGACGGGATCGCGAACTGTCACCGGTCCGAAACATGGATTTTACATGGCTGAAACGCCCGTGAAATCCACCGTCATTAGCCTAGCTTCACGATGCAGTCGGGTCCCGTCACCGCGCCGGCCAGAGTGTCCTTCATCCGCCGGCTGCGGCAGGGCGACCAGATTGCCTACCTCCTGACCTTCGCCTTCGCCGGCCTGGTGGTCCTCGTGACCGCCTGGCTGGCGTGGGAACTCTTCGCCAACTCCGCCCTCCCGCGGGACAAGTTCGGCCTCCCCTTCGTCTGGACCCAGGCGTGGGACCCGGTGCAGGGCGACTTCGGCGCCCTGGGGTTCGTCTACGGCACGATCGTCACCTCGGTCCTCGCGCTGGTGCTGGCCGTGCCGCTGGGCATTGCCGTCTCGGTCTTCCTGTCCGAACTGGCCCCGCCGAAGGTGTCGGAAGCAATGGCGCTGCTGGTCGACCTGCTCGCCGCGGTCCCCAGCGTGATCTACGGCCTCATCGGGATCTACGTGCTGGTGCCGCTCGTGCGCGATCCGATTGCGCCGGCGCTGCAGGCGACCGTCGGCCGGCTGCCGGGGATCGGCCGGCTGTTCAGCGGCCCGGTGTACGGGGTGGGCTACCTGACGGCCGGGCTGATCCTGGCGATCATGGTCGTTCCCTTCATCGTCTCGGTCTCGCGCGAGGTGCTGATGGCGGTGCCGCGCGAGCAACGCGAGGCGGCGCTGGCGCTCGGCTCGACGCAGTGGGAATCGACGTGGAACGTGGTGCTCCCCTACGCCCGCGTCGGCATCACCGGCGGCGTCTTCCTGGCCCTGGGCCGGGCGCTCGGCGAGACGATGGCCGTGACGATGGTCATCGGCAACCGGCCGGAGCTGTCGGGCTCGCTGCTGGCGCCGGGCTATTCGATGGCGGCGGTCATCGCCAACGAGTTCACCGAGGCGACGACGGATCTCCACCTGCAGGCGCTCATCGAGATCGGGCTCGTGCTGTTCCTGCTGACGATGGTCGTGAACGCGCTGGCGCAGGTGATGATCCTGCTGACCACCAGCCGGGCGACGAGTCACTGATGCGGGGCTTCACGCGCGTCCGCCGGCGGGTTGTCAACGTCGTGATGCTGGGCCTGACGGCCGTCGCGACGGGGCTGACCATTGCCGTGCTGTTCTTCATCCTCGGCTACCTGGCCTGGAAGGGCGGCTCCTCGATCAACCTGGCGTTCTTCACCGAGCTGCCCAGGCCGGTCGGCGAGGCCGGCGGCGGCATGGGGAACGCGATCCTGGGCAGCGCGAAGATGCTCGGGATCGCGGCCTGCGTGGGCGTGCCGGTCGGACTGCTGGCGGGCATCTACCTGTCGGAGTTCGCCTCGACGCCGGCGGCCTTCGCCGTGCGCTATGCGACCGACCTGCTGAACGGCGTCCCCTCGATCGTGATCGGCATCTTCGCCTACACGATCCTGGTGCTGCCGATGAAGCACTTCTCGGCGCTGTCGGGCGGCGTGGCGCTCGGCATCATCATGATTCCGATCGCCGTGCGCAGCACCGAGGGGTACCTGCGCGCGGTGCCGGGCTCGCTCCGCGAGGCGTCGCTGGCGCTCGGCGCGACGCGGGCCTCGACGATCGCCCGCGTGGTCGTCCCGGCCGCCTCGCGCGGGATCGTCACGGCGCTCATGCTGAACCTGGCGCGGGTGGCCGGCGAGACGGCGCCGCTGCTCTTCACGGCGCTCAACAGCCAGTTCTGGAGCCCGGGGGTGACGCAGCCCACCGCGTCGCTCCCGGTGATGATCTTCAACTACGCCATCTCGCCCTACGAGGACTGGCACCGGCAGGCCTGGGCGGCCGGCCTCGTGCTGCTGGCGCTGGTGCTCGTCGCCAATCTCGGGGCCCGTGCCGTCCTCGGCTCGCGGGCGCGCACGACCTAACGGCCGAACAGGAAGGGTCCATGACGGGTGATGCCACCTCGACGACGCACGTGATCGGCGGACCGGCGCTGCAGGCGCCGCGGATCGACGTCAGCCGCCGCGCGCCGGCGGCCGGGGTCGAGACCGCGGAACGGGCCCGGGCGGCGGCGCCCGCCCTCGAGCCGAAGATCCGGGTCGAAGGGCTCGACTTCTACTACGGGGCCCGCCGCGTGCTCGAGCAGGTCTCGCTGCAGATGCTGCCGAACCAGGTGACGGCGCTCATCGGCCCGTCGGGCTGCGGCAAGTCGACGTTCCTGCGGACGCTGAACCGGATGAACGACATCGTGCCGGGGGCGCGGGTCGAGGGGAAGGTGACGCTGGACGGTGAGGACATCTACCGTCCCGGCATCGACATCGTCGACCTCCGGCGGCGCGTCGGGATGGTGTTCCAGAAGTCGAACCCCTTCCCCAAGTCGATCTTCGACAACGTGGCGTACGGGGTGCGCGTGAACCGGCTGGTGAAGACGCGCGACGAGCTGCGGGCCCGGGTCGAGAAGAGTCTGCGGGCGGCGGCGCTGTGGGACGAGGTGCACGACCGGCTGAACAGCTCCGCCCTGTCGCTGTCGGGCGGCCAGCAGCAGCGGCTCTGCATCGCGCGCGCGCTCGCCGTGGAGCCCGAGATCCTGCTGATGGACGAGCCGGCCTCGGCCCTGGACCCGATCGCGACGCAGCGGATCGAGGAGCTCATCTACGAGCTGAAGCGGACCTACACGATCGTGATCGTCACGCACAACATGCAGCAGGCGGCGCGCGTGTCGGACTTCACGGCCTTCTTCTGGCTGGGCAAGCTGGTCGAAGCGGGCGAGACCGGCAAGATTTTCACCGCTCCGACCGAAAAGCTGACAGAGGACTACGTCACCGGCCGGTTCGGCTAGTCCCCCACGGGAGACGAGCCGCAAGAGGCGAGCGGTTGCAGTGACCCGGCCACCTTCGCCACGGCTACGGTGGCTCGCCGAAGCGTGAAGCGCGAAGGCGAGGGTTCGGGGCGGAGCCCCGATGCAGAAGAGGATGGAACCAGTGGAACCCGTCGAGCGCGTCGTCCGGCACTTCGAAGAGGATCTGAGCCTGCTCAAGAAGCGGCTGCTCGAGATGGGCGGCCTGGCCGAGGAGCAGGTGCGCCTGGTCATCCAGGGGCTGGTCGAGCGGACCCCCTCCCTGCTGGACCGGGTGCTGGCGGGCGACGAGTCGATCAACACGCTGCAGATCGAGATCGACAACCGGTGCTTCACGCTGCTGGCCCTGCACCAGCCGATGGCGGTGGACCTCCGGACGATCATGGCCGCGACGAAGATCAGCGTCGACCTCGAGCGGATCGGCGACCTCGCGGTGAACATCGCCGAGGCGGCGAAGCGCTACACGATGCACCCGCCGGTCAAGCGGCTCATCGACATCCCGCGGATGGCCACCCTCGCCCAGCAGATGCTGCGCGACTCGCTGGACGCGTTCGTCCGGCGCGACACCGCGCTCGCCCAGCACGTCCTGAACGAGGACGACAAGCTCGACGCGCTGAAGGATCAGATCTTCCGGGAACTGCTGACGTTCATGCTGCAGGATCCGGCCACGATCGAGCCGTCGCTGGACCTCATCCTGATCTCGCGCCACCTCGAGCGGATCGGCGATCACGCGACGAACGTGGCCGAGGACGTCATCTTCATGGTGTCGGCCAAGGACGTCCGGCACCACGCCGCCGAACGGATCGAGTGACACGGCGCGGCGCCGCCGGGCACCGGGCGCGCGGCGCGGCCGTGTTCGCCCGTGGCGAACGGATCCGCGCGGTGCGCCTCCGCTCTTGAACCCCCCCACCGTGGACCGTAGAATGAGCGTGATGGCGGGAACAGGTCCGCTGTGCGTGTACTGCCGCCGGCAGGCCGTCGATCCCCGCTGGCGACCGTTCTGCAGCGAACGCTGCAAGCTCCTGGATCTGAGCCGATGGGTCGACGGCACCTACCGGGTGCCGGGCGAGCCGGTGCCGGAACCGGAGCCGGGCGCCGGGCGCCCGCCGGACGCCTGAGGCCCGCACGGAGCGGGTCGCATCCATACACCTTCTTGATTCGCCGATCTCATCCCATGTCCGACACACTGACGATCACCGACAACCGCACCGGCAAGCAGTACGAGGTTCCCATCCAGGACGGCACGATCCGGGCCATGGATCTGCGGCAGATCAAGACCGGCGCCGACGACTTCGGGCTGATGACGTACGACCCGGCCTTCACGAACACGGCGGCCTGCCGGAGCGCCATCACCTTCATCGACGGCGACCAGGGGATCCTGCGCTACCGCGGCTACCCGATCGAACAGCTCGCCGAGCAGAGCACGTTCCTCGAGACGGCCTACCTGATCCTCTTCGGCGAGCTGCCGACGACGCCGCAGCTCGAGGCCTGGACGCGGCAGATCACGCTCCACACGATGCTGCACGAGAACATCAAGAAGTTCATGGAGGGCTTCCAGTACGACGCCCATCCCATGGGCATCTTCCTGAGCACCGTGGGAGCGCTGTCGACCTTCTACCCGGACGCCCGGCAGATCTTCGACAAGCAGTCGCGCCTGCACCAGACGCACCGGCTGATCGCCAAGGTCCCCAGCATCGCGGCTTACGCGTTCCGCCACAGCATGGGCCGGCCGTACGTCTACCCGGACAACGACCTGAGCTTCACCGGCAACTTCCTGAACATGATGTTCAAGATGACCGAGCTGAAGTACCAGCCGAACCCGGTGCTGATGAAGGCGCTCGACGTGCTGCTGATCCTGCACGCCGACCACGAACAGAACTGCAGCACGAGTGCGATGCGCGGCGTCGGCAGCTCGCACGTGGACCCGTACTCGGCCCTGGCCGCCGCGGCCGCCGCCCTCTACGGCCCGCTGCACGGCGGCGCGAACGAGGCCGTGCTGCGGATGCTGGCCGAGATCGGCTCGGTGTCGCACGTGCCGGAGTTCGTCAAGCACGTGAAATCCGGCGAAGGCCGGCTGATGGGCTTCGGCCACCGGGTCTACAAGTCGTACGACCCGCGCGCCAAGATCATCAAGCGCGTCGCC
>JAGWRA010000078.1 GCA_028876655.1 Acidobacteriota bacterium | reverse complement strand
TTCGTCGCGGGTCAGCCAGATCAGGCCGTCGTCCGTGCCGGCCCAGATCTCGCCATCCACCAGCGGAGACGGCGCGATCGTATAGATGACGCCCCGGCGCGGACCTGCGACCGCCGAGTCCGCGGCCGTCGCCGGATCCAGGTTGGGCGGCACGCCGGGATCCGGGCGCGACAGATCTGGACTGATCTTCGTCCAGTGGTTGCCTCCGTCATCGGTGCGGAACAGCACCTGATTGGACGTGTAGAGCACGTGCGGATCGCGCGGGGAGAACAGGACCGGCAGCGTCCAGGTCGAGCGGTAGATGCCCGGATATTCGAGCGTCGGACTGACGTCCTGATCCTGCTTCGTCTTCGTGTCGAACCGCGTCATGTCGCCGTCGAAGGGCCGGACGATCGTGGCCCCGAAGACATAGCGCGGGTTCAGGGGATCGGGGGCGATGTAGTCGCTCTCGCCGCCAGGCGCGAACGGCCGGAAATCCATGAAGGTGATCCCGGCGTTGGTGTCGCCGTAATCGGTGCGGCTCGGGATCCGCAGGGCGAGCGAATCCTGCTGCGCGCCGTAGACCCAGTAGGGGAACCGATGGTCGGTGACGACGTGATAGAACTGGCCGGTCGGCTGGTTGTACCAGGAACTCCAGGTCCGGCCGCCGTTCACGCTGACGATCGCCCCCTGGTCGACGCCCAGCATCATGTGCGCGGTGTTGCCGGGATCGATCCACATGATGTGGTAATCGTCGCCGCCGGGTGCACTGTGAAACGGCACGAAGGTCCTGCCGCCGTCGGTCGACCTGTAGGCGCCGGTGTCGCAGATGTACACCGTGTCCGGGTTGGTCGGATCGACCGTGACGCCGCCGAAATACCACCAGCGCGCCCAGATGCGCGGGTCGCTCGACACCCGGGTCCAGTTCGTGCCTCCATCCGTGGACTTGTACAGGCCGCCTTCCTTCGCATCCACGTTCGCGTACACGATCTGCGGATGGCTGGGGGAGACGGCAATGCCGATGCGTCCCAGTCCGGCGCTCGGAAACCCATGGCCGGTGATCGGGGTCCAGGTCTCGCCGCCGTCGGTGGACTTGTACAGCCCGCTGCCTGGACCGTTCGACGGCGGGTACACGCTCCACGGTGGACGGCGCGTCTGCCACAGCGCGGCGTAGACGGTTCGGGCGTTGCCGCCGAACGCCAGTGCGATGGCGCCGGTGTCGGCGTTCTTGTAGAGCACCTTCTTCCAGGTGCGGCCGCCATCGGTCGTCTTGAAGACACCACGCTCCGCGTTCGCGCCGTAGGCATGCCCCAGCGCCGCGACGTACACGGTGTTGGCGTCCTGCGGATCCACGAGGATCGCGCCGATCTGCTGCGTGTCCGTCAGCCCGATGTGCGTCCAGGTCCTGCCGGCGTCCCGGGAGACGTACATCCCGTTGCCGTAGCTGACGCTGGAACGCATGTCGGCTTCGCCCGATCCGACATAGATCACGTTGCTGTCGGACGGCGCGACGGCAATCGCGCCGATCGAGGCGATGGGCTCCTTGTCGAAGATCGGCGTCCAGGTGCGCCCGGCGTCGTTGGTCTCCCACACCCCGCCGCCCACCGCGCCGAAATAGAAGCGCGCCGGGTGTCCCGGCACGCCGGCGACCGCAATCACCCGCCCGGCCCGGAACGGTCCGATCAGGCGCCAGTGCAGCCCCGAATAGAGGCTGCCCGGCAGCGGAGCCGCGCCCGCCGCTGTGAACGTCGTCAGCATCGTGATGGCGAGCAGTGAGAGGAGCGAGCGCAGGAATCCGGGTCTGATGGACATGGGGTTCTCCGTGTCGCCGGAGACGAACCACCGGCACCCAATGATAGGTGAGCCGTCAATAAGCAACCTCAGCAGGGGGCTGCGGCCGGGGCGGCACCACGCTGCACACTATGCGGCCGGACGGACCCCGTCCGGCCGCCGCACCGCACGCATCCGTGTTACCCTGCCTCGGCCGTTTCACCTCGGCCCGGTCTGCCGTCCCCGTCCGGCGTCGGTCGGAGTCTTGTGAATGATGCTCATCTGGTTCGACCAGGTGTGGCAGGAGGTCCGCCACGCCTGGCGCGTCCTGCGCCGGAACCCCGGCTTCGCCAGCGTCGCCGTGGTCTCGCTCGCCCTCGGACTGGGGGCGACCCTCACGCTGTTCAGCCTGATCAACGGTCTGCTGCTGCGCGACCTGCCGGTGCGCGATCCCGGTCAACTGGTCGCGGTGACGACCGTCGTCCCGCCACAACGCCCGTCGCGGCTCTCGGTGCCGATGTTCGAGCAGATCCGCGACCGCCAGCGGGTGTTCTCGGGGACGTTCGCCTGGTGGAGCGGCAACATCTTCACCGCACAGTCGGGCGACCGCCTCGCGCCCGCCAGCATCCTCGGCGTCTCGGGCAACTTCTACGAGGAACTGGGCGCCGTGCCGCAGATCGGGCGGCTGTTGCGGCCCGACGACGTCGTGCTCGATGCCGGAGAGCCCAGCCACGTGGCGGTGCTCGGTTTCGGCTTCTGGCAGCGGATGTTCGGCGGCGACCCCGCCATCGTCGGCAGGCAGGTGCGGGTCGAAGGAGTCCCCTTCACCGTCGTCGGCGTGACCCGGCGGGGCTTCTCGGGCATGGAGGTCGACGCCGAGCCGGACGTCACCGTCCCTCTGACGGCCGAGCGGCTCATCACGGGGCAGCCCGCCGAGGCCTGGCGCCGGGGCGATCATCTCTGGCTCTCGATCGGCGGACGGTTGAAGCCGGGGACGAGCCTCGCGCAGGCTCGCGCGCAACTCGACACGCTGTGGCCGTCGGTGCTGGCGGCCGTCGCCCCTCCGGATCTCGCGGGCGACCGGCGCGCAGACTTCCTGCACCTGCGGCTCGAGGTGGCCTCGGGCGCGACGGGCGAGGAGCTCTACCTCCGCCAGTACTTCACGCAGCCGCTGCTCGTCCTGATGGCGATCGCGGCCCTCATCCTGCTGGTGGCCTGCCTGAACCTGGCGGGGCTGATGCTGTCGCGGGCCGTGGCCCGCAGCCGCGAGCTCGGCGTGCGCGTCGCGCTGGGGGCGAGCCGCTGGCGCCTGGTGCGTCAGGCGTTCGTTGAGGGGCTGCTGCTCGCGTGCATGGGGACCCTCCTCGGCCTCTGGGGGGCGATGCACGCCGGGCGGGAGATCCGCGACGTCATCATGGCCGGCTTCCTGATGCCGCCGGCGCTCCACGTCGGACTCGACGGGCATGTCGCCGCGCTCGCGGCCGGCCTGGTGTGTCTGGCCGGCGTGCTGTGCGCGGTGGCGCCGGCCTGGTATGCGGCCCGGCAGGACCCCTGCCGCGTGCTCGCCGGCCAGTCGCGGACCGTCAGCGCCGGCACGGCGCGCACCGGCCGGATCCTGATCGCCGCGCAGATCGCCCTGTCGGTCGTGCTGCTCACAGGTGGGGGACTGTTCATCCGCAGTCTCCAGCACCTGCGGGCGGTCGATCCCGGCTTTCAGACCGGCAACCGCGTGATGCTCACGCTGACGGCGCTGCCGGGCGGTTACCAGCAGCTCGACCGCGACGTCTACTATCACCAGCTCGTCGACAAGGTGGCGGCCCTGCCCGGGGTGCGGGCGGTCGCCCTCACGCACGTCCCGCCGATCTCGCCGGTCCGCTGGGCCGTCCCGGTCTCGTCGGATGCCGAGGGCGCCGGACACTGGACGCCGGCCATGGCGACCGTCTCGCCGGAATTCTTCCAGACGATGGGGATGCACCTGGTGGCGGGCCGGAACTTCACGTGGGCCGACAACGGCCAGGCGCCGAAGGTGGCCATCGTCAGCCGGACCATGGCGCGGCGGCTGGCGCCGGACGGGAATCCGATCGGAAAGCGGCTGCGCGTCGACGGTCTCCGCGGTGTCGATGCGGCCACGGTCGTAGGCGTGGTCGATGACGTGCGGCTCTACGACCTGCGCGAGCGCGACCGGGGGGCCGTGTACCTCTCCTTCCTGCAGGCGCCGATCTACACCGAGTCACCCACCGTGGTGGTCGAGGCCGACGGGGCGCCGGCGGCCACGATCGAGACTGTCACCGGGGCGATCGAGGGGTTGGGACACGAGTATCCGCTGTTCAGCATGACGCTGCAGGGCGCGGAGGACCAGGCGCTGCTGCAGGAGCGGATGATGGCGATGCTCGGGGCGTTCTTTGCCGGCCTGGCGCTGCTGCTGGCGGCCATCGGGCTCTACGGCCTGATGTCGTACGCCGTCGCCCGCCGGACGCGCGAAGTCGGCATCGAGATGGCGCTCGGCGCGACCCGCGAGATCGTCATGTGGAAGCTGATGCGGGAGACCCTGCTGCTGGTCGGCGCCGGGATTGTCGTCGGCGTGCCGGCGGCGCTGGTGGCCGGGCGGGTGACGGCCCACCTGCTGTTCGGCCTCAGTCCGGGCGATCCGCTCACGCTGGCCATCGTCGTCATCGTGCTCGTGCTGACGGGCCTGGTGGCCGGCTACCTGCCGGCGCGCCGCGCGTCGCGCATCGAGCCGATGAAGGCGCTGCGGTGCGAGTAGCGGCGCCCGCGAGCGTTCACCGCTTCCGCGCCGCGACGACGGCGAACGCGTCGCGCCGCCAGACGATTTCCGGCGTCAGTCCCGCCTTCCGCATCATCTCCAGCTCCGTCTCGAGCGGCATGTAGGTGTCCTCGCCCTTCCAGGCGTCGAGGAAGGCACGCGCCTGCGCGGCGGAATAGTGGGCCTGCAGGTGAGCGCGCCACTGCGCGTGCTGCGCGGCCGCGAGATCCGGATCGCGCGCCGGGCAGCAGTCCGCGAGGACGAACATCCCTCTGCGCACCAGCGACCCGGCAATCCGCCGGTACAGCGCCTGCTTCGTGGCTCGCGCCGCGACGTGATGGAGCGCGAACGAGGCGACGATGGCGTCGGTCCGTGGAAGAGCGGCCGGCACGAAGTTCCCGTGGATCAGCGTGGCACGTCGGCCGAGCCGCGCTTTCGCCATGGCGAGGATGTCGGCGTCCTCGTCAACGCCGGCGACGTGCGCGTGCCGGGCGACGCGCAGGCAGCGCGCCGAGAGGGCGCCCGTGCCGATGCCCAGATCGAGCAGCCGGCGTGTGCCGGGCGGTACGGCGCTCGCGGCCGCGTCCAGCATCTCGTCGTAGTGGGGGATGAGGGTGCGGATCTGCCGGTCGTAGTTCTGCAACGTGATGCCGAGATGAGAGGCGACGCTCATGGTTGTCCCGTCTTGTCGCGCCGGTACCGGGCCGGCGGAAGTCCGTACTCGCGCTTGAAGGCGCGGTTGAAGGCCGCTTCCGATTCGTAGCCGACCTCGGCAGCGACCTGCGCCACGCTGCGGCTCGTCGTGGCGAGCGCGCGGGCCCCGAGCCGCAGCCGCCAGCGGGTCAGGTACGCCATCGGCGGCTCGCCCAGGAAGTGCCGGAAGCGCCCGGCGAGCACCGTCCGCGACAGGCCCGTCTCGCGCGCCAGTTCGGCGACCGTCCACGGATGCGTGTGCCGATGGTGCAGCAGCGTGAGGGCCCGGCCGACGTCTGCGTCGCGCGCGCCCGCGAGCCATCCCGTCTGGCCCTCCGGCATCTCCCGCACGTAGCGCCTGAGCGCCTCGGCGAAGAAGACCTCCGACAGCTTCGCGAGCATGGCCTCGGCGCCCGCCTCGCGATTCACCGCCTGGGCCACCGAGAACTTGAGCGAGTTCTCCAGCCAGCGTCCCGACGCATCGTCGCGGATGTGCGTCCGGATGACCGGCGGCAGTCCGCCGAGGAACGTCTGGCTCAGTTGCGGATCGCAGGCCATGAAGCCGCAGATGAATCGCGACGGCGCGCCGCCGCCCCCGCCGTTGAGCGGCTCGAGGCCGCGCGCCAGGAGGGCGGGCAGGACGTGCCC
>JAGWRA010000077.1 GCA_028876655.1 Acidobacteriota bacterium | reverse complement strand
GGCGGCCTGCGGCGTGCGGCCGAGCGCCGCGATGAGCAGGCCGAAGGTCGCGGCCATCAGCGAGCAGGCGACGAGCACCGCGATGAAGCCGGCCAGGCTCCCTTCGATGCGGACGCCGAGCACGATCATGCCGAAGGCGAGCATCACGGCGACGATCGACAGCGCCAGGATGGCCCACCCTATCCGACGGGCAGCCGCAGCACCACCGTGGGGCGTGCGCGCGCGGCATCGAACGCGCCCGTCGCGGGATTCCCGAGCGCCAGCTGGCTGTTGGCCACGTACAGGAAGGCACCGCGATCCAGCGCGCCCTGCACCGGGCCAGCATAGTCGGGATGATTCATCTCGAGGATGTCGACGGCGGTGAGCCGGCGCCCCTGCGGATCGAGCCGCAGGCCGAGCACTCGCTCGGGCCTGACCCCGATCTGGACCGCCACGAAGCCGCCCGGAACCGGGGAGAGCCCGTCGAGGCCGCCAAGCCAGACGCCCGCCGGCGCCGCGATGCGGCGCACGGCGCCTGTTGCGAGGTCGATCGCCCGCAGGCCATCGGCATAGTCGGCGACGTACAGGGTGCGATCGTCCGCCGACAGCGCGAGCCCCTGCGTGGACCGGAAGGGACGGGCGGCAGTCAGGCCCTCGAGGTCGTCAGCACCCGGTGCCAGGCGGTAGATGCCGGGCGACCCGGAATCGGCGACGAAGACGATGCCGGTCCGGCTGACGGCCAGGGCATTCAGGAAGTGCCGCCTGTGGTCCGTCGGCAGGAAGACCTTGCGTACGAGTCGGCCCGTGGCGAGATCGAACGCGAACACCCCGGAGCGGTCGCGGTCCTCCGGCCGGTATCCCATCATGAAGGGGACGGCCGACGTCGTCGCGTACAGCAGATGGCGGGGGAGATCGAGGGCGAGGGAGGCGCCTGCCAGGAAGCCGTCCTGTCCGGCGGTGATGAAGTCGGACACCGTCCCGTCGGCCGTGCGCCTGACGATCTTGCGCTCGCGTACGCTCGCCACGTAGACGTCGCCGTTTTGCGGATCGACGGCGACGCCGGCCGCCAGCAGCCCGGGATCGGGAAGGGTGAAGGCGACGCTGCTGCGGACGAGCGGCCTGCGCAGCGCGGCCAGCTGTGCGGCGAACGTCTTCCACTCCGGCGTGCGCCTGGCGGCAGCCAGATCGGGGTCGGTCTCGGCACCGAGATCCAGCTTGCGCGCGGCCAGCTGCTCGAGCGTCCGGACGGCGGCGGTTGGTTGGCCGGTCAGTGACTCGCCGCAGGCGACGTCGTAGAGCAGCCGCGGGTTCGCGGGCTCGAGTGCAAGGGCGCGCCGCTCGGCGGCGAGAAACCGCGCGTAGTCCTTCGCTCGGTAGGCGTGCAGGGCCTCGGCCGTCAGCGCGGACACCGCGTCGACCTGCCCGCCCGCAATGACCGGAGAGCCGGCGCAGGCGAGACCCACCAGGATTGCCGCCAGCCTTCGCCGTGTCGTGCCGTCATGGGGAATCCGCCAGATCCAGCTCATCAATGGAACCCTCGGCCTGTTACGTGCGAGACATTGGACGAACGCTGCCACTGCGAAGTTGCAGGCCCGGTCTTCGGACCGACGCCAGTCCAAGGTCTCACACGGAGGCGGTGCCGGCAGCCGGGCGATCGCCCGCGAGCACCTCGAGCGGGCGGCCGCGTCCTTCGGGGCCCCACAGGCACCACGGGACCATCGCAAGGGCGCCGATCGTCCAGAAGGCCGCCAGCACGCCGAAGGCGGTCATCACCGACACGCGTGCGGCGAGCATCACGAGCAGCGGCGGCGCGAGGGCGGCACCGATCCGGCCGAAGGCCACCGAGAAGCCGATGCCGGTCGACCGCAGCGAGGTCGGGAAGATCTCCGAGAAGGTCGGGTACGCCGCAATCCAGCTGCCCGTGGCGCACAGGTTCGCGACGATGAAGGCCGCGAGCACCCAGCGGGCGTTGCCCGACAGCGTCGCCCGGCCCATGACGAGCATCGAGATCGCCGCGAGCACGTAGAACCCGGTGACCGTCGTCTTGCGGCCCGCCCGGTCGAGCAGCCAGGCGGCCAGCAGGCCGCCCGCCACCGCGCCGACGTTGCCGATCAGGAAGAACCACGGCACGTCCGGCTCGCGCACGTGCACGGCCGGCAGGACGACGAGCGGGAGGAAGGCGAAGATGCCGTAGTAGCCGGCGGCCTCCGAGAAGTCGAGCAGCGAGCCGAGCGCGAGCCGGGCCGGATGTCGGGATACCAGGCGCCGCAGTTGCGCGCCGAAGCCCGGTGCCGCGTCTCCGGCGGCGCCACCGCCGGCGGCCGGCGGAAACGAGCCGGCGCCTGCCTCGATCTGCCCGACGATGGCCTCCGCATCGGCGGCGCGCCCGCGGCCCAGCAGCCAGCGCGGTGACTCGGGGATGGCCGTGCGGACCCAGATCGTGAACAGGGCGATGATCGCGCCGAGCCCGAACGCCAGCCGCCAGCCGATCGAGGGCGGCAGCAGGTTCAGGAAGAACAGGCTGAGGACGGCGGCGAGGATCGATCCGAGCGGCCAGAAGTTCATCACGGTCGCACTCGCGCGCCCGCGATACCGGGCGGGAATCATCTCACCGATGGCGGCGTTGACGGCCGAGTACTCCGCCCCGACGCCGATCGCCGTGAGGAACCGGAATACGAAGAAGGCCCAGTACCCGGGCGACACGGCCGAGACCACGGTGAAGGTGGCGTAGAGCAGCAGCGTCAGGACGAACAGCCGCCGGCGGCCGAAGCGGTCGGCGAGATAGCCGAACAGCAGCGCGCCGATCATGATGCCGACCAGCCAGACCGTCACCAGCGCGGAGGCCTGCACCGACGTCAGGTGCCACAGCCGCTGGAGCACGCCGAGGACGTTGCCGATGACGTTCACCTCGAACGAATCGAGGAGCCAGCCGATGCCGAGCGCCATCGTGATCCGCGTGTGCAGCGGCGTCCACGGGAGTCGATCGAGGCGGGCGGTGAGCGAGTCCGCAGGGGCCGGACGGGGGCTGGCCATGTGCGTCTCAGAACCGCCCGCGTGCCCGCTCCTTGTGGGGCAGCACTTCGAGGCAGGTGGTCCACCAGCCGGTCAGGATGGTTTCGATGAACTCGACGGGGAGCCGCTCGGCGTCCATGTCGGCCGCCAGCGCCCGGTAGTCGTACGCCACCGGCACGAACTCCGCCGAGACCCGTCCGCGGTCGACGGTCAGCAGCGTGTACCACACGGCCGGCGTCCCGTCGTTCTCCGGGCGGCCGAGCACGCCGACGTTCACGACGTGCCGGCCGTCGGCGAGCGCGCGGTGCCACTTGATGCCCGTGTGCGTCACGCAGAGGACGTCGGCGGCTGCCGTGTCGAGCAGGTAGGCCAGGAACTGATCGGGACTGGTGGACTCCCAGAGGAATTCGTTGATCTTGCGCGGCGAGCCGTGGCACAGCAGCACGCGGCGGCCCTCGATCTCGAGCCGCCGCTCGAAGGGCAGCGTCCCCAGCCAGGCCTTGTGGGCGTCCGACGTGCGACCGAACGTGTAGCGGTAACTGATCCGGGCGAAATGGTTGTCGCGCGGATCGGTGTACCCGCACTGGCAGTCGGCCAGCCCGCCGGCGAGCGAATTGTCGTAGTTCCCCTGCAGGCAGAGGACGCCGGCGTCGTGCAGCAGCGGATAGACGCGGTCGGGGTGCGGACCGAACGCGCCCAGGTCGCCCAGGCAGTACGTCGCATCGACACCGTGGCGCGCGATGTCGGCGAGGGCCGCCGCCAGGGCGCGATCGTTGCTGTAGAGCCCGCCGAGGAGCGCCAGCCGTGTCATGCGGGCCGCTCCCGGCGCGCCGTGTCCGGCCCGTCGATCTGCGCGCTCACGTTGCCACAGATGGTGCCGTAGTGCCAGCAGCTGACGCAGGCGTGGTGCTGCAGGGCGTACGGCCGGTCGGCTTCGTCCAGCGTCGATCCGAGGCGCGCATCCGCCGCGTCGACGAGCAGCGGGCAGACCCAGACGCCCCGGTCGGTCACGACCCGGGAGTTCGAGCACATCAGCAGATCGCGATCGAAGTCCTCGAGCATCGCGTCGGTGACCAGCCCCCCGGGCAGGGCCTCCGGGTGCCGCGCCAGCTCGCGGCCGAGCGGCAGCGCCGGCAGCACCTTGATGCGCGGCCGCTCGTCGCCCGCCTCGCGCAGCACGCGCGCGAAGCCATCCAGTGTCGCCAGCTCCTCCTCGTCCGGCCACGTCCGGACGATCGTCACCAGTGGCAGCAGGCCCCGGCGGCTGAGGCGCGCCACCGCGGCCAGCGCCTGCCGGAAGACGCCGGCGCCCCGAATGGCGTCGTTGGCCGCCTCGGTGTAGCCGTCGAGGCTGACGCGGATCTCCAGGGAGTATCGCGACGCGGCCGCCAGCCCGGCCAGCCGGTCCGCGATCCGATCGCCAATCAGCATTCCGTTGGTCAGCACCGTCGCCGGGGCGACCGCCAGCGCCGTCTCGAGCATGCCTGGCAGGTGCGGGTTGAGGAACGGCTCGCCGCCGGTGAAGAAGATCTCCCGGACGCCACGCCCTGCCGCTGCGCCAATCGCCTCGTCGACCAGGGCCGGTGTGAGGTGGCCGAACGTCCGGACGTCCGGCCCGCTGCTGTTGAAGCAGTGGGCGCACGCGATGTTGCAGCGCGTGCCGCTCACCTGCAGCCACAGGTGGTCGAGGTGCACGAGCGGAATGGCCGGGGCTGAGGGGCTCACGGAATCCTTGTCGTCATCGTACTCGGCCGGGCATCCGGACCGCGACTGCGGATATGCTTGCCGGGAATAAATCTGTGCCCGCCGTTGTTCTTGAGGCGTGCCCGCAGAGGATACACCCCCGATGACCGGAATGGCCGACGAGCCGCTGGTGCAGCCGCTCGACGAGGCGAACCGCGCGCTGCTGAGCCAGGTGCATCCCGCCGACTGGCCGGTGCCCGAGGGGCGGGGCACCTACGACCTGGTCGTGCTCGGCGGGGGAACGGCCGGCCTGGTCAGCGCCGCCGGCGCGGCCGGCCTCGGGGCGCGCGTCGCGCTGATCGAACGGGGACTGCTCGGCGGCGACTGCCTGAACACGGGATGCGTGCCGTCGAAGGCGCTGCTGCGCTCGGCGCGCGCGGCGGGCGAGGCCCGTCGCGCCGCCGCCCTCGGCGTGCGGTTGACCGGCGGCGTCGAGGTCGACTTTCCGGCCGTCATGGCCCGCATGCGGCAGCGGCGGGCGGCCATCAGTCCCAACGATTCGGCCGCGCGCCTTCGCGGGCTGGGGGTCGACGTCTTCCTGGGCACGGCGCGGTTCACCGGCCCCCGCACGGTCGAGGTCGCCGGGCGCACGCTTCGATTCCGCCGTGCCGTCGTCGCCACCGGCGGCCGGCCCGTCGCGCCGCCGATTCCCGGCCTCGAGGAGGTCCGGCACCTCACGAGCGAGACGCTGTTCTGGCTGACCGAGCGGCCGGCGCGGCTGGCGATTGCCGGCGGCGGCCCGATCGGCTGCGAGATGGCGCAGGCCTTCGCCCGGTTCGGCACGGCCGTCACGCTCATCGAGACTGCCGACCGCGTGCTGCCGCGCGAAGATCCCGACGCGTCGGCCGTCATTGCCCGGCAGCTCGCACGCGACGGGGTCCGCCTGGAGACCGGCGCGCAGTTCGTGCGGGTCGAGCGGGCCGGCGGCGGAGTCCGGCTCCAGGTCGCGCGCGGCGATACGTTTTCGGCCATCGATGCCGACGCCGTGCTGCTGGCGGCCGGACGCGCGCCGAACATCGAGTCGCTGGACCTCGACGCCGCAGGCGTCCGGTGGAGCCGGAGCGGCGTCGAGGTGGACGACCGGCTGCGCACCAGCAATCCCCGCGTGTACGCCGCGGGCGACGTCGTCTCGGGCGCGTTCCGCTTCACGCACGCGGCCGACGCGATGGCCCGGATCGTCATCCAGAACGCCCTGTTCTACGGCCGCCGGCCGACGAGCGCGCTGGTCGTTCCCTGGTGCACGTACACCGATCCGGAGGTGGCGCACGTGGGCGCCTCCCCGGCGGCACCGGGGACCGCCTCGCGCCTCGAGACGATCACCGTGCCGCTCGACGAGGTGGACCGCGCCGTCGTCGACGACGAGACGGAGGGATTCGTGCGGGTGCACCACGAGCGGGGGCGGCTGCGCGGCTGCACCATCGTGGCGCCGCACGCCGGGGACCTCATCGGCGTGGCGGCCTACGCGCTGACGCGCGGCGGCACCCTCGAGCAGTTCGCCGCGACGATTCACCCCTATCCGACGATTGGCGAGGCGTTCCGGCGGGCCGGCGACGCGTACCGGCGCACCCGGCTCACCCCGGGCGTTCGCCGCTGGCTGAACCGGTATTTCGCCTGGACGCGACGGGGATGAGAGGGCGCTCTTATAATGAGGGCAACGCGTGGGAGCCAGGTCCGGTCGGGGCGGGTCAACGCGGCCACGTCGCCTATAGTGGGATCCGGAGCGTAAGCGACGGCAGCGCGTGGGGGTGGGGCCCGAGGTGCCAGTCCAGGTGGCCATACCGCCTGTCTCAGGATCCGGAGCGTAAGTGACGGCAACGCGTGGGGGTGGGGCCCCACGCGAACTGAATGTTATTGAGGAGGCCTTCCGTGAACAAGCGGTCCGCGCTGATGATGGGCGCCGGCGTGATCATGATTGCCGTGGCGGTGGCCCTGGTGGTCACCCGCAACGTGAAGGATCGGGCCATGACGGCGCAGCCGCAGGCCCAGGCCCAGGCGCCGGTCGTCCTGGGCGGCGACAGCGGCGGCGACGAGCCGGGCGTCATCCAGTTCGTCAAGGACCCGCAGCCGATGCCGGACTTCACGCTGAAGACCCTCGACGGGCAGACGGTGACGCCGGCCTCCCTGCGCGGCAAGGTCGCGATCCTCAACTTCTGGGCGACGTGGTGCGGCCCGTGCAAGATGGAGATCCCCGATCTCATCGCCCTGCAGAAGAAGTACGAGGGGAAGCTCGAGATTGTCGGGCTGTCGGTCGACGAGGCGCCGCAGAAGGACGTGCAGGCGTTCGTCACCGCGCACGACATGAACTACGTCATCGCCATGGCGTCCGACAAGGTGCAGTCGAGCTTCGGCGGCATCTTCGGCATTCCGACCTCGTTCGTCGTCGATCAGCAGGGCCGGATCGTGCAGAAGCACATCGGCCTGACGAGCGGCAAGGAGTTCGAGGGCGAGGTGCGCGCGCTGCTCGGCCTGCCGGTCTCCGCGAAGGTCGAGCACGTGCTCGACTCGGGGGCGGTGAACCCCGTGAACGCGCCTCCGGTCACCGACGTGCCCGGCATCGACCTGGCGAGCCTCACGTCGACGCAGCGCGCCGAGGCGATCAAGCGGCTGAACACCGAGCGGTGCACCTGCGGCTGCGAACTGACCGTCGCGCGGTGCCGCTCCGAGGACCCGAGCTGCGGCGTCAGCCTGCCGCTCGCGAAGAAGATCGTCGCCGAGGTCGTGAAGGGGAAGTAGCGGCGGATCAGGGCCGGGCGGCGGGATCGTCGAGGACGCCATCGAGGGCGCGGCGCGCCAGACGGGTGGCCGTGATCACGACGAGCACGGTGGCGGCGAATCCGGCCGCATAGAAGGCGAGCCGGACGGGGCCGCCGCCGGCGCCGGCGGTCCCCAGGCTGGCCGCGGTGGTGGCAAGCGATCCCAGGTACACGTAGAGCCAGGTGCCGGGCAGCATCCCGACGAACGACGCCAGCACGTACCGGCCGATCGAGATGTCGGAGAGGCTCAGCGCGTAGTTCAGCAGGTTGAACGGCACGATCGGCGACAGCCGCAGCAGCAGCACCAGCCGGAATCCCTTCTCCCCGACGGCCCGGTCGATGGCCCGCCCCCGCGGCATCGCCTCCAGCTTCCGGCCGACCCAGCCGCGCAACACCGTCCGGCCGAGCGCGAACGCGGCCGTCGCCCCCGCGACGCTGGCCGGCGACGCGACCGCCAGCCCCCAGACCGGCCCCCAGGCGAATCCCGCCACCAGCGTGAGGATCGATCCCGGCAGCAGCGCGACTGTGCTGACGACGTAGATGACGATGAAGAGGGCGACGCCGGGCAGGCCGGTGCTGCGGATGACGGCCGCGAGTCGCAGCACCCAGTCTCCGAAGGGCAGCAGGCGTACGGCCACCAGCAGGGCGGCGACGAATGCGAGCGCGAGGAGCAGGCGCGGGCGGGGCATCGTTCAGAGCGGCAGCCACGCGCGGCCGTCCTGCCGCAGCAGCAGGTCGGCGCCGTGCGGGCCCCAGGTGCCGGCCTCGTAGAACTCCAGGGGCGGCGGCGCGTCGAGCGCCGCGTGGTAGCGCTCCCACGAGGCCTCGACCCAGTCGGCGCGGACGAACAGCGTCTGGTCGCCGCCGAGGATGTCGAGCAGCAGCGTCTCGTAGCCGTCGGGCAGCGGCGAGAAGGCGTCGGCGTAGCGGAAGTGGAGCTGCTGCGTGCCGATGCCGAGCGGCTGGCCGGGCTGCTTCACCTCGAAGCGGAGATCGAAGCCCTCGTCGGGCTGCAGCGTGATGGCCAGCACGTTCGGCGCCAGGCTCGAGGTGAACGGCTGGAACAGGGAGACGGGCGCGCTCTTGAACGTGACGAAGATCCGGCTGACGCGCCGCGGCAGCCGCTTGCCGGTGCGCAGGTAGAACGGGACCCCCTTCCAGCGCCAGTTCTCCACCTGCAGCCGCATGGCGACGAAGGTCTCGGTCGCGGAGTTCGACCGCACGCCCGGTTCCTCGCGGTAGCCGGGGATGCCGGTGTCGGCGACCGCGCCGCGCGTGTACTGGCCGCGCACGACGTCGCGCGGATCGACCGGCGCCAGCGAGCGCATCACCTTGGCCTTCTCGTCGCGCACCGACTGGGCGTCGAAGGCGGCCGGCACCTCCATCGCGATGTGGCAGAGCACCTGGCTGAGGTGGTTCTGCACCATGTCACGCAGCGCGCCGGCCTGCTCGTAGTAGCCCGCGCGCCCCTCGATGCCCAGATCCTCGGCGACGGTGATCTGCACGTGGTCCACCCGATCGCGGTTCCACAGGGCTTCGAAGATCGGGTTGGCGAAGCGGAACACCATCAGGTTCTGGACGGTCTCCTTGCCGAGGTAATGATCGATCCGGTAGATCTGCCGCTCCTCGAAGTAGGCGTGGACCAGGTCGTTGAGCTGGCGGGCCGACTCGACGTCGTGGCCGAACGGCTTCTCGACGACCACGCGCGTCCAGCCCGCGGACCGGTTCAGGCCCGACTCGCCGAGTCCGGTGAGCGTGGCGGGGAAGGCCTGCGGCGGCAGCGCCAGGTAGAACACCCGGTTGCCCGGCAGGCCGTGCTCGCGCTCGAGCGCCTCCAGCTCGGCCTTGAGCGTGCGGTACTGCTCGACGCGCCCGTCGTGAATCGACCGGTAGTGGACGCAGCGCCCGCACCAGGCCTGGCTGTTGCCCGGGTCCAGTCCCGCCTCGCGCAGCGCCTCCTGCGTCTGACGGCGGAAGTCGTCGTCGCTGAGGTCGGCCGAGCGGCCCACGCCGACGATGATGCAGTCGCGGTGGACCGCGCCGCGCTCGCCGAGGTGGTAGAGCGCCGGCAGCAGCTTCCGGCTCATCAGGTCGCCGGTGCCGCCGAAGACGACGAACAGGCAGGGCTCCACGGTGACGGGCATGTGCCTCCTCCGGACCGACCGCGGCGGGCCGGCCCTTCATTATGACCCGCGGGTGCGTGATTCCGGTGCGTGGCGTCCCCGGTGCCGGCGCGGGGCGGCGTGGCGTCGCCGTCGCCGGCCGTGTATCCTGAAGAGGCCGCTCTGCCGCACCCGGCAGAACGCGTCGCCGAAGGCCAAGAGGAGTCTGTTCGACGTGCCGCTCGCCGTGTGGTGCCGCGCATGACCGCTGACGCGCTGGACCACCCCAAGGTCAACCGCTGGATCGTCGCCATTGCCGTGATGTCGAGCGCCGTCATGGAGGTGCTCGACACGTCGGTGGTCAACGTCAGCCTGCCGCACATCGCCGGCAGTCTCTCGGCCACGATCGACCAGGCCACCTGGGTCCTGACCTCCTATCTCGTCGCCAACGCCATCATCCTGCCGATCACCGGCTGGCTGGCGGCCAGCTTCGGCCGCAAGCGCCTGCTGATGACCGTCGTCAGCGGCTTCACGCTGTCGAGCGTGCTCTGCGGCCTCGCGCCCAACCTGCCCGCGCTCGTCTTCTTCCGCGTCATGCAGGGGACGACCGGCGGCGGGCTGCAGCCGCTGTCGCAGGCCGTGCTGCTCGAGGAGTTCCCGCCCGAGGAGCGTGGCAAGGCCATGGCCTTCTGGGGCGTCGGCATCGTCGTCATGCCGATCCTGGGCCCGATCGTCGGCGGCTGGCTCACCGACACGTACTCCTGGCGCTGGGTCTTCTACATCAACCTGCCGATCGGGCTGCTCAGCCTGATACTCATCCGGCTCTTCATCTGGGACCCGCCGTACCTGCGGCGCACGCTGACGCACGTGGACTTCTGGGGCCTCGGCATGCTGGCCGTCGGCATCGGCGCCCTGCAGATCATGCTCGACAAGGGGCAGCAGGACGACTGGTTCGCCTCGCACCTGATCGTCGCGCTCGCCATCGTGGCCGCCGTCGTCCTCACGGTGTTCGTGATCCACGAGTTGCGGACGAAGCAGCCGATCGTGCACCTGCGCCTGCTCTCGTACCGGACCTACGCGGCCGGCGTCGGACTCATCACCGTGCTTGGCGTCGTGCTCTACGGCAGCCTCGTGGTCCTGCCGCTGTTCCTGCAGACCCTGATGGGGTACACGGCCGAGACGGCCGGCATGCTGACCAGCCCGCGCGGCATCGGCACGATGATCTGCATGCCGATCGCCGGCATCCTCCTGAGCAAGCGCTGGGACGCCCGGATCCTGATCACGGCGGGCCTGCTGACCTCGAGCACCGCGCTGCTGGCCTTCTCGCACCTCACGCTCGATGCCGGCGTCTGGCATCTCGTCCGGCTCGGCATCTGGCAGGGGATCGGGATGGCCTTCATCTTCGTGCCGCTCACGACGGCCACGATGGACCCGATCCCGCGGGAGGAGATGGGCTTTGCCGCCAGCATCTACAGCCTGACCCGCAACATCGGGGGCAGCGTCGGCATCGCGTTCGCGACGACGCTGATCGCCCGGCGGTCGCAGCTGCACCAGAACCGCCTGGCCTCGGAGATCACCCCCTACGGGCAGAACACGCACGCCGCGCTCTCGGGGGCCCAGAGCCTCTTCATGCAGCATGGGGCGAACGCGGTGACGGCCGCGCAGCAGGCGCTGGCGGAGCTGTACGGCGTGGTCCGGCAGCAGGCGGCGTACATGAGCTACCTGGACGTCTTTCACCTGTTCGCCTTCGCGTTCCTCGCCATCGTGCCGATCGTCTGGATCATGCGGAAACCGCGCGCCGGGAACAAGGTCGCCGCTGTCGAGTAGGGGCGGGGGGGCCGGGCGGTTCTGGTCGGCGGGACGGCGCGGCCTGCGGCAGAATAGGGGCACCAGCTGATCCATGCGGAGGCGCCCGATGCAGGACGAGGAATTCGACGATCTCGACCGGCTCGTCAGTGAACTGAACGACTGGCGACCCGGCAGCCGGTCGGCCGACACGGGCCGGCTGGACCGCTGGCTGGGCGAACTGGTCGAGCGCGGCGGCAGCGATCTGTTCCTGGTGGCCGGCCTGCCCCCGACCATCCGCGTGGCGGGTGCGGTGGTGCCGCTGGCGGGCGGGCCGCTCGACGGCCCCGACATCGAGGATGCGGTGCTGCCGTCGCTGCCGGCGCACGCCGCACAGCACTACGGGACGCGCGGCGATGCCGACGCGTCGCTGCGCCGTGCGGGGCTCGGGCGGTTCCGCGTGAACCTCCACCACGAGCGGGGCCGGCCGGCGGCCAGCATCCGCGCGCTGCCGGCCGCGCCGCCGCGGCTGGCCGACGCGGAACCGCCCGAGCCCCGCACGGCGCAGCGACGCGTCGGCATCGCCGCGCGTCCCGTAGTGCTGTGCGGCGTGCGCCGGCAGCGACGGCAGCACCGC
>JAGWRA010000076.1 GCA_028876655.1 Acidobacteriota bacterium | reverse complement strand
TGAGTTCTGAGTTCTGAGTTCTGAGTTCTGAGTTCCCAATTCCCGGTTCCGAGTCCGGCTCACGACTCCGTCACTCGGCACTCACAACTCATAACTCATAACTCAAGACTCATAACTGACAACTGACAACTCAGAGCTCAATCCCTCAATTCGTCCAGATTCTATAACGAGATCCGCGCGAACAGGGCGCGCGCCCGGGTCACGTCGGCGGCAATCTGGTCCCGGAGGGCGTCGACGCTCTCGAACCGGCGCTCGTCCCGCAGCCGCTGCACGAAGCTGAGGCGGACCGGCCGGCCGTAGAGATCCCCGTCGAAGCCCAGGACGTGCGTCTCGATCACCCGTCGCGACTCGCCGAAGGTCGGCCGGACGCCGATGTTGGTGACCGACGGATGGATGATCTCTTCGATGGCCGTGGTCGTCGCGTAGACGCCGTCGGGCGGCAACTGCTCGTTCTCCGTCCGCAGGTTCGCGGTCGGGAAGCCGATCTGCCGGCCCCGCTGGTCGCCGGTTTCCACCACGCCGTCGATGTAGTACTGATGGCCCAGCAGGGCGCCGGCCTCGTCCACGCGTCCCTCGCTGATCAGCCGCCGCACCCGCGTGCTGCTGACAACGAATTCCTTGTAGCGGACCGGGTCGATCTTCTCGGCCCGGAACCCGAATCGGGCCCCGAGCACCCGCAGCAGCGAATAGTTGCCGGCCCGGTCGTGGCCGAACAGGAAGTTCGCCCCCACCCACACCTCGGCCACGTGCAGCCATTCGACCAGCACGGTGGCCACGAAGACCTCGGGGCTCCACTGCGACAGTTCGGGGGTGAAGCGGATGATCGCGCAGCCCTCGATGCCGGCCCGGGCGATCGCCTCGAGCTTCTGCGCCTTGGTCATCAGCAGCGGCGGCGCCTTGTCGGGGCGGACGACCCGCGGCGGGTGCGGGTCGAACGTCATGACGACCGAGGTCGAGCCGCGTTCCCCCGCCACGCGGCGGACGCGCTCGATGATCTTCATGTGCCCGCGGTGGAGGCCGTCGAAGTTCCCGAGCGCCAGCACGGGATGGCGCCACCGGGGCGGGCAGGCATCGTCGGGAAAGTGAATGACGTCCACGGGATCAGCGGTCGGCAACCGGGCCGCGCTCAACCGGCGAGCGGAACCTCGATCGCGAGCCCATCATAAGCCAATTCCACGCCGGCCGGCAGGCGGTCGTTGGTCGCCTGGTGCGGCAGTTCGTGGCAGATGTGCGTGAACCAGGTGCGCGCCGGCGCGAGGCGGGCCACCACCTCGAGCGCCTGCGCCACGGTG
Organism: Acidobacteriota bacterium; assembly: GCA_028876655.1. GTDB lineage: Bacteria > Acidobacteriota > Vicinamibacteria > Vicinamibacterales > CAVVIG01 > JAGWRA01. The sequence goes on along the minus strand of JAGWRA010000076.1, from coordinate 8,612 downwards.
AAATGCGTCGGGTGCGGCCGGTCCCGCAGGGCATCGAGCACCAGGTGGCTGACGCCCTCCAGCAGCGGCCACGACGCGTCGGGCATCGCGTTGCAGTCGGTCAGGTACGCGAACGGCCCGATCCGGTATCCGTAAATCGGCCGGCGCCCGTGCAGCAACGGCACCGGCACGATCGTCACGCCACCCAGGCCGAACGGCCCGCGGATCTCGTGCAGCTCGATCTGCGGGATGCCGCCGCCGGCAGACCCCGACTCGAAGACGTAGGCGAACGTGCGGCGGATGTCGGCGAGCGTCTGCGCGTCGCCATAGCACGGCATCGCCCGCTTCTGGAGGACGTTGAAGCGCCGCACCTCGTCGAGTCCCATCAGGTGATCGGCGTGGCTGTGGGTGTAGAGGATCGCATCGACCCGCGTGACGTCGAAGGCCAGCGCCTGCGTCCGCAGGTCGGTCGACGTGTCGACGAGTATCGGCGTCCCGTCGGGGGTCTCGACGAGGATGGACGGACGCCAGCGGCGGTCGCGGGGATCGGCGGAGCGGCAGACCGCGCAGGTGCACCCGATCATCGGCACCCCGTGCGACGTGCCGGTGCCGAGCATCCGGATCCGCAGCGTGCCGCGGTTCACGGCTCGATGATCCGCTTCCCGCCGGCCGCCTGCGCCTCGACGAACCGCATCCGCAGCTCGTACAGGACCTGTTCGAGCAGCTGACGCTCCTCGATCGTCAGGTTGCCGCGCGTCTTCTCCTCGAGCAGCCCCAGGACTTCGATGATCTGCGACGCCCCCTCGAGGTTCGGCTCGCCCGGCTGGCCGCTGTCCGGATCGACGAGGTCGCCGAAGTGGACGGCCGCCGTCGTGGCCAGCGAGATCACGAAGGCGGGAAAGGTGAGGCGTTCTCGTTCGCTTGCCATGGACCCCCGGGGGACGAAACAATGACGGGCATCATTCTATCATCCGCCGCCGAGACCGAGGTCCGCCCCATGTCCGATGCACCCGCTGCCGCCGCCCTGTTCAGCCGGCTGATTGCCATCATGCAGATGCTGCGGTCTCCCGACGGCTGCCCGTGGGACCGGAAGCAGACGCTGGAATCGCTGCGCCGATTCCTGCTCGAGGAAGCCTACGAGGTCCTCGAGGCGATCGACGGCGGCGACGATCGGGCGCTGGCCGAAGAACTGGGCGACCTGCTGTTCGAAGTGGTCTTCCTCGCCCAGATCGGCGCCGAGGCCGGACGCTTCACGATCGCCGACGCGCTGCAGTCGATCACCGACAAGCTGGTACGCCGCCATCCGCACGTCTTCGGCGACGCCCCCCGTGCGAAGACGGCCGAGGAGGTTCCGGGCGTCTGGGAGCAGATCAAGGCCGCGGAGCGGGCGGCCGCCGGCACCCCGGACGAGGCGGTGCGGCCGACGATCCTGAGCGGCGTCCCCCGGGCGCTGCCATCGCTGCTGCGCGCCACCGCCCTGGGCAGCCGCGCGTCGGCCGTCGGCTTCGACTGGCAGCAGGCGCCCGACGTGATCGCCAAGGTCGAGGAGGAGGTCGCCGAACTGCGCGAGGTCGTCACCAGCCCCGCCGGCCTCGATCCCGTCCGTGCCGAGGAGGAGATGGGCGACCTGCTCTTCTCGCTCGCCAACCTCGCGCGCAAGCTGGGGATCGAACCCGAGTCGGCCCTGCGCAAGGCCAACGACAAGTTCACCCGCCGCTTCGACGCCATGGAAACCCGCTTCGCCGAATCCGGCCGGTCGCTCCACGGCGCCGAGCTCGAGGACATGGAGGAGGCGTGGAGGGCAGTCAAGGACACTGAGCACTGACCTCAGGGAACGGCAATGAGCAATGGGCAATGCGCAATGGGTGTCGATCACTTTCGTGCCCGTTCGACTGCCGCCCGTAACGCACCGACGATTCGAGAAACCGCATCCGCGCGATTCATCAGCCGCCTGAAGTCCTCCTGCTTGATTAATCCGGCGTCCTGCGCCACGTAGAGGTACGACCGGACCTCGGCACAGGAGCCCTTCGCCACGCACAAGAATTGATGAAACTCGCGGGCGCTGTGCCTCTCAAAACCCTCGGCAACGTTCGCCATCACCGAGGCGGATGACGATCGCAACTGACCCACCAGTCGGAGATCCCGCGCCCAGCTGACGGAGCGTGTCAACTCATAGATCTCACGAGTCAATTCGCGCGCCTCACGCCAGGCCAACAAGTCTTCGAAACACTGAACCTTCATTTCCAATTCCTCCGGCGGCACCTGAGCAATACCCATTGCCCATTGCTCATCGCCCGTTGCTACCGCTGGTCGCCACCTTCGTGATTTCGTGGCCCTTCCAACGTCATGCTCCTCCCCGTCCATGTCCTCAGCGTCACCACGCTCCCGTCGGTCTCGAGCGTGACCGCCCCGTCGCGGTCGGTCCGGAGGATCTCCGCCCCGATCGCGCGGTAGCGCGCCAGGACCTGGGGCGCGGGATGGCCGAAGGGGTTGCCGCGGCCGGCGCTGACGACGGCGACGGCGGGGCGAACGGCACGCAGGAAGGCCATGGAGCTGGACGTGCCGCTGCCGTGGTGCGGCACCTTCAGGATCCGCAGCGGCGCCGGCGGCAGGCGATCGATGAACGTCTGCTCCACCTCGCGGCCGATGTCGCCGGTCAGGAGAACGGACACCCCGCCGTAGCGGACTTCCATCACGATCGAATCGTCGTTGCGCACCTTCTGCCGCTCCCAGTCGGGCGGCGGCGGATGCCAGATCAGCAGCTCGACGCCGTCGACCGCGAGCCGATCGCCGGGGTGCACGGTGCGCCAGGGAATCGCCCGCCGGTCGGCCTGCGCCCGCAGACGCTGCAGCGGCTCGAAGGGCGGCACCGGCACCCCTTCCCAGATCTCGCGCGGCCCGAAGTCGCGGACGACTGACGAGGCCCCGGCCATGTGGTCGGCATCGCCGTGCGTCAGCACGAAGTAGTCCAAGCGCCGCACGCCAAGCGCGCGCAGCGCCGGCCCGACGACCCGATCGCCCATGTCGAAGCTGGTCTCGCCTCGCAGCCCGCCGGTGTCCACGAGCAGGCTCCGGCCGTGTGGCGACCGGATCAGCATCGCGTCCCCCTGGCCCACGTCGAGGAAGACGACCCGCAGCCGCCCGCGCCCCGGGGGCAACAGCAGGTCGGCCGGCGCCGCGACCATCCAGGCACCCGCCGCCAGCGACACCACGACACACCCCGCGATCGCCGCGCGCCGGCGGGCACCACCGAGGCGCCACCACGACACCGCCAGCGCCGCCGCGAGACCGGCATAGTAGACGGCCACGACCCAGGCCGACGGCCGCGGCACGCGGACGGCGAGCCAGGGCGCCATCTCGACGAGCCCGGCCGTCCACAACAGGCCGGAGGCGCCCAGGTGCGCGAGGAAGCCGAGACCGGCCGCCAGCCGCGACGACAGCAGCGCAGCCGGCAGCAGGGCCATGCCCGCCAGCTGCGCCAGTCCCATCAGGGGGATGGCGGCGAAGTTGAGGACGAGCCCGGCCACGGTGACCCGCTCGAAGACCAGGGCGCCGACCGGCAGGAGTGCCGTCTCCGCCGAGAGCGACGCCAGCAGCAGGGCCGCAGGCGCCCGCAGCCAGCCGCGGCGAGGCACGTGACGGCCGAACCACCCGCCGCCGATCAGGATGCCGGCCGTGGCGCCGAAGGTCAGCACGAACCCGGCATCGACGATCGACAGCGGGTCGGCCGCGACGAGCAGACCGCCGGCGACCGCCAGCGCATTGAAGGGGGATCCGCGATGGTCGAGCGCACGGGCGCACAGGTAGATCACCGCCATCAGCGTCGCCCGGTTCACGGACGCACCGCCGCCGACCAGGGCGGCGTACCCGACCAGGACCACGATGGCGGCGACACTGGCCGCCCGCATCGCCAGTCCGGTCCAGGCGAACAGCGCGAGCACCAGCCCCGCAAGGATGGCGATGTTCCCGCCCGAGATCGCAATCACGTGATACGTGCCGGCTTCCTGCAGCCGCCGCTTCATCGTCTCGTCGAGACCGGCCCGATCGCCGAGCACGATGGCGGAGACGATGGCCGCCGACTGCGCGCTCCAGCGGCCGACCGCGGCGGCGATCGTCCGGCGTGCCGCCCGCCGGCCGGCCGCCGCCAGTTCCAGCGGCCAGGCGCCGCGCCGCCGGACCTCGACGAGCGCCCCGCTCTTGACGACCCCCACGAGCGCCGTGCCGCGACGCGCGAGCGCCACTTCGCCATCCGGCACGCCCGGGTCGAGGTACCGCGATGGCCGCCGCAGTTCCATCGGCACCCGTACCCGCCGCCCAGCCGTCCACGCCTGGTACCGCTGCAAGGCCAACTCGCCGGCGACGGTGGCCCGCACGCCGCCCGAGACGCCGTAGCGGGCACGGCCGTCGATCACCCGATCCACCTGCAGGGCAAGCGACACGCCGCTCGCCGACGGACCGGCGTCCTCGGTCAGCTGTCCTTCGACAACGGCCGACAGCGCGAGCGTGTCCACGGGGGCGAGACGGCTGGCGAGCTGCCTCAGCGAGGGATGGAGTGCCCGCTCCTGGCTGGCCAGGGCGAGGGCGGCGCCGACCGCGGTGAACGCAATTGCCACCGTGACGGTGGTGAAGATGGGCAGGATCTGCCGCGTCCATGCCGTCCACGCGGCGGCCAGCGACGCGAATGCCAGGGCGAGGAACGGGATTTCAGCGGTTGCCGGAGCCGCCAGGCCCCACAGGCAGCCGGCGAGCAGGCAGGTGGCTGGAAGGAAGCCGGGCAGCGGCATCCGCCGGCCCGGTGCAACAAGCAGGCCTGAAGGACGTCGGACGTAACGTCAGGAGACCGACAGCCCGTCCTTCGTCTCCGCGTAGTAGTCCTGCAGCGCGCGCACGTCCAGCCCCTGCGCGCGGATGGCGCGGATGGCGCTGACGGTGGCGGCGGCGCCGGTGAGGGTCGTCACGCACGGCACGGCGTTCATGGTGGCGGCGCGGCGGACGGCCCGCTCGTCGAAGAACGACTCGCGGCCGAGCGGCGTGTTGATGACCAGGTCGATCTTCCGGCTGACCAGTTCGTCCGAGACGTTCGGGCGCCCCTCGTTCACCTTGTAGACGACGCGGACGTCGAGGCCGTGCGCGCGCAGATAGGCGGCGGTGCCACGGGTGGCGACCAGCGAGAAGCCGAGCGCGGCCAGGTCGCGGGCGATCGGCACCAGGTTCGGCTTGTCCTCGTTGTTCACGCTGACGAAGGCCGTGCCACCCTGCGGCAGCTGCTGGCCGGCCGAGATCTGCGCCTTCGCATACGCCACGCCGAAGTCGGCAGCGCCGCCCATCACCTCCCCGGTCGATCGCATCTCGGGCCCGAGGATGGTGTCGACGCCGGGGAACCGGACGAACGGGAACACCGGGCTCTTCACGAAGACGCCGGAGACCTGCAGGTCGTCGACCAGCCCGAGGTCGGCGAGCGTCTTCCCGGCCATCACGCAGGCGGCCACCTTGGCCAGCGACACGCCGGTCGCCTTCGACAGGTACGGCACCGTGCGCGACGCGCGGGGGTTGACCTCGAGCACGTACACCACGTCGTCCTTGACGGCGAACTGCACGTTCATCAGCCCGACCACCTTCAGCGCGCGCGCGATCCGCCGTGTGTAGTCCCGCATCGTCTCGAGGTGACGGAGCGGCGCCTGGAACGGCGGGACGACGCACGAGCTGTCACCCGAGTGGATGCCGGCCTGCTCGATGTGCTCCATCACGCCGCCGATCACGACCGCGCCGGTCGCATCGGCCACCGCATCGACGTCGAATTCGAAGGCGTCCTCGAGGAAGCGGTCGACCAGCACCGGGTGTTCCGGCGACGCGCTGACGGCGTGGGTCATGTACCGATCGAGCGTCCCCACGTCGTAGACGATCGCCATCGCCCGTCCGCCGAGCACGTACGAGGGACGGACGACCACCGGGAACCCGAGCGCCGCCGCCACTTCGCGGGCCTCGGCCTTCGAGGTCGCCGTGCCGCTGTCGGGCTGCGGGATGCCGAGTTCCCACAGCAGCCGGGCGAACCGCTGGCGGTCCTCCGCCAGGTCGATCGAGTCGGGGGTAGTGCCGAGGATGCGGACGCCGGCCTCCTGCAGCGGCAGCGCCAGCTTCAGCGGCGTCTGGCCGCCGAACTGGACCAGGCACGACACCTCGGCTCCCTGCGCGCGCTCGCGCTCGACGATCGCCATGACGTCCTCGAACGTCAGCGGCTCGAAGTACAGCCGGTCGGCCGTGTCGTAGTCGGTCGAGACGGTCTCGGGGTTGCAATTGACCATGATGGTCTCGAACCCCTCGTCGCGCAGGGCGAAGGCGGCGTGGCAGCAGCAGTAGTCGAACTCGATCCCCTGCCCGATCCGGTTCGGCCCGCTGCCGAGGATGACGACCTTCGGCCGGTCGTTCGGCTCCGCCTCGCAGACGTCCTCGTAGCTGCCGTACATGTAGGGCGTGAACGACTCGAACTCGGCCGCGCACGTGTCCACCCGCTTGTAGGCCGCGGCCAGCCCGAGCTCGCGCCGCCGCTCCCGCACGGCCCCCTCGGCCTCGCCTGTGAGGGCCGCCACCGCGCGGTCACCGAAGCCGCTCCGCTTGAGCGTGCGCAGCAGGTCGGGCGACATGTGCGCGAGGTCCCCGAGTGCCGCCTGGCGCCGCAGCTCGGCGATCTCGGCGAACTGCTCGAGGAACCAGGGGTCGATGTGCGTCGCCTCGTGGATGTCGGCCGTCGACCAGCCCTGGTCGAGCGCGCGGAACAGGGCGAACATCCGCCGGTCGCTCGGGACCACGAGGTCGCGGCGCAGCACGGCGTCGTCGACGGGCGGTGCGGGCCGCGATCCGTACGGCCACAGGTCGCCCTCGCGGCCCATTTCGAGCGAGCGGATCGCCTTGAGGAACGACTCCTTGAAGGTCCGGCCGATGGCCATCACCTCGCCGACCGACTTCATCTGCGTCGTCAGCGTCCGGTCGGCCTGCGGGAACTTCTCGAAGTTCCACCGCGGGATCTTGGTGACGACGTAGTCGATGGTCGGCTCGAAGGAGGCGGGCGTCAGCCGCGTGATGTCGTTGGGAATCTCGTCGAGGTGATAGCCGAGCGCCAGCTTGGCCGCAATCTTCGCGATCGGGAAGCCGGTGGCCTTCGACGCCAGGGCGGACGACCGCGACACGCGCGGGTTCATCTCGATGACGATCATCCGGCCGTCGGCGGGATTGATGGCGAACTGGATGTTCGACCCGCCCGTCTCGACCCCGACGCGGCTGATGATCCGCCGCGCGGCGTCCCGCATCCGCTGGTATTCCTTGTCGCTGAGCGTGAGGATCGGCGCGACGGTGATGCTGTCGCCCGTGTGGACGCCCATCGGGTCGATGTTCTCGATCGAACAGATCACGACGAAGTTGTCGGCCGCGTCGCGCATCACCTCGAGCTCGAATTCCTTCCACCCGATGACCGACTCCTCCACGAGGATCTCGTGCACCGGGCTGAGGTCGAGGCCGCGCCCCGCCAGCTCGCGGAACTCCTCGAGGTTGTACGCGATGCCGCCGCCGACGCCGCCCAGCGTGAACGACGGCCGGATGACGATCGGGAAGCCGAGCGTCTCGGTGTACCCGAGGGCCTCGTCCAGCGACTTCACGTACCCGCTGCGCGCCACCTCGATGCCGATCGAGCGCATGGCGTCCTTGAAGGCGAGCCGGTCCTCGGCAATCCTGATCGCCTTCACCGAGGCGCCGATCAGCTCGACGCCGTGCCGGTCGAGCACGCCCGACTCGCCGAGCGTCACCGACAGGTTCAGCGCCGTCTGCCCGCCCACCGTCGGCAGCAGCGCGTCCGGCCGCTCGCGCTTGATGATGGCTTCCAGGATCTCCGGCGTCAGCGGCTCGACGTAGGTCCGATCCGCCATCTGCGGATCGGTCATGATCGTCGCCGGATTGCTGTTGACGAGGACGACCTCCAGCCCTTCGGCGCGGAGCGCCTTGCAGGCCTGCGTGCCGGAATAGTCGAATTCACACGCCTGCCCGATGACGATCGGGCCGGAGCCGATGACGAGAACGCGCTTCAGGTCGGTGCGACGGGGCATCTTGGGTGCTCGGAACTCGTGACACGGCGCTCGGCGCTCGAAGCCGGGCGCGGGATTTCCAGGTTGGCGACACACGACCGCCGGACCGGCGATCAGCTGCTGATCTCTTCCATTTCGTCCAGGAACAGCCGGAACAGGTAGTCGGCATCGTGCGGGCCGGGCGAGGCCTCCGGATGGTACTGCACCGAGAAGACCGGCCGCGTCCGGTGGCGGATGCCTTCCACCGTGCCGTCGTAGAGGTTCAGGTGCGTCACCTCGACGTCGGACGGCAGTGAATCGGGCGACACCGCGAAGCCGTGGTTCTGCGACGTGATCTCCACCTTGCCGGTCGCCAGGTGCTTCACCGGATGGTTCGCGCCGCGGTGGCCGAACTTCATCTTGAACGTGCGCCCGCCCAGTGCGAGGCTGAGCAGCTGATGGCCGAGACAGATGCCGAACAGCGGCACGCCGCTGGCGGCGGCCTCGCGCACGTTGCGCACGGCGTATTCGAGCGGCGCCGGGTCGCCCGGCCCGTTGCTGAGGAAGATCCCGTCCGGCCGC
>JAGWRA010000075.1 GCA_028876655.1 Acidobacteriota bacterium | reverse complement strand
GCTCGGCGCCGGCCCCCTGCAGGCCGCCGCTGCCGCCGCGGGCCTGCTGGCCGTCGGCATCCCGCTCACGCTGGTGCTGGCGCGTCGCGCCGCCCTCGCCGATGCGCTGCGCGCCGCCGAGGCGCGGCTCCAGATGGCGCTGGCTGCCGCCCCCATCGCCCTCTGGTCGGTCGACGCCGACGGTGCGTTCACCTCGGCGGAAGGGACTTCGCTCGACGCGCTCGCGCTCACGCCGGGCGCACTCGCCGGACAGGCCGCTGATGAGGTCTGGCGCCACCGGCCCGAGCTGCTGCATGCAATGAACCGCGCGCTGGCCGGCGAGACGGTCACCGAAGAAGTCGCCACGGACCGGTCCGCCGTGCGCCTCACGTGCGCCCCGCTCCACCGCCGAAACGGCGCGCTCGCCGGCGCAGTGGGCGCGGCCGTCGACCTCACCGAGCGGCGCAGTCTCGAAGAACAGCTGCGCCAGGCCCAGAAGATGGAAGCGATCGGGCGGTTCACCGGCGGCATCGCGCACGACTTCAACAACGTGCTCACGGCCATCCTGGGCTACAGCGACATGACGCTGGCCCAGATCAGCCCAGACAAGCCGCTGTGGAAGGACCTGAAGGACATCCACCAGGCCGCCACACGCGCCGCCTCGCTCACGCGCCAACTGCTCGCCTTCTCGCGCAAGCAGCAGATCAAGCCGGGGCCGGTCGACGTCAACGGCACGGTGCGCAACCTCGAGAAGATGCTGCGGCGGCTCATCGGCGAGGACATCTTCGTCGAGCTGCGGCTGGCCGACGACATCGGCGCGATCAACGCCGACACGGGTCAGATCGAGCAGATCCTGATGAACCTGTCGGTGAACGCGCGCGACGCGATGACGAGCGGCGGCACGCTGACGATCGCCACCTCGCGCCTGGAGCTCGCCGAGAGCTACATCGCCGATCACCCGGCCGTGCTGCCGGGCCCGTACGTGCAGATCACGGTCACCGACACCGGCTGCGGCATGGACGCGCGGACGAAGGCCCGCCTGTTCGAGCCGTTCTTCACCACGAAGGAGAGCGGCCGGGGGACCGGCCTCGGCCTCGCCACGGTCTACGGCATCGTGAAGCAGTTCGGCGGCTACATCTGGGTCTACAGCGAACCCGGGCTCGGCAGCACCTTCAAGCTCTACTTCCCGGAGATCGACGTCGCGGCCGCGGCCAGCCGGGCCGCCGAGGCCCAGCAGGCCTCGGCCGGCGGCTCCGAGAACGTCCTGCTCGTGGAGGACGAGGACTCGGTGCGCGCCTTCACGGCCGCCGTGCTGAAGCGCTACGGCTACCACGTGCTCGAAGCCTCGGCCCCCAGCGAGGCGCTCCTGCTCGCCGAGTGCGTCAGCGGGTCGATCGATCTCGTCCTCACCGACGTGATCATGCCGGGCATGACCGGCCCCGACATGGTGCAGCGGCTGCGCCAGCGCCATCCGGATGCCACGATCCTCTACATGTCGGGTTACCCCTCACACGTGGTCCGGGAAGGGATCCTCGACGCCAACGCCCCGTTCCTCGAAAAGCCCTTCACGAGCACGAGCCTGCTCGAGTACGTGCGCAGCGCGCTCGATCGCCCCGAGGCCGGCGAGCCGGCCGCCGCCGCGCCGCGGGCCGGCGCGGGGCTTTGCGTCTGGACGGAGTAGGCGGCCGGCCCGACGAGGGCCGGCGCCACGACGGACAGGGCCTACCGGCGGCCGGGGTAGAACGACGGCAGCGGCAGGTCGCGCATGGTGTGCAGGCCGGGGGCCGCCCCCAGCACGTGCGGAATCGCGTTGACGACCATCGACGCGGTCGCGACATCGCCGTGGATGCCACCGGCGATCTTCATCGACAGGCTCGGCGTCCCCTCGATTTCCACCGCATCGAACGACTCCGGCTGGCCGATCGTCGCTTCCATGTGCAGCCGGATGAGCGGCTTGCCGCCGACGTAGCCGACGCCGTCCTGGATGATCCCGCAGACGTAGCCCGGATCGACGGCGAGGAACTCGCTCGTCACCGTCTCGCCGGCCACCTTCGGCTGGATGTCGTCGGTGATCCGCTCGAGCCGCCAGCCCATCGCGTCGGCAATCATCGCAATCGACTCGGTGAGGCCGACGTGGCGCACGCTGCCGTCGCGCACCTTGGCCTGGAACTGCTCGATGGTGAGCCCCGCCCCGATCTTCTGCTGGAACGGCAGCCGCCGCCGCGAGGCGTCCTGCACGCGGTCGACCCGGATCGACCGGACCTCTTCGCAGACAGCCGTCAGCGCAATCGGCAGCGCGTCCATCGCGTAGCCGGGGTTGACGCCCGTCCCGAGCACCGCGACCTTCGCCTTCTTCGCGAGCGTGTCGATCCGGCGCGCCTGGCGCACGTGCGTGTACCAGGGGTACGCCAGCTCCTCGGTGGTCGACACGATCGGCGTCCTCGTCTTCAGCAGCATCTCGACCTGCGGCAGCACGGTCTTCACGGCCGATCCGGTGCAGAGGACGATGACGTCCGGCTTCGCCGCGCGCGCGGTCTTGACCGCGTCGGCCGTCACCTTCACCCCGAGCCGCCGGCCGATGCCCGCCAGCGTCCCCAGATCCTGCCCGGTCTTGGCGGGGTCGACATCGACCCCCGCCACGAGCTTCATCCCCTTGCGCGCCGCGATCTGCCGCGCGACGGCGCACCCGATGGGGCCCAGACCGACGTGCATCACCCTGACGTCACTCGCTCGCCTCATGCGGCTCGCTCCGTTCCTTCGCCGGCCCGACAGGGCCTCTCGCCACTGACTACTCAGGACTCACCACTTCTCCAACATCCCCGGTCACGACCCGCGCTCGGTCGTCTTCAACCCGCAGTGCGGACAGGCGTCCGGCAGGCGCCGGAACAGCCCGTCGCGCGGACCGGCCGGCGGATAGATCCGCTTCCCGCACCGCGGGCAGGTCAGCATCTGCGTGGCGAGGAACAGCGCCACGGCGAGGACCACGAGCGCGGTGAGGAACACGGGGTTGCGCAGCATGGCTGCCATCAGCAACCCGAGCCCGCCGACCATCCAGACGACGCCGATGACGTTCCGCTTCCCCTGCACGCTCCACGCCATGCCTGAAGTGTAGCAAAGACCTCTGCCCCGGGAGCGATCGATGGGGCGAGCCCCGGTGCCGGTGAGACACGCGAACGAGCTCTACAGTAAACTGAGGGACAATACGCGTTCCGGTTTCATCGTTGCTCGCAGTGATCAGTGTTGTCTGTATCTTCTCCACCACAGACGGGGCGGCCAGGCCGGCCCGGACGCCGGCGTGCCGTTTGCGCCAGCCTCGCGCTGGCCGCCCTGCTCGGCGCCGCACGGCCGTCGGCCGCCCAGACGCCCGCCGCACCCGCGCCGGTACTCCCCACGGCGACCGCCGCGCGCATCAGCACGCCGATCGTCCTGGACGGGCGTCTCGACGAGGCGGCCTGGCAGCGGGCGACGCCCATCGGCGCGATGCGGCAGGTGGACCCGGTCGAGAACAGTCCCGCCACTTATGAGACCGTGGTCCGGATCGTCTACACCGCCGACACGCTCTACTTCGGCATCCACTGCGTCGAACCGCCCGGGGACATCGTCGCCACGCAGCTGCAACGCGACGCGCAGCTGTGGGTGGACGATCGGATCGTGATCGCGCTCGATCCGTTCTTCGATCACCGCAACGGCTTCTTCTTCCAGGTGAATCCGGTCGGCGCGCGCGCTGACGGGCAGATCATCAACAACTCGCGGTTCCTCAACCAGGACTGGGACGGCATCTGGAACGCGGCGACGCGGATCACGGCCGATGGCTGGGACGCGGAGATCGCGATCCCCTTCAAGACGCTGCGGTTCGAGCCCTCGGCGCGGACCTGGGGGCTCGACATCGAGCGCGACCTCAAGGCACGCAACGAGACCGACCGCTGGGCGTTGCCGCTCCACAACAGCTGGATCGGCAACATGGCGCAGGCGGGCTACCTGACCGGCCTGACGGGCCTCCGGCAGGGGCTCGGCCTCGACGTGCGCCCGTACGTCTCGGGCGGCCTCGACGGGAAGACCGGCGCGCACGACCTCGGCCTGGACGTCTTCAAGAACGTCACGCCGAACCTGAACGCATCGGTCACCTTCAACACCGACTTCGCGCAGACGGAAGCCGACAACCGCCAGGTGAACCTGACACCCTTCAAGCTGTTCTTTCCCGAGAAACGGGCCTTCTTCCTCGAGGGAAGCGGCCTGTTCAATGTCTCGGGGCTCGGGGGCGGGGGCGGGGGTGGCTCGCCCGACCTGATCCCCTTCTTCAGCCGGCAGATCGGCATCTACACCGGCGGCGACACGAGCGAACAGGTCCCGATCCTGGTCGGCACGAAGCTGACCGGCCGCCAGGGGGCGTACAACGTCGGCGTCCTCGACGTCCAGACGCGGCAGACGCCGGATGGCGCGGTCGCCGGGCAGAACCTGTTCGTCACGCGGGTCAGCCGGAACCTGTTCGAGCAGTCGTCGGTCGGGGTCATCGTCACGCACGGCAATCCGGCCGGCGGCGGCAACACGCTGATGGGCGGCGACGCGAAGTTCGCGACGTCACACGCCTTCGGCGATCAGAACCTGTCGCTGGACATCTTCGCGCTGCGCACCGAGGACGCGATCCTCGGGGGCGACAACGCGTTCGGATTCCGCGTGGATTACCCGAACGACCTCTGGAACGTGAACCTGAACTGGAAACAGATCGGGGCGGACTTCGCCCCCGCGCTCGGCTTCGTCAACCGGACCGGCATCCGGAAGGCCAACTGGGGCATCGCCTGGCAGCCGCGGCCGCAGGGGACGTTCGTCCGGCAGGCGTTCTTCGAGTTCCGGGGCAACTACATCACCGACCTCGAGAACCGCGTGCTCGACTGGCGGATCTTCACGGCGCCCTTCAACATCCGCACCAACGCGGGCGACCACATCGAGTTCGACGTGACGCCGCAGTTCGAGCACCTCACCGAGGCGTTCGAGATCAGCGACGGCGTCACCCTGCCGGTCGGCTCGTACCAGTGGCTGCAGTGGCAGTTCCAGTTCGACACGGCGAACAAGCGCTGGTGGGAAGTGCACTTCAACTGGGGGGACGGGACCTTTTACGACGGGACGAACCGGGGGCTGCGGCTGGGGCTGACGCTGAAGCCAAGCTCGTTCGTCTCGCTGAACCTCGACGCCAGCCGGAACGACATCACGCTGAAGGAGGGGCGGTTCTACACGGTCCTCTTCGCCTTCCGCGGCGACCTGAACTTCTCGCCCAATGTCTCATGGGCGAACCTCGCGCAGTACGACAATCAGTCGCGCGAGCTCGGCGTCCAGAGCCGCTTCCACTGGATCCTGAAGCCGGGCAACGACGTCTTCCTCGTGGTCAACCGCGGCTGGCTGAAGCGGTTCGACGGGATTTACGAGCCCAACCTCGATCAGGTCACGCTGAAGGTGCAGTACACGTTCCGGTTCTGAGGGGCCGGAAGCCTGCAGCCCGAAGCCCGCGGCCTTCAGACGGCGCGAGCCTGATTCCGATCCTGATCCGGCGGCAGCATGGCGGTCGCGAGCAGCGCGCGCACGCCGTCGGCATCGATCGATTCGGAAGCCAGCAGTTCGTCGGCCACGGCCTGGACGGCCGGGCGATGACGGTCGAGCAGCTGCCGCGCCGTCCCGCAGGCGCGCATCACCAGTTCCCGGATCTCGGCATCGACAAGTTCGGCGGTGGCCTCGCTGAGCGCGCCGGCCGGCGGGCGGCCGAGCGGATCGCCGGAGGTGCGGAACGCGAGCGGCCCGAGCGGCGACATCCCGAACTCGCAGACCATCCGGCGGGCGATCGCGGTCGCCCGCTCGATGTCGTTGGACGCGCCGCTCGTCACCTGCTCCAGGAACAGCTCCTCGGCCACGCGGCCGCCCATCAGCACGGCCAGCTGCGCCTCGAGGTACTCGCGCGAGTGCGTGTGGCGGTCGTCCTCGGGCAGCTGCATCGTGATGCCCAGCGCGCCGCCGCGCGGCACGATCGTGACCTTGTGGAGGGGATCGGCCTCGGGCAGCAGCGCCGCGACGACGGCATGGCCGGCCTCGTGGATGGCGCAGGTCGCGCGCTCCCGCTCGCTCATGGCGAGCGAGCGGCGCTCGGCGCCCATCATCACCTTGTCGCGGGCCGCCTCGAGGTCCGGGGTGGTCACGGCCGCGCGTCCCGCCTGCACCGCCAGCAGCGCGGCCTCGTTGATCAGGTTCGCGAGCTCGGCGCCCGAGAAGCCCGGCGTGCCGCGCGCGATCGCGCGCAGGTCGACGCCGGGCTCGATCGCGACGCGACGGGCGTGGACGCGCAGGATCGCCTCGCGGCCGCGCATGTCGGGGTTGCCGACGTGCACCTGCCGGTCGAAGCGGCCGGGCCGCAGCAGGGCCGGGTCGAGGATGTCGTGCCGGTTCGTCGCGCCGATCACCACGATGCCGCGGTTGGGGGCGAAGCCGTCCATCTCGACCAGCAGCTGGTTCAGCGTCTGCTCGCGCTCCTCGTGGCTCAGCGAATGGCCGCCGCGGGTCCGCCCGACGGCGTCGAGCTCGTCGATGAAGACGATGCACGCCGCGTGACGCCGTGCGTCCTTGAACAGCTTCCGCACGCGCGCCGCCCCGACGCCGGCGTACATCTCCACGAAGTCGGAGCCGCTGGCGAACAGGAACGGGACGCCCGCCTCGCCGGCCATCGAGCGGGCCAGCAGGGTCTTGCCGGTGCCGGGCGGGCCGACCAGCAGCACCCCCTTCGGCACGCGCCCGCCGACGACGGAGAACTTCTGCGGCTCGCGCAGGAATTCGACGATGCCCTTCAGCTCGTCCTTCGCCTCGTCGACGCCCGCCACGTCGTTGAACGTCACGACGGCCCCATGTGGATCGGCCTGCGCCACCCGGCTCTCGATCGCCGCCACGCGGCCGGCCGTCGACCGGTAGGCGACGAAGCCGACGCCGCCGACCACGGCGACCACCAGGCCCAGGAGCAGCCAGGTCACCGGGTCGGGTGCGGCGCCGCTCTCGACGGTGACTCGGACGTGGTGCCGGGCGAGCATGGTGACGAATGTCGGGTTGCCCGCGACGTATCCCGGCGGGGCGATCGTGCGGGCGCGGTGGCCGTCGGGCCGCTCGACCCGCAACCCTTCCGGGGCGATCGTCACGGCCGACACCTGCCCCTGGTCGACCTGCTGAAGGAAGTCCGAGAAGGCGAGGGTCGGGACGTCCGGCGCGCGGGTGACGCGCCACGCCAGGAGCCCGGCCACGACGACCGCCAGGAGCACGACACCGCCGATGACGAAGGTTCGCCGCCGAAAGATCTGACCTCGCACGCCCCTGACTCCGGATGTGATGTGAGGCTGACGGGAGACCGGTTACGACCTGGAGGAATTCCCGCGGGAAGCAATCCAGAGGCACCCGGGAAGATGCGCCGCAGTGCTTTCATTGTAGCCGACGCCGCAGGGCCGGTAAACGCCGGTCGCCCGGTCGATCTCATCGATACCGGCCGGCGGCCCGCAGCCGGGCGGGTGCAGCGGCGGGCGGCGGCAGGGTCCGTTTCGCAGTTGCCGGCCTGCGCGCCGGCCCTGTATAGTCCCACCAAGAGGGCGTCCGGGCGGTCGCTCAGGCATCCGGCCGGCGTGTTCCGGCGGCTATTCAAGTCGGAGTCGTCTCTTGAAGTCCAAGTCCCGCGGGCGGTCACGATCTTCCTCCCCGAAACCCAGACGCCAGACCGAGCCGGCGCAGGCGACTCCGGCACCGGCGCCGCCGCACGCCCGCCCGCTGTTCATCGTCGGGGTCGCCGTCGTCGCGCTCGTGGCGATCGTGGTGATCGGCGTGGTGACGTGGCGCACGATCGGCGCCGATACGGCGCCGCCGATCGTGACGGGCGCCTTCAAGGGCGACAACGTGCTGCTGGTCACCATCGACACGCTGCGCCGCGATCGGCTGGGGGTGTACGGCGATCGTGACGGTCTGACGCCGAACCTCGACCGCCTGGCGAACACCGGCATCCGGTTCGACGACGCCTTCAGCGAGGTCCCCGAGACGCTGCCGGCCCACACGTCGATCATGACGGGCCTGACGCCGCGCTCGCACGGCATCCACAACAACGGGACCTTCGGCCTCGGCAAGGGCCCGGCTACGATGGCCTCCCTGTTCAAGCAGGCGGGCTACCGCACGGGCGCGTTCGTGGCGGCCTTCGTGCTGGATGCACGCTTCGGGCTCAACCGCGGCTTCGATCACTACGACGACTACTACGGCCTGCAGCAGAGCCCCTCGTCCTTCTACATCGTCGAGCGGACCGCGCCCGAGGTGCTGGCCCCGGCGCTGGCCTGGATCGACGGATCGCCATCGCCCGATGCGGCTCCCACCGACCTGCCCGGCAGCCGCGTGGCGCCGGCGTCGGGGGCCGCACACGCCGGGGACCCGGGAAAGAAGCAGCCGTGGTTCGCCTGGGTGCACCTGTTCGACTGCCACGCGCCGTACCACGCGCCGCAGGAGTTCCGCCAGGGACGGACGCCCTACGACTCGGAAGTGGCGTACACCGACGCGATGCTCGGCCGGTTCCTGGACGAGCTGCGCAACCGGGGCGAGCTGGCGCACACGGTCATCATCGTGACGGCCGACCACGGCGAGTCGCTCGGCGATCACGGCGAGCAGACGCACGGGCTGTTCGCCTACAACTCGACGCTGAAGATCCCGCTGATCGTCTGGGCGCCCGGCATCCGGCCCGAGGTGAACAAGCGGCTCGTGGCCGACATCGACATCCTGCCGACCGCGCTCGACCTGACGGGCGTGCCGGTGCCGGCCGGGCTCGACGGCCACTCGCTGGTCCCGGCAATGAACGGCACGGCCCCGAAGACGGCGCCGCCGGTGTACTTCGAGGCGCTCGACGCGAACCTGACGCGGGGCTGGGCGCCGCTCACGGGGGTCATCGCCGGCAACTGGAAGTACATCGATCTCCCGATTCCCGAGCTCTACAACCTCGCGAAGGACCCGGACGAGAGCCACAACCTCGCGTCGACCGACGGCGAGAAGATGCGCGAGCTGGAGGCGCTGCTGAAGGAGATCAAGGCGGCGCCTGTGCGGCCGGGCAACGCGCCGACGCGGGTCGAGAGCGCCGATGCCGAGGCGCGCCTGCGGTCGCTCGGCTACGTGAGCGGGGACGAGCCCGGCAAGAAGATCTATACGGACGCCGACGATCCCAAGAATCTGGTCGCGCTGAACAACCTGTTCACGAGCGCGCTGGAGGAATCGAGCACGGGCCAGATCAAGGAGGCGCTGCAGCAGCTCGACACCGTGCTCGCGCAGCGGCCCGACTTCCAGACGGCGCGGACGAGCGCCGCCGACATCCTGCTGAGCCAGGGACGGGCGGCCGACGCGATTTCGCTGCTGAAGGCGGCCCCGGGCGGCGTGGATCACTCACCCGAGCTGCTGGCCAAGCTGGGAGCGGCCGAGCGCGAGGCGGGCGACCTGGCGGCCGCCTCGAAGACGCTGGAGCAAGCGATCGCCCAGGGGAGCCTCGACCCCGACGTCTACAACGACCTCGGCGTCATCTACGCGGAGATGGGACGGCTCGACGACGCCCGCGGCATGTTCAACCGGCTGCTGGCTCTCGACCCGAGCGCCCCCGGCGCCTGGAACAACCTCGGCATCCTCGCGATGAACGCGCACGACAGCACGGCCGCGGCCCGGGACTTCCGGAAGGCGATTGAGTCGGATCCGAGCTACGGCGAGGCCTGGCACGGCCTGGGTGCGGCGCTGGTCGATCGCGACCCGGGCGGGGCCGTGGATGCCTGGCGGCACGCCGTCGAGCTGATGCCGGGCAACTACGACCTGCTGTACAACCTCGGGATCGTGCTGAGCCGATCGTCGCAGCCCCGGATGGCGCTTCCCTACCTGAACCGCTTCGTGCAGCAGGCGCCGCCGCAGCAGTACGCACCGGACATCGCGACCGTGAAGGCCCTCATCGCCCGCATCGAGCAGTCGGCGGGCCGCTGACCGGTCCAGCGGCGCGGCCCGCCGGGGTCAGCGGCCGCTCGCGGTGGAGGGGGCCGCCTGCGACCGCAGCCGGGTCGCCGCCGCGACGATGTGCCGTGCGGAGATGCCGTAGTGATCCAGCAGCTCGTCCGGCTGGCCGCTGCGCGGGATCTCGCGCACGGCGAGCCGGTGGACGGTGATGCCGGCGGGCGCGACCGCCTCGGCCACCGCATCGCCCAGCCCGCCCGCGGCGTAGTGATCCTCCACCGTGATGATCGTCCCGCGCGTCTGGCGCCCCGCGTCGACGAGGGTCGCGGCGTCGATCGGCTGCACCGAGTAGGCGTCGATCACGCGCGCGAAGACGCCGGCCGCCTTCAGCTGATCGTACGCCTTCAACGCCTCGAAGACCGTCACGCCGGCGGCGACGATCGTCACCTCGTCTGAGTCGCTCTGGCGCAGCACGTGCGATCCGCCCACCGTGAAGGCATCCGCGGCCGCATAGATCACCGGCGTCTTGGGCCGCGACGTCCGGATGTACACCGCACCGGGGTGGTAGGCGGCGAGCGCCGTGAGCCGCTCGGCGCTGACCGCGTCGCACGGGTACAGGACCGTCATGTTCGGCTGCGCGCGCATCATGGCCAGGTCCTCGAGGGCCATCTGTGACGGCCCGTCC
Organism: Acidobacteriota bacterium; assembly: GCA_028876655.1. Taxonomy (GTDB): domain Bacteria; phylum Acidobacteriota; class Vicinamibacteria; order Vicinamibacterales; family CAVVIG01; genus JAGWRA01. Next base: position 4,550 of record JAGWRA010000075.1, on the reverse strand, counting down.
TCGCCGATCGAGATCCCGGCGTGCGAGCCGGCGAACTTCACGGCCACCTGGCTGATGGCCGCCATGCGGATGAAGTCGGCCGCGCGCGTCAGGAAGCAGGCGAAGGTCGACGGGAACGGAATCGCGCCGCGGGCGGCGAAGCCCATCGCGGCGCCGACCATCACCTGCTCGGCGATGTAATGCTCGAAGAACCGGTCGGGGACCGCCTCCTCGAAGTACTCGCTGTGCGTCGAGTTGCCGACGTCGCCGTCGAGCGCGACGACGCGCGCATCGGCCTGTCCCAGCTTGGCCAGGGCGTGGCCGTACGCCTCGCGCGTCGCGACCGGCTTCCCCTTCTCGTACTGCGGCGCCGGAAGCGGCGCCGGCCGCACCTCGGGCCGCGCCACGTTCGGCGGCTTCGGGATGCCCGCCGCCAGGTTCACGCCGGCCGGCGTCTTGACGAACTGCTGCTCGAGCTCGGCCAGCGCCCGGTCCGCGTCGGCGCCCATGAACGGCTTGCCGTGGAACCCGTTCTTTCCCTCGACCCACGAGATCCCCTTGCCCTTGATCGTCCGGGCCAGGATCATCGTCGGCTTCCCCTTCGTCGCCTCGGCCTCGTCGAGGGCGGCGAGGATCGCGGCCACGTCGTGGCCGTCCACGACGATGGCGTGCCAGCCGAAGGCGCGCCAGCGGCCGGCGAACGCCTCCATGTCGTGGCCCCACATCGTCGCGCGGCTCTGCCCGAGCGCGTTCACGTCGGTGATGGCGCAGAGGTTGTCGAGATGGAAGTGATCGGCGGCATCGGCCGCCTCCCAGACCGATCCCTCGGCCGACTCGCCGTCGCCGAGCAGGACGTAGGTGCGGTAGCCGGACTGGATGCGGCGGGCGTTCAGCGCGGTGCCGATGGCGGCGCAGATCCCCTGCCCGAGCGACCCGGTGGCGACGTCGACGAACGGCAGCCGCGGCGTCGGGTGGCCCTCGAGATCGGAGGTGAACGTCCGCAGCTTCAGCAGCTCGCTGCGGTCGAACACGCCCGCCTCGGCCCAGGCGGCGTAGAGGATCGGCGCGGCGTGCCCCTTCGAGAGGACGAAGCGATCGCTGTCGGGGTTGTGCGGGTCCTTCGGGTCCCAGCGCATGCGGCCGAAGAACAGGGCCGCCATCACCTCGGCCGCCGAGCAGCAGCTGGTCGGATGGCCGCTGCCGGCCCGGGTCGTGGCCCGCACGGAGTCGATCCGGAGCTGCGTGGCGACGTTCTGCAGGGCGGGGATGAGCGTGGCGCGATCAACTGACACGGGAACCTCCAGAGGGGGGCGGGCCGGCCGCCGACTCCGATCATTCTATATAATGGCGGCGTGATCGTCGTGCGGTATGCTTACGCCCTCGCTCTTGCCGTCTGGCTGGGCGGTCTGGCGATCCTCGGCGGTATCGTCGCGCCGGCACTGTTCAGCGTGCTGCACGCGCACGATCCGGCGACGGGCACCGCGCTGGCCGGGGCGGTCTTCACGGCGATGCTGCAGCCGTTCGTGCGGGTGGCGGGCGGCGCGGGCGTCGTCCTGCTCATCAGCCTCATCGTGATGCGTCTGGTCGGGCCGCGGCCGGTGGCCTTCGGCGCGCGCGTGGCGATCGTGCTCGGCATGCTGGCCCTGACGTTCTACACCGGCGGCCCGATTGCGGGGCAGATTGCGCGGCTGGAGCGGGCCGTACCGGGCGGGCTGCTGGCGCTGCCGGCCGGCGACGCGCGCCGGCTGGCCTTCGAGCGGGCGCACGACACGGCGAGCCTGCTGCTCGGCCTGAGCCTCGCCGGGGCGCTCGCCCTCCTGTACTGGGAAGCACGAGGCGACTGACGGAGCCCGCCCACCGCCGTGCTATAGTGGCCGCGGCTGGAGGGCCCACTGCGATGCTCGACGAGATCACCCGGGCGGTCCTCTCACGCGAAGAGGTGGCGCGCTACCTGCGCGGCGAACACAGCGAGACGCCGTTCCAGGCCCGCGAGCGCATCTACGCCTACCTCGACGAGCTGCGGACGACGCAGCGCTACTCGATCTACCGGGCGCTGAAGCATCCGCTCTACCCCATCCTGCGGAAGATCGAGCGCCAGGTCGAACACATCGAGCACGTGCAGGCGGCGGTGCACGACGGGCGGGTCGTCTACGCCTCGAACCACAAGAGCCACACCGACTACCTCATCGAGCCGCTGGTGCTCGAGGACCAGGGCATCCGGCCGCCGGTCATCGCGGCCGGCATCAACCTGTTCGGCGGCCCGCTCGGGCTGCTGCACCGGCATGTCACGGGCGCCATCCCGATCCGGCGGAACACGAAGGATCCGGCCTACCTGATCACGCTGCGCGCGTACGTCGCCGAGATCCTGCAGCGGCACGACCTGCTGTTCTATCCGGAGGGCGGACGCAGCTACAGTGGCGAGATCAAGGCAGCGAAGGGCGGGCTGATCCAGGCGGCGCTGCAGTCCGGCCGCCGCGACCTGCAGATCGTGCCGACGGCGATCGCCTACGACCTGGTGCTCGAGGATCACATCCTGGCGCGCCAGCGGGTGAAGCGCCGGCAGCGGCCGTTCGCCCGCGAGCTGGCCGAGATGGTCCGCTATGCGGTGGGGTACCGCTCGCGGGCCTTCGTCACCTTCGGCCCGCCGATTCCGGTGCTCGACTACGACCCGCACTCGCGCCACGACCTGATCCGCCTGCAGCGGCTGCTGCGCGACCGGATCGGCCGCCAGTACAAGGTCCTGCCGACGGCGCTGGTGGCCGCGGCCATGCGGCCGTCCATCGGCCGCCGCGAGCTCGAGGGGCGCATCGACACGCTGCTCGAGACGCTGCGGGCCGCCCGTGCCAACGTCACCATCGAGAGCGGCCGCGCGGCCGTCGAGGAGGCGGCCCCCCAGCTGGAGCTGCGCGGCGTGATCGTGCACGAGCGGAACCGCTTCCGCGTGCGCGAGCGGAGCGTGCTCCGGTACTACGCGCGGACGATCGAACACCTGATCGTGCCCCAGGGCCGGACCCACTGATGTTCGACGCCGCGTCCAAGACCTTCTTCCACACACTGGCCCAGAGCCGGCTGCTCGCCCGGATGGCCTCGCGGTACGGCATGGCGGGCCCCCGGGCGTTCGCCCGCCGGTTCGTGGCCGGCGAGACCGTCGCGGAGGCGATCACCGCCGTGCGCGCCATTCAGGCGCAGGGGCTCACCAGCACGCTCGACCTCCTCGGCGAGAGCGTCTCGACGCTGGCCGAGGCCGACGCCGCCTCGCGCGCCTACTGCGACGTGCTGGATGCCATCGTCGCCGCCGGCGTCGAGCACAACCTGTCGCTGAAGCTGACCCAGCTCGGCCTCGACCTCGATCGCGCCACCTGCGTCGATCACCTCCGGCGGATCCTCGACCGCGCCGCCCCGCACGACTTCTTCGTCCGGATCGACATGGAGGGCTCGGCCTACACGCAGGTCACGCTCGACGTGTTCGACACGCTGTGGCAGCAGGGCTACCGCCACGTCGGCGTCGTGCTGCAGTCGGCGCTGCACCGCAGCGAGCGGGACGCGCGCGCCCTGAACGCCATGGGCGCCCGGGTGCGGCTGGTGAAGGGGGCCTACAACGAGCCGAAGACGGTCGCCTGGCAGGCCAAGGCGGACGTCGACGCCGCCTACGTCCGGATCGCGCAACTGCTGCTCGCCGAGGGGACGTACCCCGCCATCGCCACGCACGACCCGGCCATGATTGCCGCCGCCCGCGAGTACGCGACCGCGCACGGGATCGGTCCGGACCGGTTCGAGTTCCAGATGCTGTACGGCATCCGGCGCGATCTCCAGACGGCCCTCTGTACCGACGGCTATCGCGTCCGGATCTACATCCCGTTCGGCACCCACTGGTTCCAGTACTTCATGCGCCGCCTCGGCGAACGGCCGGCGAACGTCGGGTTCGTGCTGCGGGGGATCCTGACGGAACGACGGGAGATCAACCCGTAGGGGCGGCCTGACGTCGCTTCTGGTGGCGGAATGGCCGTTCCTGGTGCGGATGGCCGACGTGTTCACGAACCGCCACTGGTGCACCGAGCTGAAGCTCGCCGCCTACGACTGCCCCAGGCGATTGACCCGCCCGCTCCCGGACGCCGGACGTTGGACGTCGGACGGTCAACTCCCCCCACAGTAGTCCAGCGCCAGCTCCCGCAGCACGTCACGGCAGGTCAGCACGTCTTCCACCAGCACATACTCCGTCGTCGAATGAAGCCCCGCGCCGCCGGGGCCGTAGAGCACCGATGGAATGCCAGCTCCGCCCAGCACGGCTGCGTCGGTCCAGAACGACGCCCCGGTGACGGCCGCGGGGCGGCCGACGCGGGAAGCCGCGGCCAGCAGCCGGCTTGCCAGCTCGTGGCCTTGCGGCAGTTCGTACGGCGGCCGGCCGAACGTCAGGCGAGCCTCGCCCTCGAAGGAGGGATCCTCCCGGCGCAGCGCGGCCAGGATCGCGTCGATTTCGTCCCGCGGCGCCTCGCCGGGCTCGCCGGGCAACGTCCGCCGCTCCATCTGCAGCGCGCACCGATCCGGGTAGCTGCTCAACTCGCGGCCGCCCT
>JAGWRA010000074.1 GCA_028876655.1 Acidobacteriota bacterium | reverse complement strand
TCGCCACGCCGGCCGAGGCGGCGCGCGCCAGCAAGGGGGCGGCCCAGGCCGGCGTGCTCGTCGAAGTCGAGGTCACCCCGCTGACGACGCTCCCGTACGAGGCCGAGGCGTTCGATCTCGTCCTCATCGACGACACCGGCCGGCTGATGCCGGGGCTCGCCGACGCCGACCGGGCGGCGCTGCTGCAGGAGACGCAGCGTGTCCTGCGGCCGGGCGGCCGTGTGCTGGTCGTGGAGACGACGGGCGGGAGCGGCCTGGCCGCCCTCTTCGGGGGCGGCGCGCCGCCCGACAGCCCGTACCGACAGGCCGGCGGCGCCGTCGCCGCCCTGCACGCAGGCGGCTTCCGCTCGGCGCGCCAGCTCGCCGAGCGCGAGGGTCTGGCGTTCATCGAGGGGATGAAGCCACGGTGATCCCCGTCACGGGCGGCGGGGCGGTCACCGCGCGCAGGTGAGATGCCGCCCGCCGTCGATCGCGATGGTCTCCCCCGTCATCCAGCCCGCGCGGTCGGACGCGAGGAACAGCACGAGGCCGGCGATCTCCTCGGGCCGGCCTACCCGCCCGAGCGGATGCGTCCCCTGCGACCGCTCGAGGAACGCGGCGTACTGATCGTCGGCCATGCCCGACCGGCGATGCAGCTCGGTGACGACCACGCCCGGATTCACGGCGTTCACGCGGACGCCGGACGGCGCCAGGTCGAGCGCCGCGCAGCGCGTCAGCTGATCGACCGCCGCCTTGCTCACCGCGTAGGCCAGCAGCCCCGGAAACGCCCGCAGCCCCGCCACGCTCGAGACGTTGACGATGGCGCCGCGGCGCAGCGCGAGCTGCGGCGCCGCCGCCCGCATCAGCCGGAACGTGGCGCGCAGGTTCACGTCCAGCATGGCATCCCAGGCGTGGTCGGAGGTCGACTCCACGCTGCCGGAGGCGATGACGCCGGCCGCGTTGACGAGCACGTCGACGGCGCCGAACGCGGCGACCGCGTCACCGACGATCCGCGCGGGCGCCTCGGCCGCGGTGACGTCGGCCACCACGAGCGCGGCGCGCCCGCCGTCCTGCTGAATCGCATGGCGGACGGCCTCGAGCGCCTGTTCCTGGCGGCCCACCAGCACGACGGCGCCGCCGGCGCGGGCGAAGGCCAGCGCCGTCGCACGGCCGATGCCGCTCGACGCGCCGGTGACGACAACGGAGCGATCGGCAAACGACAGGTCGGGGTTGGTCATGGAGGGATCCTAGCGGGATGGGGCGGGAGTTGTCAGTTGAGTTGTCAGTTATCAGTTGTGAGTTCTGAGTTCTGAGTTCTGAGTTCTGAGTTCTGAGTTCTGAGTTCCCGGGCTTGCGATGCGGCACCACTTCGGCCAAGATCCGGCTGCTGAGCCGGAGTTCCCCTCAACATCATGATCACCAGAGATCACGTCTCCCTGCTGCAATCGATGTGGCGCCGTGAAGTCGAGGCGGCGGCCACCTACCGGCACCTGGCGGGGCGCGAGAGCGATCCGCGCCGGCGCGACATCCTCAATCGGCTGGCCGACGCCGAGGATCGCCACGCGCACCAGTGGGCCGGCCGGATCGAAGCCGTGACCGGCACGGCCCCCGATCCCGCCGAGGTCGAGCGCGGTCTCACCTGGTTCCAGCGCATGAGCGATCCGAGCGTCGTCCTGCACCGCCTCGAGCAGGAGGAAACGAGCGCGCAGGCGGAGTACGACCAGATGATGACGCAGCTCACCGATCCGATCGACCAGGCGATTGCCCGCCGGGCGATGGACGAGGAGCGCGACCATGCCGTGACGCTGCGGGCGCTGGCCGGCCCGATCCCCTCCGCGCGATCGACGCTCGACGCCATCCTGCATCGCGAGCGGTGGCATGTCCGGGGGACGGGCTGGATCGGCGATGCCATCTACGGCGTGAACGACGGCCTCGGCGCGGTCTTCGGCATCGTCTCGGGGATGGCGGGCTACACGGGCGGCAGCCGCGTCGTGCTGGCCGCGGGGCTGGCCGGCACGCTCGCGAGCGCGCTGTCGATGGGCGCCGGCGCCTTTCTCGCGTCGAAGTCGGAACGCGAGGTGTACGAGTCCGAGGTCTCGCGCGAGCGCGAGGAGATCGCCGAGAGCCCGCGCGAGGAAGCCTTCGAACTGGAGCTGTTCTATCAGCTGAAGGGGTTCTCGCCGGCTGAGGCGCACGCGATGGTGGAGCGGATGCAGCAGGAGCCGAAGCAGTTCCTGCGGGCGCTCGTGCACGAGGAACTCGGGCTGTCGGAAGAGGCGTTCCCGAACCCGCTGCGCTCGACCGTCTCGGCCGCGGTCTCGACGGCCGTCGGCGGCTTCATCCCGATCATCCCCTTCTTCTTCACCGTCGGCATGCCCGCCGTCATCGCGTCGTTCATCGTGAGCACGGCCGCCCACTTCGCCGTGGGGGCGTCGAAGGCGCTCGTGACGACGCGGCCCTGGTGGGCCACCGGCATCGAGATGACCGTGGTTGGCATCCTGGAGGCGGTCATCACCTACGGGGTGGGGCTGGCGTTCGCCCACGGCCTGCCGCTGGGCTGAGCGCGCCCGCCCCGGGCCGGCCTGTGCTCGATGCGGGCCAGTGCCTGTCGCCCCGACAGGTCATCCGGCCCGGCCCGGCCAGCCCGATCGTGCGTTCCGCGCAGGTCTTCCCGCAAGGGGGGACCTGGCATTATCCTTGCCCTTCAGACCGCTGCACGGCCCCGATGCACCACCCGATGAAGACATTGGTACTGGCTCTGACAGCGGCCGCGGGACTGGCGCTGGCCATCCCCGCGACGGCCGGCCAGATCGAGCAGCGGGCCGACAGCCTCGTGCTGCACGACGTCATCCGGCAGGTGAACCGCTACACGCGGCTCACGATGTTCGATGACGTGAACGTGGGCGTGCACGACGGGATCGTCACCCTCACCGGCAAGGTGACGATGCCCTACAAGCGGGACGACCTCGGCAAGCGGGTCAGCCGGGTGCCGGGGGTGAAGGAGCTCGACAACCGGATCGGGGTCCTGCCGGTCTCTCCGGAGGACGACGAGCTGCGGTACCGGATCGCGAGCGCGATCTACGGCAATCCGTCGTTCTGGGAATACGCCTCGCTGGCGAACCCGCCGATCCACATCATCGTGGAGCACGCGCGGGTGACGCTCACCGGGGTGGTGCGGTCGGACGTCGAGAAGGTGCTGGCGCGGTCGCTGGCATCGGTCTTCGGCGTGATGTCGATCACGAACGATCTGAAAACCGAAGCCGAACTGCGGGCGCAACAGCCGCCGGGGTAGGAACGGGCGGCGGACGCCGAGCCGATGAGCCGTGCCACCCTTTCCTTCCGCGTGAGAGTCGCGCCGGGCGCCGGCGTCACCGCCATCGAGTATCCCGGCACGGCCGGCGAACGGCTGCCGGCCACGCTGATCCTGGCGCACGGCGCGGGCGCCAACCAGCACAGCGACTTCATGACGCGCTACGCGGGCGGACTCGCGGCCCGCGGGCTCTCCGTGGTCACGTTCAACTTCCTGTACACCGAGCAGCGGCGGCGCGCGCCGGACCGGCCGACGGCGCTCGAGGCCTGCTGGCGCGCGGTCGTCGAGGCGGTGTCGCAGCGGATCTCGCCCGGCACGCAGCTGTTCGGCGGCGGCAAGTCGATGGGCGGCCGGATCGCCTCGCAGGTCGCGGCCGCCGACGGCGCGGACTCGCCGCTCGCCGGGCTCGTCTTCCTCGGCTATCCGCTGCATCCCGCGGGACGGCCGGACACCCGGCGCGATTCGCACCTGCCGCGCATCCGGATTCCGATGCTGTTCGTGCAGGGGAGCCGCGACGCGTTGGGCTCGCCCCGCGACGTGGGTCCCAGCCTGCGGCGCCTCGGGCCGGCGGCGCAGCTGTTCACGGTGGACGGCGGCGATCACTCGTTCACGGTGCCGAAGCGATGGCCGGTGGCGCAGGAGGACGTGGACGCGCAGGTGCAGGACGCGGTCCGGGCCTGGGTGAGCGGCGTGCTCCAGCGGACGGGCGGGCGGAAACGCTAGCGGGCTCAGGCGAAGCGGTCGAGCGGCGTGCCGTCCGTCAGGCGTAGATATCCAGGTGATCCCCGACGCCATCCCGCTTGCCCGGCTTCACGCCGGCGGGATCCGCGCCGTCCTCGGATTCTCCCCCGGGCTTCGCCGGCTCGGGGACGAGCGGGCGGCGTGACGGCTGCTCACGCCGGGGCGTGTCGTCGTTCACGTTCCGCACCGACGGAATCGTGGGAATATCCACACCGGAGACAATCGACACAACCAGGCAGGAGCTTGAATTCTTCAGGCGGAGGCCGCCGTCTGGTGGACGCGGGTCAGGAAGCGGCCGGCGGCGTCGAGGAAGGGCCCGGTCCACTCGTGGCCACCGTCGAAGACGACGGGCTCGACGGCCACCCGCTGCGCACGCAGGCGGGTCAGATCCTCTTCCATCTTCGCGGCGCTGTACCACGTGTCGGCGCGACCGCGGCCGAGCAGCACCGGCGGCAGCGCCGCGAGGGCGGCGGCATCGAGGTCGGGCGGCACGTCCCCGCCGAGCGCGATCAGGCCGACGCAGGCGTGGCCCGCGAAGGCGGCCGCGCGGTAGGCCATCGCCACGCCCTGCGAGAACCCGGCGTACACGAGCGGACCGCGGCCGGCGCCCTCGGCGCGGATCGCCTCGACGGTGCGCCGGACGTAGTCGATGTTGTCGGCGATGGCGAGTTCGCGGTCCTGCCGCGTCATCCAGCCGGCGAGGACGCGCTCGTTCCGTCGGTCGTAGAACCGGTGCAGTCCCTGCACCGCGACCCGCACCCAGGCGGACGAGCCTGGCAGCCGGCCGAGCGCGTCGAGATGCCGCTCGGCGTTCTCGGCGTACCCGTGAAAGCCGACGAGCAACGGATGAGGTTCTGGCCCTGGCGGCGCCTCTATGAGGTACCGCCCGTGCGTCGTGACGGCAATCGTCCGGCTCTGCATGGATTTCGGCTATTCTACCCTGCCGTCCGCGGCGCCGGCCGGGCGCGGCGCGTGTATACTGTTGCGTCTTTCGGCACCTCATCGGATCGCCCATCGTCTCGTTCATGCGGCGCCCGGGACCCTGCCCCGGCACCATCGCGCGCTCTCGCCGGCTCATCCGACAGAACGCCGCAGGTTCCGCCCGCCGCGCGGAGGCTTCCTTGCGACTGACGCGTTCGCGCACGATCGTCCTGCTGGGCTCGGCGGTGCTCGTTCTCGGTGCGGCGTCCGCCCTGGTCCGGGCCCAGAGCCCGCGGGTGCCCGGCTTCTCGCCGGCCGGGTCCCGCACGGAGCTCCACTGGGAGCAGACCTTCACGGCCATCCCCGATCCCGCACGGATCCGCGCGACGATGAAGCTGCTGTCGGCCGAGCCGCACAACATCTCGTCGCCGTACCAGAAGAAGAATGCCGAGTGGATCCTCGCGCAGCTCAAGGCCGACGGATTCGACGCGCACATCGAACAGTTCGACGTCCTCTTCCCGACACCGCGCGAGCGCAAGGTGGAGCTGGTCTCGCCGGGCCACTACGAAGCGCAGTTGAAGGAGCCGGCGGTGCCCGGGGATCCGACGTCGGGTCAGGCGGGCCAGCTGCCGACCTACAACGCGTACTCGGCCGACGGCGACGTCACGGCCCCGCTGGTCTTCGTGAACTACGGGCTGCCGGAGGACTACGCCGAGCTGGCGAAGATGGGGATCAGCGTCAAGGGAAAGATCGTCATCGCGAAGTACGGCAACAGCTGGCGGGGCATGAAGCCGAAGATCGCCTACGAGCACGGCGCGATCGGCTGCCTCATCTACTCCGATCCGAAGGACGACGGCTACTACCGCGGGGATGTCTTCCCGAAGGGACCGTACCGGCCGGCGCAGGGGGTGCAGCGCGGCAGCGTGATGGAGATGGAGCGCTACCCGGGCGATCCCGAGACGCCGGGCTGGGGCTCGACGCCGGGGGCGAAGCGGCTGCCGCTCGACCAGGCGCAGTCGATCCAGAAGATCCCGGTGCTGCCGATCAGCTACGGTGACGCGCAGCCGCTGCTGGCGGCGCTGGGCGGCCCGATGGCGCCGCCGGCGTGGCGCGGCGCGCTGCCGATCGCGTATCACGTCGGCCCGGGTCCGGCGACGGTCCATCTGGTCGCGAAGTTCAACTGGAACGTCGTGCCGGCCTACGACGTCGTCGGCCGCATCACGGGGAGCGAGTGGCCCGACCAGTGGATCGTCCGCGGCAACCACTACGACGGCTGGGTGAACGGCGCCGCCGACCCGATCAGCGGCCAGTCGTCGCTCATCGAGGAGGCGCACGCCTTCGGCGAGCTGCTGAAGCAGGGCTGGCGGCCGAAGCGGACGATCGTCTACTGCGCGTGGGACGGCGAGGAGCCGATGCTGCTCGGGTCGACCGAGTGGGCGGAGACCCACGAAGCCGAACTGCGCCAGCACGCGGTCGTCTACATCAATTCCGACGGCAACGGGAAGGGCTACCTGAACGCGAGCGGCAGCCAGACGCTCGAGCACTTCGTGAACCAGGTCGCCCGGGCGATCACCGATCCGGAGACGGGCGAGTCGGTCTGGGAGAAGCTGGACCAGCGGGCGCTGTCGCGCGCGACGACGACGGCCGCGCGGGCCGAGGCCTTCGACGGCAACGACCTGCACATCCACGCGCTCGGGTCGGGCTCGGACTTCTCGCCCTTCCTCGATCACGTCGGGCTGCCGACGCTGTCGATGAGCTACGGCGGCGAGGGCGGCGGCGGCGTGTACCACTCGATCTACGACGACTTCTACTGGTACACGCACTTCTCCGACACGACCTTCGTCTACGGGCGCGCGCTGGCGCAGACCTACGGCACGGCCGTCCTGCGGCTGGCGGACGCCGACGTGCTGCCGTTCCAGTTCACGGATCTCGCCGACACGGTGGCGCGCTACGAGTCGCAGCTGC
>JAGWRA010000006.1 GCA_028876655.1 Acidobacteriota bacterium | reverse complement strand
CCGCGCGAGACGACGGCCGCCACCGACTCGCGCCGCGCCGCCGCGGCGACCAGCGCGGCCGCCGCCCCCGTGCTCGCTCCGAAGTAGCCGATCGGCTTCCCCTTCAGATCGTGCCGCTTCAGCACCCAGTCGGTGGTGTCCACCAGCCGACGGGCCAGCAGTTCGATGTCGAAGCGGAGGTGCATCGTCCGGGCGTCGACGGCCTCCTCTGCCTCGGTCAGCAGGTCGAACAGCAGCGTGCTGAGCCCCGCCTGCACGAGCACGTCGGCCACGTGCTGGTTGCGCGGGCTGTGACGGCTGCTGCCGCTGCCGTGCGCGAAGATGACGAGACCGCCGGCGTGCTCCGGCGCGCGGAGATCGCCGACGAGCTCGACGTCACCGGCCTGGATCGTGATCGCGCTCCTGGTCATCTCTCCGCCCCCTTCCTTGCGCCTTACCGGCGCGTGCGCATCGCCACGACGTGATCGACCGTCTCGGGCAGCGCCGGGGCGCGGAAGCGGAGCAGCGTGGCCGTGCCATCGGCGGCCTTCACCTGCAGCGCCACGTCGGCGCCACTCTCCGCCTGCTCGAGCGCCAGCCCCGTGGCGTGCGCGATGGTATGCGTCGCCCGCTGATCGGGCTCGCGCCCGACGAAGATCTCGATGGTCCCCTCGCCGGCCGAGACCGTGTCCGCACTGATGCCCGCCAGCGGCAAATCCTCGATCTCCGGCTGCGCGCCGTACTCGAGGCTGTCGACTTCCACGTTCACCAGCCAGCCGTCGTGCTGCCGGCTGAAGCCGTCCAGGAACGGGCGCCACTCGCCGATGGGAATCGTTCGGGTCTGCATGTTCGTGCTCCTCGCGCGACCGGGGGGCTGCGGCTGGCCGAGGCGACCCCGGAAGCGTCGCCGGTACTTCCGGAGCAAGTCACGTACCGGCGCGGCCAGCCGGAAATGGCCCGGACGCGCCGTCCTGCGGCCGATTGGCCGCGGCCGCCGGGGATTTGTCCGCGGCTCGACGGGACAGACGTCACGGGGAACAGGCGTCGGTTCCCGGGCTTCGGGCTCCGGGCTGCGGTCCCCGTCTGCGGTCTGCGGTCTCCAGTCTCCGGTTCAGCAGGATCCTGCGGCCGGGCACGCCGCGTGCTTGTCCATGCAGCGGCCCGACGCCGACCCGTTGGGGCCTGGAGGATGCCATGCCGGACGAGGACTCGGAACCCGACCGTCTCGTGCTGCTCGCCGGGACGGCGAACGCCGATCTGGCGGATGCCATGGCCGCCGAGCTCCACACCACCCTGGCGGCCCGCACGGTCACCCGCTTCCCCGACAGCGAGCTGCGCGTGTCGATCGAGGACACGGTGCGCGACGCGGACGTCTTCCTCGTCCAGCCCACCACGCCGCCCTCCGACGGACACCTGCTCGAGGCGCTGCTGCTGGCCGACGCGGCGCGCCGCGCCGGCGCGGCCCGCCTGACGGCCGTGATGCCGTACGTCGCCTACGCCCGGCAGGGTCGCCGCGCCGCCGGACGCGAGCCGGTCGGCGGTCGCCTGGTGGCCGATCTGCTGCGGACCGCGGGCTTCGAGCGGGTGGTCGCCGTCGACCTCCACACGCCGGCCGTCGAGGGCTTCTTCGCGATGCCCGTGGAGCACCTCAGTGCCGTGCCGCTGCTGGCGCGCGGCGTGCGGGCCGACGGCCACCCGCCCGTGGACGTGGTCGTGGCGCCCGACCTCGGCGCCGTGAAGCTGGCGGAGCGGTACGCGGCGCTGCTGCGGCTGCCGATGGCCGTCGTCCCCAAGATGCGGCTGAGCGGAACGGAGGTGAAGGTGCGCGCGGTCGTCGGCGACGTCCACGGGCGGCGTCCGCTCGTCATCGACGACATGATCAGCACCGGCGGAACGATCGAGGCGGCGGTGCGGGCGCTGCTGGCGGCCGGCTGCGCGCCGGCGGTCAGCGTGGCGGCGACGCACGGCCTGCTGGTGGGCGGCGCCGTCGACCGGCTGCACGCGCTGCCGATCGAACGGCTGCTCGTCACCGACAGCGTGCCGATCGGTCACGACCTGCCGCTGCCGGTCGAGCGGGTGAGTCTGGCGCCGCTGCTCGCCACCGTCATCCGCCGGCTGCACCGCGGCGAGTCGCTGGCAGATCTCTTCGCACATTGACGTCAGGGGCAAGGGGCGAGGGGCGAGGCCCGGCGTCAGGGGGTGGTGGCGGCCGGCTCGATCGTCTCGGGGAAGTAGGCGTTGGCGCGGTACTGCGTCAGCATGCGCTGCGTGTTGAAGAACGATCCGTTCAGCGCGATGGTCGAGCGCATCACCGCGGCAAAGGTGGCCGACCGCTCGTAGAACATCGGCAGGATCGTCCGCTCCAGCTTGTCGTACAGCGAGGTCTCCTCGGCCGCCGGGTCCTCGACGTCCTGGCCGTGGCCGACGGCCCAGCCGGTGGTCCCCTCGAAGCAGCCTTCGATCCACCAGCCGTCGAGCACGCTCAGGCTCGGGACGCCGTTGAGGGCCGCCTTCATGCCGCTGGTGCCGGAGGCCTCGTGCGGGCGCTGCGGCGTGTTCAGCCAGAGGTCGGTGCCGCTGGTCAGCAGGCGCGCCCACTCGAAGTCGTAGTTCTCCACGTAGACCGCCTTGACGGCGCCGTCGAGCGCCCGGATCGCCTCGAACACCTTCCGGATCATCGCCTTGCCCTCCTCGTCGGCCGGGTGCGCCTTGCCGCCGAAGACGAGCTGCAGCGGACCGGCCGTCCGGACGATCTGGCGGAGGCGATCGAGGTCGGCGAAGAGCAGGTCGGCGCGCTTGTAGGCAGCGGCACGACGGGCGAAGCCGATCGTCAGCGCGCCCGGATCCAGCGGGACGCCGGTGCGCGCCGCGACCGCGTCGAGGAGTATCCGTTTCGCCTTCACGTGGGCGTCGACGATCTCGCCGAGCGGAATCCCGATCGCGTAGCGCAGGTACAGGTTGTCGCGGCGCCACTCGGGCACGTGCCGATCGAAGAGCGCGCCGAACGGCGCCGAGATCCACGTCGCCGCGTGCACCCCGTTGGTGATCGCCCGGATGGGGTAGTTCGGGAACATGCCGTGGGAGATCTCGCCGTGCCGCATCGCCACGCCGTTGATGTAGCGGGAGCAGCGCAGGGCGAGGTACGTCATGTTCAGCAGCCCTTCGTGCAGCGATCCGGTTTCCGCCAGGTGCGTGCTGATCGGCTCGCCGAGCACCTCGCGCATCAGCGCGGCCGGGAACTGGTCCTGCCCGGCGGGCACGGGCGTGTGAGTCGTGAAGATGCAGCGCGCGCGCACGCGCCGGACGTCCTCCTCGGCTGGCGCCGACGCGCCCCGTGCCTGGATCGCCCGCTCGAGCAGCCCGGCCGCCAGCAGGCTCGAGTGCCCCTCGTTCATGTGGTAGACCTCGATCCCCGCGTGGCCCAGCGCGTCGAGCATCGCCACGCCGCCCAGGCCGAGCAGCGCCTCCTGGCAGAGCCGGTACCGGGCGTCGCCGCCGTAGAGGCGATCGGTCAGCCGCCGATCCTCAGGGGCGTTGGCCGGCAGATCGGTGTCGAGCAGGTAGACGGGGACGACGTGGCCGCTGATGCCCTGCACGAGGTACTGCCACGCGCAGAGGTGCACCTCCCGCCCCTCGAGCCGCACGCTCACGTGGTCCTGCATCCGCGTCAGCACCCCGTCCGGCTGCCACGTGTCGGGGGCCTCGCGCTGCGTGCCATCCCGATCGATCTGCTGCCGGAAGTAGCCCTGCCGGTAGACCAGCGTGACGCCGATCGCCGGCAACTCCAGATCGGCCGCCGAGCGGAGGACGTCGCCGGCGAGGATGCCGAGGCCGCCGGCATACGTCGGGATCGCGGGATCGACGGCGATCTCCATCGAGAAGTAGGCGATGCGGGCCTCGGGACGGGTGTCGAGCGGCATGGCGTGCTCCAGCATCGACGGGCACGGGGACGGATCGGCAGGACGGACGACCCGCGACGTGCAAACAATCGGGGACGGACGCTGTGGTCATTGTAGACCGGCGAAGCTCATCCATGAGACGAGCCCGGCCTCTCGCCAGTCATCGCATCGTCGGCGTCCTCTGCCTCGTCTTCATCGTCGCACCGATCGACCTGCGCGTGGGGCACCCGGGCGGGCCTGGTGTCCTGCGCCGTGGACTTCCGGCAGAGCTTGTGCCTGCGGTCGGGCGTTTTTCCGCCGCGCGCGATGTGGAACCGAATATGCTACAGGCGTCCGGCGTCGGGCGTCCTGCCCGGACGGCGGAACAACGGTCGGCGTGGCAGTCCGGCTCTTCCGGACACGAGGCGGACGAAGCGTGATCAACGGACGACGGGTTGCGGTGGTGTTGCCCGCCTACAACGCGGCCGGCACCCTGGCGCAGACGATCGGACAGCTGCCCGACTGCGTCGACCTCCGGATCCTCGTCGACGACTTCAGCGCCGACCAGACGGCAGCCCTCGCGCGCGAACTCGGCCTGCAGACCTACGTCCACGACAGCAACTACGGGTACGGCCGGAACCAGATGACCTGCTACCGCGAGGCGCTGGACGCCGGGGCCGACATCGTGGTGATGCTGCACCCCGACTATCAGTACGATCCGCGGCTCGTGACGGCCATGGCCAGCATGGTCGCCAGCGACGTGTACGACGTGGTGATCGCCTCGCGCATCCTCGGCGGCACGGCGCTCGCCGGCGGCATGCCGCGCTACAAGTACGTGGCGAACCGCGCGCTGACGGCGTTCCAGAACCTCGTGCTCGGCGCCAAGCTCTCGGAGTACCACACCGGCTACCGTGCGTTCAGCCGGCCCGTGCTCGAGACGCTGCCGCTGCTCGAGAACTCGCGCGATTTCGTCTTCGACAACCAGATGCTGGCGCAGTGCCACTACTTCGGCTTCCGCATCGGCGAGATCTCCTGCCCGACGCGGTACTTCCCCGAGGCGTCCTCGATCAGCTTCCGCCGCAGCGTCCGCTACGGCTTCGGCGTGGTCCGCACCACCTGCCAGTACTACTGCCAGAAGCACGGGCTGGGACGCTTCCCGATCTTCGATCGCGCGGGCCGCAAGCTGCGTGAGGCCGAGCCGCCCGTGGCCGCCGCCCCGCAGCACACCGGCGCGGTGGCATGACGGCCGATCGGCCGCGCCTGCGCGACCTGGCGGGCCTGGCCCTCCTCACGCTGGCCGCCTTCCTCGTGCACGGCTACCACCCGGGCGTCGAGGACGCGGAGATCTATCTCCCCGGCATCCTGAAGCGCTTGTACCCGGCGCTGTACCCTCGCAACACGGTGTTCTTCGAGTCGCACGCCCACATGACGCTCTTCCCGGAGCTGATGGCCGGCTCCGTCCGCCTGCTGCACCTGCCGGTGGCGGAGGTGATGCTGCTCTGGCAACTGGCGTCGATCTTCCTGCTGCTCCTGGCCGTGTGGCGCATCGCCCGCCTCTGCTTCACCGCCGGGCCGGCGGCCTGGGGCGCCGTGGCGCTGGTCGGCAGCCTGCTGACGCTGCCGATTGCCGGGACCGACCTCTACCTCCTCGACCAGTACGTCACCCCCCGATCGCTGTCCACGCCGATCGGCCTGCTGGCGGCGGGCGAGGCGCTGGCGGGCCGGCCGTGGCGCGCCGTGGCGCTCATCGTCCTGATCGCGCCGATCCATCCGCTGATGGCGGTCTTCGCCGGCGCGCTCGTCGCCGTGCTGATCGCGCTCGAACGCTGGCCGCTCGGTGGCCGCGCGCGTGAGGCCGCCGCTGGCGCCGGCCTGCTGGCGCTGCCGTCGCTCTTTCCGCCGGTGACCGACGCCTACCGGCGGATCCTCGACACCCGGCCGGCGTTCCTGCTGACGCGGTGGGCGTGGTACGAGTGGCTCGGCATCCTCGGCCCGTTCGTCATCCTCGCCGGCTTCGCCCGCCTCGCGCGACGGCAGCGGCGGCCGGCGCTCGCGCGGCTGTGCCGCGCCCTCCTCGTGTTCGAGGGGGCCTTCTTCGCCCTCGCCCTGGTCGTGTCGATGCCCGGCCCGTTCGAGCGGTTCGCCGAGATCCAGCCGATGCGCAGCCTGCAGCTGGTCTACGCGCTGATGTTCCTGGTCGTCGGCGGCCTGGCCGGCGAGTATCTGCTGCACGAACGGACCTGGCGGCCGGTAGCCTTCCTGGTGCCGATTGCCGTGCTGTGCGGCGGCATGTGGTACGCGCAGCTGCAGCTCTTCCCGGCCTCGCGGCACGTCGAGCTCCCCTGGATGCCGCCGCAGAACCACTGGGTGCGGGCCTTCGAGTGGATCCGCGACCACACGCCCGTCGACGCCTACTTCGCGCTCAACCCTCGGTACCTGGCGCTGCCGGGCGAGGACGAGCACGGCTTCCGCGCCATCGCGCGGCGCAGCCGGATCGCCGACGCCCTCAAGGACAGCGGCGTGGCGAGCATGTTCCCCCAGGTGTCGGAGGAATGGGCCGAGCAGGTCGACGCCCTGAAGGGCTGGGATCACTTCACCCGCGACGACTTCCTCCGCCTGCGCCGGCAGTACGGGATCGACTGGATCGTCACCCGCCGGCCGGTGGACGGCCTGGCCTGCCCGTACGAGACCGGCGGGGTGTGGGTCTGTCAGGTGGTCGGCGGCGGCGCGTGAAGGCTGAGGTTAAACCTGATACGCTGGGTGGCGGGAAGCGGCGGTCGCAGCCGTCACAAGCAAGCGGGAACGCGGACGGCCGGGGCCGGCGCCGCAGGAGAACCACGAACCATGGTGAAGAGAAAGATGTTTGCCGCCGCCACCGGACTGGCCGCGGCTGCGGCGTTGTGCGCGAGCTTCGCATGCGGCGGCAACCCGGCGGG
>JAGWRA010000073.1 GCA_028876655.1 Acidobacteriota bacterium | reverse complement strand
GCATGACTGTGACCCGATTCTTCCAGATCGCTGTTGCCACCGTTCTCGTATCCTCTCCTTCGTTGTTCGCGCAGGCTCCAGCGGCCCCGGCCCCGGCGCCGGCCGAGCAGGGGAAGCTGGTCTCGTTCGCCTCGACCGGTGACTGCAAGGGAGCCGTTCAGTACGCCAAAGGGCCGTACAACGCCGCGCTCGACGGGTCGCACTTCGGCGACGCCGCGCAGATGGCGAACGACGTCGCGGAGATCTGCCTCAACGCCGGCGACGCCGGCAGTGCCGAGGAATGGGCGCGCATGAGCTACGCCGCCGGCATGCAGCAGGACGGCCTGAAGCCCGCCGAGTCGAACCTGCTCGACTTCCGGTGGAACGCCACGATGGCCCGGATCGACGCCATGCGCGGCGACACCCTGGCCAAGGCCCGCGAGGCGCTGGAGCCGAAGAAGGCTCCGGAGCCGGCAGCCGAGCCGGCGCCTGCGAAGGCGGAGGACAAGAACGCGAAGGACGAGAAGAAAGACAAGAAGGACAAGAAAGACAAGAAGAACAAGAAGGACGAGAAGGACAAGGACGCCAAGCAGGCCAAGGCCGCGCCGGAGGCGGCGAAGCCCGCAGCGGCCGAGAAGCCGAAGGCGGCGGCACCGCCGGCGGCCGCCGACACCGGCCGCGTCAGCGCCAAGGAGCTGCTGGCCGAGGCCGAGACGGTCGAGAACCGCATGGCCGCGGCGGCCCTCGCGCTCAAGAAGGGCGTGGGCGGCGGCAACCCGGCGCAGCTGACGGCGTTCCTCTCGGGCGCCGTGGCGTTCGACCAGGGCGACTTCAAGTCGGCGGTCACCGACCTGCAGCAGGCCGACCAGGCCGATCCGCTCGTCGTCGCGCTGCTCGCCCAGGCGTACGCGAAGCAGGGCGACACGGCGCAGGCCGAGCAGTTCTACCAGAAGGCGGCCGCCATCACGGCGCAGACGCCCAATGGCGCCTACGCCCGGCTGGTCGCGCAGAAGGGGATGGCGAAGAAGTAGGAGGCCCGTGCCCCTCTCACTCGTGGTCAACGGGCGGCCGCACAGCGTCGACGTCGATCCGTCGACGCCGCTGCTGTACGTGCTCAGCGACGATCTGCGCCTGCGCGGGCCGAAGTTCGGTTGCGGGCTGGGGCAGTGCGGCGCCTGCACGGTCATCGTCCGCGGCCAGGCCATCCGGTCGTGCGTGACGCCGGTGCGGCTGATGGCCGGCGCCGAGATCACGACGCTCGAGGGGCTCGGGTCGCCCGAGAAGCCGCACCCCATCCAGCAGGCGTTCATCGACGAGCAGGCCGCACAGTGCGGGTTCTGCCTGAACGCCGTCATCATGACCGCGAAGGCGTTCCTCGATCAGCATCCAACCGCGAGCGACGAGGAGATCCGATCCGCCTTCGCCAACGTGCTCTGCCGCTGCTTCACCCACACGCGGCTGATGAAGGCGATCGACCGGTACCGCCGCGGCCTCGGCGGACCGGCCGCCGGCGACCAGGCGCGAGGGCGGTGATGCGGTTCACGCCGGAGGCGAACGAGGCGCTCGCCCGGGCCGGCTTCTCGCGCCGGACCTTCCTCAAGGGGGCCGGCGTGCTCCTCGTCGGCTTCAGCGCCGCGGCCGTCGGCGAGCGGACCGGGCTCGCGCAGGGGCCCTTCGGCACGCAGGACCGTCGCGTGGCGCGCCAGCTCGACTCGTGGCTGGCGATCGGCGCCGATGGTCGCGTGACCGCGTACACGGGCAAGTGCGAGCTGGGCCAGGGGATGTTCACCGTCCAGACCCAGCTGGTCGCCGAAGAGCTGTCGGTGGCGCTGCACCGCGTCCACCTCATTCAGTGCGACACCGCCCTCACCCCCGATCAGGGGACGACGTCGGGCAGCCAGTCGACGCCGACCAACTTCAATCATCGGAATCTCGCCCAGGCGGCGGCGACCGCCCGCGAGGCGCTCGTGGGGATGGCCGCCCGGAAGCTCGGCGTGCCGGCGAGCGGGCTTGCCCTCGAAGACGGCGTCATTCACGCGAAGGAGACGCCGGCCAAGCGGGTGACCTACGCCCAGCTCGTGGGCGGCCGGAAGTTCGAGCTCGAGGTCAGCGACACGGCGAAGCGGAGGCCGGCGTCCGAGTGGACCGTGCTCGGCAAGCCGATCGGCCGCATCGGGCTGCCCGAGATCGCCACCGGGCAGTTCGAGTACGTGCACAACGTCCACGTCCCCGGGATGCTCCACGGCCAGGTCGTGCGGCCGCCGACGGTCGGCGCCGCGCTGGCCGGGGTCGACGAGCATTCGGTGAGCGGGCTGCCGGGGTTCGTGAAGCTGGTCGTCCGGAAGAACTTCGTCGGCGTGGTGTGCGAGAAGCCGTGGCAGGCGATCCAGGCGGCGCGGGCGTTGAAGGCGACCTGGACCCCGGGCCCGCCGCTGCCGCCGCAGGCGCAGCTCTACGAACGGCTGCGCAGCCAGCAGCCGTCGCGCGACACGCTCGTCGTCGACTCGGGCGACGTCGATCGGACGCTCGCACAGGCCGCGACGGTGCTGAAGGCGACGTATCTCTATCCCTATCAGATGCACGGGTCGATGGGGACGTCGTGCGCCGTCGCGGACGTCAGCCACGGCAAGGCCACCGTCTGGTCGCCGACGCAGTCGGCGTACCCGACACGCAGCGGTGTCGCCATGCTGCTGGGGATGGCTGTCGACGATGTGCACGTCATCTTCAAGCAGGGGGCCGGCTGCTACGGCCTCAACGGGGCCGACACGGTGTCCTACGACGCCGCGCTGCTGTCGCAGGCCGTCGGCAGGCCGGTCCGCATCCAGCTGACGCGCAAGGACGAGATGGTGTGGGAGAACTTCGGCTACGCCTACGTGCTCGATCAGCGCGTCGGCGTGGACGCCGGCGGCACGATCGTCGCGTGGGACTGCGAGACCTGGTCGCCCACACGCGGCAATCGTCCGGGGTACGGCCGGCCGGGCAACGTGATCACCGGCTTCCTGGCCGGTTTCGAGCCGGAGCCGTTCGACGCGCGTGCCGCGACGCCGCCCACCCGCTTCCGCAACGGCGCCAACGCGGCGCCGTCCTACGTCGCCGGCTGTGCGGGCGGCACCTGCGACGGGGCCGGCACGGTGCGGAGCGAGCGGGTGCTGGCGCACCAGGTGGCGTCGCCCTTCTTCACGGGCCCGCTCCGGTCGCCCTCACGCCTCCAGAACACCTTCGCGCACGAATCGATGATGGACGAAGTAGCGGCGCACCTGAAGGCCGATCCGGTCGCCTTCCGGCTGAAGCACCTCAGCGACCCCCGGCTGGCCGACGTGGTGAAGGCCGCGGCGAGGCGCGCCGGGTGGGACGCGCGGCCGTCGCCCAGGCCGGGCAACCCCCGCACGGGCGTCGTCCACGGCCGTGGCATCGCGTGCGTGGCGTACGAGGGCGACAATGGATACTCGGCGCTCGTCGCCGAGGTGGAGGTCGACCAGGACACGGGGCGGATCACCGTCACGCGCTTCGTCGCCGGCCAGGACTGCGGGCCGATCTCCAATCCCGACGGCATGCGCAATCAGATCGAAGGCGGGGCGCTGCAGGGGATGAGCCGCGTGCTCGGCGAGGCCGTCACCTGGGACGAGGAGAAGGTGACGTCGCTCGACTGGCGGAGCTACCACAGCCTGCCCGTCGGGATCCGCGTCCCCGTGTTCGAGAGCGAGTTGCTGAACCGCACCGACGTGCCGGCGACCGGTGCCGGCGAGACCGTCATCACGATTGCGGCGGCGGCGATCGGCAACGCGGTCTTCGATGCCACGGGCGCGCGGCTGCGCGAGGCGCCGTTCACGCCCGAGCGCGTGCGGGCGGCGCTGGCGGCGCGGTAGCTCGAGTCGCCCGAGAATCCCTCGAAATATCCCGGTCGGATTCCTACCCGCCCGGGTAGCGTCTTCCCTCCAGCAGGGCCACCGGCGCGCTCACAGGCGCTCGTGAACGGGTACCTGAATTGCTGGCGCCTTGCCTGTCGCTCAGACATCGACGCCCCATGCACACCCTCCATCGCGCCGGCCTACCGTTTGTCGCCGGGTTCCTGGTGCCCGTCTTCGTCGAGCGGCTGACGGGCTGGTGGTTGAATTCCGGCCGGGGCGTGGCGCTCGTGCTGCTGGTCGTGCTGGTGCTGAGCGCGCTGGTCACCGGGCCGGGCCGCGAGGCCGGGTGGGGACGGACGACGGCCCTCGGCGCCGGCGCCTTCCTGGGCTCGACGAGCGTTCTGCTCTGGATCGGGCCGGGCACGATCTGGCCGATCGTGCTCGTGGTCGCGGCGGCCCTGCTCGCGATGGCCGCCGTCGCCGGGGGAGGGCTGGCGTACTGGCTGCACGGCCGCTCACGAGTGCGCTGACCGCGACGTCCTCGTCGTGTTGCCCCTCGGCCCTTGTCCCTGGCCTCTTGTTTCAGGACAGGGGCCCCGCCGCGTCAGACCGGCTACGGCCGCGTCACGTTCACCTGTTCAAGCGTGTAGCCCTTCTTGCCGGTCTTCACCAGGAAGACGATCTTCTGCCCGTCGGGCGACCAGGCGGGCAGCAGGACGTTCTTTGCGCCCGCGACCGTCTGGTGCCGGTTCAGCAGGTAGTCGTAGATGCCCAGATCGCCATTCTTCTCGACGAAGGCGACGGCGTGCAGCGGCTGCGGCGACCAGCCGAAGGTGAGCCCCGGCAGCAGCGGTCCGGTGCGGAACTGGCCGAGGAACTGCCCCTTCAGCCGGAGCGTGCGGACGTGGAGGGCGAACGCAGAGTCGGTGGCGGCCACCATGGCCCCCTGCAGCGCAATGCCGCCCCCGCCGCTCTCCATGCCGCGCGCCTTGTCGGCCAGACTCTGAATCGGAATCCGGTTCTTCTCGACCTCGGTCTCGACCTGGATCAGCAGGTCGGGGTCGGTGGGCGTGTTGCGCGTCGACTTCCAGGCCCAGTACTGGCTGGCCCAGGCCGGCTCGCTCTTCACCGAGCGGGGCGCCTTGTCGCCGAGCGTCACGGTGTAGTGACGGAACGTGGCGTCCCGATCGACCCCTTCGACCGTCTGGATGTAGAACTCGCCGGGAGTGGCCGACCAGGCGAGCTGCACCGGATCGCCCTTCAGCGTGTGGCCGTCGAAGTCCATGACGACGGCGGGGGGCGTCACCTGGAATGCGAGCGCGTCCAGCGCGGCCGCCAGGCCGGTTGCGCTGCCGGCGGCGACGAGGGCGGCGACGGCGAGCGCGAGCGAAGCAGCCGGTTTCATGGCGGGCCTCCGTGCTGCGCCGCACACTGGGCGCGAAATGTCTGCATGCTACTCCAGACGAGGCGGGGTGGCGCACCAAAAATCGGACGCTCGCAGGGAAGGCGGCATGGGCGCCGGTCCTTCCGCTTGAAGGCCTGCCCGCGCGGCGTATAATGCGCGCGAAGGGGGTGCCATGAGCCGCGTTTCGTTGCGCATCAACGGCGCGTCGCACGTCGTCGAGGCCGAGCCCGACACGCCGCTCCTCTACGTCCTCCGCGACACGCTCACGCTGGACAATCCGCGCTTCGGCTGTGGCCTCGGGCAGTGCGGCGCCTGCACCGTGCTGCTCGACGGGCGTGCCGTCCGCTCGTGCGTCACCCCGGTTTCGCGCGCCGCCCGGCAGGAGGTCGTCACGCTCGACGGGCTGGGGACGCCCGAGCATCCGCATCCGGTGCAGCAGGCGTTCATCGAGGCCCAGGCCTTTCAGTGCGGGTACTGCCTGAACGGCTGGGTGCTCACGGCGAAGGCGCTGCTCGCCACCAACCCGCATCCGACCGACGAGGAGATCCGGCGCGCCTGCCAGGGGCTGGTCTGCCGCTGCGGCAGCCACGTGGGCATCTTCGCCGCCATCCGGCGCGCCGCCGGCGGCCCGGCCGAAGCCAAAGCGGCGCACATCGTCGTGCCACCGGGCCAGCCAGCGGGGCCGGCAGAAGAAGACGCCCAGACGGCCCCGGAATGCTAGCTGTCAATCCAGGCGGCAACGTCGTGAATACGAGGATCCGGATCGTGAGCGACGGCAACGCATGGGGGTGGGGCCCGTGCGCTGCTAATCCAGGCAGCAATATCCTCAATACGAGGATCCGGAGCGTAAGCGACGGCAACGCGTGGGGGTGGGGCCCCACGCGGATTGAAGAATGAAGATCTCCGCCATGCCTTCCAACACCGGCCAGACCCGACGCGAATTCGTCCGGAACGCCGGCGGCCTGCTCGTCGGCTTCAGCCTGCTCGATGCCTCGATCGTGCCGCAGGCCTTTGCCGGGACGGCGGCGGCTGGCGCCGCGGCATCCGGAGCGGCCTCGCCGTCGCCGGCCGCCCTCGACGCCTGGCTGCACATCGATACGAGCGGGCGGGTGCACGTCTCCACCGGCAAGGTGGAGATCGGCATGGGGGTCGAGACGGCGCTCGCGCAGATCGTCGCCGAGGAGCTCGACGTGCCGGTCGGGCACGTGCTGTTCGTCATGGGCGACACCTCCCGGACGCCCGATCAGGGCGGCGTCGGGGGCAGCACGTCCATCAGCAACGGCGCCAGGCCGCTGCGCAACGCGGCGGCGAGCGCGCGGGCGCTCCTGCTGCAGGCGGCGTCGCGCCAGCTCGGCGTCCCGGCCGATGCGCTCGAGGTCCGCGATGGCATCGTCCGCGTCCGGGGCCGTGCGCACGCGCAGGTAAGCTACGGGGCGTTGACCGGCGGCGACGCGCTGCAGGAGACGCTGAAGGTCAGCGGGGCCGGCTTCTCGCTGAACGTCCAGGGGATGGGGACGCCGAAGGACCCGTCCGCGTACCGCATCGTCGGCCAGCCGGTGCCGCGGGTCGACCTGGCGCCGAAGGTGCTCGGCCGGTTCCGGTACATCACCGACGTGCGTGTCCCCGGCATGCTGCACGGGCGGGTGATCCGTCCTGCGGGCGTGGGGGCGCACGTGGTCGGCATCGACGAGACGGCGGCGAAAGCGATCGCCGGGTACGTCCGCGCCGTCGTGAAAGGCGACTTCGTCGGTGTGGTGGCGGACACCGAGTGGGCGGCGATCCGGGCGGCGCGGGCACTGACGGTCACCTGGAGCGCGCCGGCCGCGCCGTTCCCGGGTCACGATCAGTTGTACGCGCACATGCGCACGGCCGAGCCGAAGGCCTCGCGCGAGACGCTGGCCCACGGAGACGTGGCCGCAGCGCTGGCCGCGGCGGCGCGCCGCGTCGAGGCGGTCTACGAGTTCCCGTTCCAGTCGCACGCGACGATGGGCCCGGGTTGCGCGGTGGCCGACGTGCAGCCGGACGGCATCACGACCGTCTGGTCGGGGGTGCAGAAGCCGCACGCGCTGCAGCGCGGCCTGGCGGGGCTGCTCGGCGTTCCCGTCGATCGGATGCGGGTTGTCTGGGTCGAGGACGCCGGCTCCTACGGCCGACCGGGGTTTGCCGACGCGGCCGCCGATGCGCTGCTGCTGTCGCAGGCCGTGGGGCGCCCCGTGCGCGTGCAGTGGATGCGCGACGACATGACGGCGTGGGGCACCAAGGGGCCGGCCGTGCGCTGTGAGCTCGCCGCCGCCCTCGATGCCTCGGGCCACGTGACGGCGGTCCGGTTCGAGTCGCGCGCCTTCTCGGGCGGGGAAGTGCTGTACCAGCCGTCCGACGCCGACAACTTTCTCGCGGCCGCGCTCACCGGCATGCCGAACCGGAGCGGCGTGAACGAATTCGTGGCGTGGGGCAGCCAGACGCCCGCCTACGCCTTCACGAACGTCCAGGCGACGGCCCACGTCATCGCGCCGTTCCACGACGGAGCCTCGCCGCTCCGGTCGAGCCACCTGCGCGATCCGGAGGGGCCGGCGGCGTCGTTCGCCGTCGAGTCGTTCATCGACGAGCTCGCCGTGGCGGCGTCGGCCGATCCGATCGCGTTCCGCCTGCAGTATCTCACCGAGCCGCGCGCGAAGGCCGTGCTGACGGCGGCAGCGGAGAAGGCGGGCTGGCAGGCGCGGACGATGCACCGGCCGGCAGCCGGCGCCGAGGTCGCGACCGGCCGCGGCGTCGCTCTCGGCACGCGCAATGGCACCTACGTCGGCACGATCGCCGACGTTGCGGTGAACCGCCGCACCGGGGCGGTAAAGGTCACCCGGTTCGTCTGCGCGCACGATTGCGGGCTCGTCGTGAACCCGATGGCGTTGCGCCGGACGATCGAGGCGAATCTGGTGCAGTCGATGAGCCGGGCGCTCTTCGAGGAGGTGCAGTTCGACCGGAGCCGGGTGACCAGCGTCGACTGGAACACCTATCCCGTGGCCCGCGCGGCCGACATCCCGCCGGTCGTCGAGGTCGTCCTGCTGGATCATCCGGACCTGCCGCCGGGCGGCGCGGGCGAGCCCTCGTCGCGCCCGACGGCCGCGGCGATCGCCAACGCGGTGTTCGACGCGGTCGGCGTCCGCGTCCGGCAGGCCCCGCTGACGCCGGCCCGCGTGAAGGCCGCGCTGGAGCAGGCCTGAGTCGTTGGCTGCGCGCGCGCAGATGCGGGGCGTGCGGGGCGCCGCGGGCGCGGCACTGCTGTACGTCCTGCTGACGATCCTCCTCAGCTGGCCGCTCGGGGCCGACCCGGCCGGGCACACCTTCTCGCAGAGTCCCGACACGAGGCTGTACCTCTGGACCCTCGAGTGGGACGCCCACGCCTTCATCCATCAGCCGTTCTCGATCTTCGACGCGAACATCTATTACCCCTTCAAGGACACGCTGGCCTACTCGGAGAACCTGATCGGCAGCGCGCTGTTCGCGGCCCCCGTGCTCTGGCTGACGGGGAATCCGGTGCTGGCGTTCAACATCGTCACGCTGCTCTCGTGCGTGTTGTGCGCGCTCGGCGCCTGGCTGCTCGCCCGGAAGATCGGGATCGGACCGGCCGGGGCCCTCTTGTGCGGTGTCGTCTTCGGCTTCTCGCCGCCGCGCTTCCTGCGGATCGAGCAGCTCCACCTGGCCACTATCCAGTGGCTGCCGTTCTGCCTCGCGTTCCTCCACGCGTATCTGGACGAGGGGCGGGCGCGCGACCTGCGGCTGGCCGTCGCCTGCTTCACGCTGCAGGCCCTGTCGAGCGGCCACGGCGTCGTCTTCCTCGCGATCGCGATCGTCCTGCTGCTCGGCTGGCGGCTGGCCCTGGGCGAGCCGGTCGCGCTCGTCCGCCGGATCCGCGATCTGGGTGTCACGGGCGCCGTGCTGGCCGCGCCCGCGGTGCTGCTGGTGCTGCCGTATCACGCCGTGCAGGCCGGGGTCGGCCTGCGCCGTTCGCTCGGGACGCTGGAGAACTGGGCGATCAACAGCGGCAGCTTCTTCGCGTCGCCGACGCACGTGCAGGTGTTCGTCCTCGCGCACACGGGGCTCGAGGCGATCAACCGGGACGCGCGGGCGTATCTGTTCCCCGGCTACCTGCCGCTCGTGCTGGCCGCGGTCGCCGTGGCCTTCGCCTGGTGCGATCGGCAGCGGCCGCCGGAAGCCGTGCCGGGACGGGGGTGGCGGTGGCTCGGGTTCGCGACCGAACTCGTGGCGCTGGGGCTGCTGGGGCTGGCGGTGTACGCCACGGTTGCCGCGCCGATCCGTGTGCGCGTGACAGGCGGGATCGTCCTGTCGATCCGCGAGGTCTGGCGGCCGTGGCTCTGGTTCGGGCTGGCACTGGCCCTGCGGCTCGCCCTGCGGCGCCGCGCGCCCGTCGAGCCGGCGGTCCGCCTGCGCCGGCGCGTGGACGCCCTGCGTGGCTGGCGCGCGCGCCATCGCCGGGATGCCACGCTCGTCTATCTGCTCATCACCGTGCTGTCGGGGCTGCTGTCGGTCGGGCCGCCCTTCAGCCTCTGGCCGTACGTCTACTGGCTGCCCGGGTTCGACTTCATCCGCGTCCCCTCGCGGTTCACGCTGCTGGGGGTTCTCGGTCTCGCCGTGCTGGCCGGCATCGGTTTCGATCGGTTGACCGCCCGCCTGGCCCCGTCCAGGCGAACGGCCGCCGCAGTGGCCGCCGGCATCCTGCTGGTGGTGGAGTTCGCCGCATTCCCGCTGCACGTCGAGGCGTATCGCGTGGAGATTCCGCCGGTGGATCGGTGGCTGGCGACGCGGCCCGGACGATTCGCGATCGCCGAGGTGCCGGAAGGCGACCCTCGCAACGCCGGCCAGTGGGAGCGGCGCGAGACGACCTGGATGCTCCACTCCACGGCCCACTGGCAGAAGACCGTCCAGGGCTACAGCGGGTTCCGTCCGCCCGAACTCCAGCGTCTGTACGTGGAGCTCACCCGGTTCCCCGACGAGACGAGTCTCGATCACCTGGCGCGCCTGGGCGTCCAGTACGTGGTGGTCCACACGGACCTCTATCCGCCGGGGGAGTGGCCGGCCGTGGAAGCCCGGCTGGTCACATTCCGCGATCGCCTGACGCTGGTGCACGCGGATGGCGCCGGGCGCGTGTACGAGCTGCACACCGGCACGGCCGAGCTGGCGCCTGCTTCCGTGCAGCCGCCGCCTTGACAACGGCCGAGATGGCGCGATAATCCTCACCGGAATGGCGTCTGCCATCCCGCTGACCGTCAACCGAGCGCCGCGCCCGTCCCCAGTCTTGCTCGCCGGCCTTTTCAAGCACCTGCGTCCCCGGGTGCCAGGCTCATTACCGTGTCCCTAGCCCGCCGAACCCTTCTGGCCCTGTCCACCAATGCGTGGCTGCGCGACCATGCCACGAAGACCCCATTCGTCCGCCGGGCGGTCTCGGCCTTCATGCCGGGCGAGCAGCTCGACGACGCCCTGCAGGCGGCGCGCGTGCAGGAGGCGCGCGGGGTCCACACGATCCTGACGCACCTCGGCGAGAACCTCACCCGGCTGGAAGAGGCCGAGGCGGTGACGCAGCACTACCTCGAGGCCTTCGACCGGGTGAAGGCGGCCGGGCTGGACGCGCAGATCTCGATCAAGCCGACGCAACTCGGGCTCGATCTCGACGCCGAGGCCTGTTACCGGAACCTGCAGCGGCTCGTCGACCACGCCGAGGCCTGTGGCAACGTGCTCTGGATCGACATGGAGAGCTCGCCCTACGTCGATCCGACGATCGCGCTGTTCCGGCGCGTGCGCGAGCGGTCGTCCCGCATCGGGCTGGCCCTGCAGGCCTATCTCTATCGAACGGCCAACGACATCGAGGGGCTGCTGCCGCTCGGGCCTGCGATCCGGCTCGTGAAGGGCGCCTACCTGGAGCCGCCGGACGTGGCCTTTCCGAGGAAGGCGGACGTCGACGCCAACTACCTGAAGCTGTGCGAGCGGCTGCTCGGCGAGGACGCGCGGCAAGCGGGTGCGCGGCTGCACATCGCCACGCACGACCCGGCCATCGTCGGACGCCTGGGCGCGTTCATCACCGAGCATCAGGTGCCCGAGACGGTGTACGAGTACGCGATGCTCTACGGCATCCAGCGCCCGCTGCAGCAGCGGCTCGTCGACGGTGGCAGGCCGCTGCGGGTGCTGATCTCGTACGGCGAGTCCTGGTTCCCGTGGTACATGCGGCGGCTCGCCGAGCGCCCGGCCAACGTCTGGTTCGTCGCGAAGCAGGTGTTCGCGCGCTGATCGCGAGCCCAGCGCGACGCGATGCCCATCCAGGCAGCCACGCCGCCAATACCAGGATCCGGAGCGTCAGCGACGGCAGCGCGTGGGGGTGGGGCCCCACGCGGAGGAAATGATGACTCACACGCACATTCGTCGCCTCCTGTTCACCGCGATCCTCTGCGTCGCCTGCGCCGGTGCGGCCGTGCGCGCTCAGCGCGAGGCGGCGCCGCTCGCGTTGCAGGTTCCGCCCCTGCGGTTCCGTTACGTGGGACCGCCGAGCGCCGGGCGCATCGCGTCGGTAGCCGGCGTCCCGGGAGACCCGACGACCTACTACGCAGGCGCGGCTTCGGGCGGCGTGTGGAAGACGGTGGACGGCGGCAAGACGTTCGCGCCGATTTTCGACCAGGAGCCGGTGCAGGCGATCGGCGCGCTGGCCGTCGCCTCCTCCAATCCCAGCATCGTCTGGGTGGGAACGGGCGAGGCCTGGGCGATCCGCGACGCCGACGTCCAGGGGGACGGCGTCTACCGGTCGACCGATGCCGGCGCGTCATGGCAGCACATGGGGCTCGACAAGACCGGGCGGATCGGCCGGATCATCGTCGACCCGACCAACCCGCAGATCGTCTGGGTCTGCGCACTCGGCCGGACGACCGCGCCCCAGCAGGAGCGCGGCGTGTTCAAGACGACCGATGGCGGCAGGACCTGGACGCGGTCGCTCTTCGTCGACCCGAACACCGGCTGCTCGGGGCTGTCGATGGACAGCCAGGACCCGAACGTGCTGATCGCCGGCACCTGGCAGGTCGAGATGCACCCGTGGGCGGAGATCAGCGGCGGTCCCGGCAGCGGCGTCTACATGACGCACGACGGCGGGAAGACCTGGCAGCACCTCGAGAACGGCCTGCCGAAGTCCCCGCTCGGGAAGATCGACGTGGCCATCGCGCCGTCCAACCCGAACCGGATCTACGCGCTCATCCAGACGGCGAATCAGGGATCGCTCTGGCGGTCGGATGACGGCGGCCAGAAATGGGAAGTCGTCAGCTGGGACCGGACGCTCATCGGCCGCGCCGGGTACTACATCCGCCTGGCCGTGAATCCGGCGAATCCCGACGAGGTGCTCGTCGCCAACAGCATGTTCCACCGGTCGTTCGACGGCGGCCGCACGTTCCCGATCGCGGACTACAAGGGCTGCGGCGACTGCCACGACATCTGGATGGACCCGAAGGACCCGGACCGCTGGGTCCAGACGGGCGACGCCGGCATGGGCATCACGACCGATCACGCGCGCACCTTCCTGCACGTCTCGCTGCCCATCGGCCAGATGTATCACGTGGCCGTCGATCGACAGGTGCCGTACTGGCTGTACAGCAACCGGCAGGACGACGGCACCATGCGCGGCCCGAGCAACGCGCCCGTGAAGGTGCCGAACGTCCCGTCGTACGCCGGCATCACCGGCGCCGGGTCGGGCACCGGCCTGCCGCCCGTCCGCCGGTACTACGGTGGGGACGGCGGGGGCGGCAGTCAGTGGCAGGCGGGACTCGGCGGATGCGAGTCGGGGTTCACGCTGCCCGCCGATCCGTTCCACCCGGATACGATCTGGGCGAGCTGCTACGGCAACGAGGTGACCCGCTACGATGCGCGGACGAAGGTCGCCCGTTCGGTCAGCCCGTGGATCCACACGCTGGACTCGCCGCCGCAGGACCTGAAGTACCGCTGCCACTGGACGCCGCCGCTCGCCATCGATCCCTTCGACCCGCACACGGTCTACTACGGCTGCCAGGTCGTCTTCGAGACGAAGGACGACGGGGAGACCTGGAAGGTGATCAGCCCCGATCTCTCGACGCAGGATCCCAGCCGCATCGTCTCGTCCGGCGGCATCGTCCAGGACAATCTCGGCCAGTTCTATGGCGAGGTGGTCTTCGCCATCGCGCCGTCGACCGCGCAGCGGGGCCTCATCTGGGCCGGCACGAACGACGGCAAGCTCTGGTACACGAAGGACGCCGGCGGGCACTGGACCGACGTGACGAAGAACATCCCCGGCCTGCCGTCCTGGGGCACCGTCCGGCAGATCGCGCCGTCGCCCTTCGATGCCGCCGCGGCGTACGTGACGATCGATCGGCACCTGATGGACGACAGCACGCCGTACATCTACAGGACCACCGACTTCGGCCAGACCTGGACGAAGATCACCAGCAACCTGCCGACGGACGGCCCGCTCGACTACGCGATGTCGATTGCCGAGAACCCGAACCGGAAGGGGATGCTGTTCGCCGGCACGGGCCACGCCTTCTACTATTCGATGGACGATGGCGCGCACTGGACGCACTTCGACCGGGGGCTGCCGGCCGCGCCGGTCAGCTGGATCGTCGTGCAGCCGGACGCCCACGACGTCGTCGTGTCGACCTACGGGCGGGGCCTCTTCATCCTGCAGGACATCACGCGCCTCGAGCAGGCCGACACGGTGCCGCCCGACGCGGCCGCCTTCCTCTATGCGCCGCGGCCCGGCTTCCGGCAGGCCCGCCGCGGCTCGGCGAGCCTGCTGTATCGCCTCGATCGGGCGGCGGCCGGCCCGGTGACGTTCGAGATCCTCGATGCGGGCGGTCATGTGCTCCGCAACTTCAGGGAGACTGGACGACCGGGGATCAACCGCGCCGTGTGGGACCTGCGGTACGACGCCCCGCACCAGGTTGCGCTGCGGACGACGCCGGCCGACAACCCGCAGATCTGGGACGAGCCACGCTTCAAGGGGAAGGACACGCGCCCGGTGCTGCACTGGGGCATCGAAGAGGCCGTGCAGGCGGGGCCGATTGCGGCCCCCGGTTCCTACACCGTCCGGATGACGGTGCACGGGCAGACGCTGGAGCGGCCCCTCACGATCCTGAAGGACCCGGCGATTGCGGCATCGGATGCGGACATCGCGGCCTCGACGGCCGCGCAGGTGCGCGTGCGCGACGCGATGACCGAGTCGGCCGACATGATCAACCGGCTCGAAGTGCTGCGCCAGCGCGTCCAGGCGCAGCAGAAAACGGCGAAGACGCCCGCGGCCGTGAAGCTGCTGGACGGCATCGAGCAGAAGCTGATGGCGGCCGAGATGCAACTGCTCTCGCCGGAGGATCTCAACAGCGATGACAAGTACTACACCGAGCCGTTCCGGGTGTACATGAACCTCGTCTGGCTGAACGGAGAGATCGGTACGGGGGCCGGTGACGTGGCCGGCAACGCCGACCATCGGCCGACCCCGGCCTCGCTGCAGGTGCTCGATCTGCTGGAACAGAAACTCGCGGCGGCCAAAACGGCCTATACCGCGGTGACGGGGACCGACGTGCCGGCGTTCGACCGCGACGCACGGCGGGCAGGGCTGTCGCCGATCGGCGGTCTCGAGGGCCGCTGACCGCGGCACCTGGGGGCCGGACTAATCTCAGGCGGCCGGTGCGCGGGGACGGTCGCCGGCCGGCGCCTCCGCCTCGCGGTCGAAGTGGAAGACCTCGAAGATGTCCGCGAGGTCGTTCTCGATGATCGCGATCTCGGACGGCGTCAGGACCGTCTTGTAGACGCCGAGGCGCTCGGTGGTTACGGCCTGCCCGTAGAGCGTCGAGTGCCACGGCGAGCGCCGCTCGAACTCGGACGAGAAGTCGATGTGGCCCGTGTCCATCGGGCCCGCCTGGCGGGCGCGTGACAGGTCGAGGCCCAGGTGCCGTTCGAGCGCGTCGATGATCCGATCGGGCGTGAGCACGAGGTCCCGGTAGTTCACCCAGACGATCCGGTTGGGGAAGTCAGGCAGGGACGTCTGGAAGATCGGGAGATAGAACGAGCGATAGCGGGCGCAGAGGTCCGACAGCCGCTCGCGCCCGACCGGCTCACCCAGGCCCGCCCGGGCCTGTCGTTCCCCCACCTGCAGCAGCGACGCGATCACGTCGCGCGGATCGCGCACCAGGCAGACGAAGCGGGCCTCGTCACCCAGCAGCTCGGCGAGGGCCGGGAACTGCTGGGTCATGGTCGGCTCCTTCAGGACCAGGTGCGGGCTGCCGCCCAGGCGCCGCCGTGTCCGCTCCAGGAAGTCGCGCGTCAGCCCGGCGTGGTACGCCCGCAGGTCCTCGACCGAGTCGAAGTAGTCCCACGTGTACGCCAGGGTGCGGGCCTCGCTGTAGACCTCGACGAGGCGCCGGAGGTAGTTGGCCTCCCGGACGAACCGGTTCGTCCCGGCTCCCTGGCACAGCAGCAGCTGCATCAGCGTCGTGCCGCTCCGCTCCGTTCCGCCGACGAAGACGTAGGCCATGCCGCCTCCCGTTCCCCTCCCGCGAGCAAGCCCCGTACCTCCTGCCGGGGCTGGCGTCGGGCTTGCAGCACGTCGCCGGCACGGGCTCCCAGCCGCCCGTCCGGGCCTGCGGACGCGCGGTTGTCGGGGCCGGTGGCGCCGGACGCTCGTGCGTGAGCTGTCGGGCGTTCGGCCACGTTGTCGCCCGGCCGACAAGGGCGTGTGCAGAGGGGGTGCCATGGACGACCACTTGCGGGCGCTCGAGCACGAGTCGATCTACGTGCTGCGCGAGGCCTTCGGCAAGATCCAGCGCCTCGGCATGCTCTGGAGCATCGGCAAGGATTCGACCGTCCTGATGTGGCTGGCGCGCAAGGCGTTCTTCGGCCACGTGCCCTTTCCGCTCGTCCACATCGACACCACCTACAAGATCCCCTCGATGATCGAGTACCGCGACCGCGTGGTGCGCGAGTGGGGGCTGCAGCTCGTCGTGGGCCGCAACGACGCAGCGCTGGCGGCCGGTGCCACGTTCCCCAACGGTCGCCTCAGCCGCGTCGAATGCTGCTCGCTGCTGAAGACCGACGCACTGCGCGGCGTGATCGACCGGCACGGCTTCACCGGCCTGATCGTCGGCGTCCGTCGCGATGAAGAACCCACCCGCGCGAAGGAGCGGTACTTCTCTCCGCGCGACGAGACCATGGCGTGGGACGTCGCCGACCAGCCGCCCGAGTTCTGGAACCAGTTCAAGACCGACTTCGCGCCCGGCACGCACGTCCGCATCCATCCGCTGCTGCACTGGACGGAGCTCGACGTCTGGACGTACATCGCGCGCGAGAGCATCCCGGTCATTCCTCTCTACTTCGACGATGGGACGGGGCAGCGGTATCGATCGCTCGGCTGCGCGCCGTGCACCGGCCGGATTGCGTCGACGGCCCGGACCGTGCCGGAGATCGTCGCCGAACTCCGCGCGACCACCGCGCCGGAGCGGGCCGGCCGCGCCCAGGACCAGGAGTCCGAGGCGGCCTTCGAACAGCTGCGCCGCGACGGGTACATGTGATGGGTGAACCGGCCGAACGCCTCGAGGGCCGCCACGTCGCCGCCGATGGGTCGGCGGCGGCCGCGCGCCTGCGCCTGGTGATCGTCGGTCACGTCGACCACGGCAAGTCGACGCTGATCGGACGTCTGCTGTACGACACCGGGTCGCTGCCCGACGGCAAGTACGAGCAGCTGGTTGCCGTGGCGGCGCGGCGGGGCGTGCCGTTCGAGTTCGCCAACGTCACCGACGCGCTGCAGGCCGAGCGGGACCAGAACGTCACCATCGACACCACCCAGATCGGGTTCCGGACCGCCCGGCGCCCGTGCGTGCTGATCGATGCGCCCGGCCACAAGGAATTCCTCAAGAACATGGTGACCGGCGCCGCCGGGGCCGACGCCGCGATCGTCGTGGTCGACGCGCACGACGGGGTGCGCGAGCAGTCGCGCCGCCACGCCCTGCTGCTGAAGCTGCTGGGCATCGGCCAGGTCGCCGTCGCCGTCAACAAGATGGATCTCGCCGGCTTCGACGCCGGCCTGTTCGATCGCGTCGCCGCCGAGTACACCGCCTTCCTGGCGACGCTGGGTCTCACGCCCGTGGCCGTCGTGCCGGTGTCGGCACGCGACGGCGACAACGTGGCCGGGCCGAGCGGCCGCATGCCGTGGTACGGCGGGCCCACCATCGCCGATGTCATCGACGGGTTCACCGTGCCCGGTCCGGCCGCGGGCGGACCGCTCCGGCTGGCCGTGCAGGCGATCTACCGGTTCGACCGCCGGCGGATCGTGGCCGGGCGCCTCGAGTCGGGCACCCTGCGCGTCGGCGACCGGCTGCTGTTCCTGCCGAGCGGCAAGCAGAGCCGGGTCCGCTCGATCGAGGAGTGGAGCGCCCCGGTGCGCCACGCAGCCACGGCCGGCGAGACGGTCGGCCTGACCCTGACCGACGAGCTGTTCCTCGGCCGCGGGGAGGTGGCCTGCACGCTCGAAGACACGCCGTCGCGCACGGCGCGCTTCTCGGCGCGGCTGTTCTGGCTCGGCCGCCGGCCGTTCGTAGCCGGGCAGCGCTACACCTTCAAGCTGGCCACGCAGGAGTTCACGGGCGAGGCGGTGACACTCAGCGCCGCGGTCGACGCCTCCACGCTCGAGCCGGTGGCCGGCATGGAGACGCCGCAGCTGGCCGCCGGCGAGATCGGCGAGGTCACGATCCGGACGCACCGGCCGGTCGTGGTGGACCCCTACGGGCGCGTGCCGGCGCTGGGACGGTTCGTGGTGCAGGACGGGCTGGAGGTCTGCGGTGGCGGGATCGTCCTCGAGAGCGACGAGCCGGCGGCAGCGATGGCGCCGGTGGCGGCGCACCTCACGCGGTCGCACGGGCTCGTCTCGCGCGAGGCGCGGGAGGCGCGCCTGGGCCATCGGGGGGCTGTCGTCTGGTTCACCGGGTTGTCGGGCGCGGGGAAGTCGACGCTGGCCCGCGCGCTGGAGCGCGAACTGTTCGCACGGGGCCGGCAGGTCTGCGTGCTCGACGGCGACAACGTCCGCCTCGGCCTCAATGCCGATCTCGGCTTCTCGGACGAGGACCGCGCCGAGAACATCCGCCGGGTCGCCGAGGTCGCCCGGTTGTTCGCCGAGCAGGGGACGATCGTCATCACGGCGTTCATCTCGCCCTTCCGGAGCGACCGGCTGCGGGCGCGCGCCATCCTGCAGCGCGACGGCCTCGACCTGCCGTTCGTCGAGGTCTACCTGAGCACGCCGCTGGAGGTCTGCGCGACGCGCGACCCGAAGCAGCTGTATGCCCGCGCGCGTGCGGGGGAGATCCCGGCCTTCACCGGCGTGTCCGCCCCCTTCGAGCCGCCCGACCAGGCCGAGCTGGTCCTGGACACCTCGCGCCGCTCGCCGGAGGAGGCCACGCTCGAGCTGGCCGGCTACCTCGAACCGCGCATCGAGATCCGGTGAAACCCCTTCAGGCTCTTGACATTGCCCGGAACGAGGGGATAATCGACCGGAGATTGTCCGTCCGTTCACATGGGACGCAGGGCGAGGTACTATCGGCAGTAGCATCGGCGGTCGCCGCAGGCGACCGATGAGGCGGATCATGCTGTCTGGGGTGAGCAGGAGAAGTCTTGGCCGCTTGCCGGTTCCGGGTCGCCCCGACCCCTCGATGCGCCGTTGCACGAAGGCCACAGGACGCACTCTTCATGGAACCGACCAACGTTTCCGATCCGCGCTACTACCATAAAGTTGTCGACTGCCAGTGGGCCTGCCCGGCCCACACCAACGTTCCCGAGTACATCCGTCTGATCGCCCAGGGCCGGTACACGGATTCGTACATGCTGAACCGCGTGTCGAACGTGTTCCCGGGCATCCTCGGCCGCACGTGCGACCGGCCGTGCGAGCCGGCGTGCCGGCGCGGCCGGGTCGACGGCAAGCCCGTGGCCATCTGCCGGCTGAAGCGGGTGGCGGCCGATCTGCGCGACGACGTCCGGGATCGACTGCCGCAGGTGCCGGCGAAGAAGAACGGGAAGCGGGTGGCGCTCGTCGGCGCGGGCCCCTCGTCGCTGACGGTCGCCAACGACCTGATGCCGCTCGGCTACGAGTGCGTCATCTACGAGAAGCTGAACCAGGCCGGCGGCCTGATGCGCTACAACATCCCGGCGTTCCGGCTGCCGCACAGCGTGCTGGACGAGGAGGTCGACAACATCCTGAACATGGGGGTCGACATCCGGTACGGCACGCCGGTCGCGAGCCTGAAGGGGCTGCTCGACGAGGGCTATGACGCCGTCTTCATCGGCAGCGGAGCGCCGAAGGGGAAGGAGCTCGACATCCCGGGCCGGTGGGACTCGAAGACGGTCCACATCGGCATCGAGTGGCTGGGCTCGGTGCACTTCGGCCACATCGAGAAGATCGAGCCGCGGGTGCTGATCATCGGCGTCGGCAACACGGCGATGGACTGCTGCCGCACGTCGAAGCGGCTGGGCGGCACCGACATCAAGGTCATCGCGCGCCGGTCGCGGCAGTACTTCAAGGCCTCTCCCTGGGAACTCGAGGACGCCGAGGAAGAGGGGATCGAGATCGTCGAGAACCACGCGCCGAAGCGGTTCGTGGTGGAGCAGGGCCGGCTGGTCGGGATGGAGTTCGAGCGGCTCGAGTGGACCGAGGAGGGCGGCCGGCAGAAGAGCCGGGTGCTCGAGACGGTCGTCATTCCGTGCGACGCCGTCATCCTCGCCATCGGCCAGGAGAACGCGTTCCCCTGGATCGAGCGGGACATCGGCCTCGAGTTCGACCCGAAGTGGGACATGCCGATCGTGGACAAGCAGACCTTCCAGTCGACGCGGCCGGGGGTCTTCTTCGGCGGCGACGCGGCGTGGGGGCCGGAGAACATCATCTGGGCCGTGGAGCACGGCCACCAGGCGGCCATCTCCATCCACAACCACTGCCAGGGCGTGCCGGTCACCGAGCGGCCGCCCGACGGGATGAACCTGGTCAGCGCCAAGCTGGGGATGCACGCCTGGAGCTACCACAACGACTACAACCCGTCGCCGCGCGCGAAGATGCAGCACGAGGAGCTGGTGAAGCGCTTCTCGGACGTGTCGGTCGAGGTGGAGCTGGGCTTCACGCCCGAGCAGACGGCGCACGAGGTGCAGCGCTGCCTGAACTGCGACATCGAGACGCACTTCACCGACCGGCTCTGCATCGAGTGCGACGCGTGCATCGACGTCTGCCCGGTGAACTGCCTGACGATTGCACCCGAACGGGGCAGCGAGGCCGAGCTGCGGGAGCACCTGTCGGCGCCGGCGACGAACGCGGCGCAGGCGCTCTACGTCTCGCCGCCGCTGCCGCAGACGAAGCGGCTGATGCTGAAGGACGAGGACATCTGCCTGCACTGCGGGCTGTGCGCCGAGCGCTGCCCGACGGCGGCGTGGGACATGCGGAAGTTCGACCTCATCAGGCCCTACGCGGGCCGGAGCGCGTCATGAGCGGCGTCAACGACTTCGCCTTCAAGATGGCCACGGTGAACGGCACCGGCTCGGCCAGCGCGAACGGCCTGCTGATGCAGGCCATCTTCCGGATGGGGATCCCCGTGTCCGGGAAGAACATCTTCCCGTCGAACATCCAGGGGCTGCCCACCTGGTACGAGATCCGGGTCAGCCGGGACGGGTACACCGCCCGGCCCGAGGCGGTGGACCTCGTCGTCGCCCTCAATACCGGGACCTACGCGCAGGACGTCGCGGCCGTGCGGCCCGGCGGCTACCTCGTGTACGACGGCAGCTGGCCGCTCGATGGCGAGCTCCTGCGCGACGACATCACGATTCTCCCCGTGCCGTTCGGCCAGATGTGCGTCGAGGCGTTCGAGGGCGATCGCACCCGCACGCTGCTCCGGAACATCGTCTACACGGGGACGCTGTCGGCCCTCCTCGACATCGACATGGCCGTCATCGAGGAGATGCTGAAGGAGAAGTTCGCGAAGAAGAAGTCGCTGCTCGACGCCAACTTCAAGGCGATCGAGATGGGCTACGAGTACGCGCGCAAGCAGTTCAGCTGCCCCCTGCCGTTCCACCTGAAGAAGATGGACGCGACCGGCGGATCGATCGTCATCGACGGGAACACCGCGGCGGCGCTCGGCTGCGTGTACGCCGGCGCCACCGTCGGCGCGTGGTATCCGATCACCCCCTCGACGTCGCTGATGGAGGCCTACAAGGACTTCTGCGAGCGCTTCCGGGTCGACCGGGAAACCGGCGAGAAGAAGTACGCGCTCATCCAGGCCGAGGACGAGCTGGCGGCGGCGGGCATGATCATCGGGGCCGGCTGGGCGGGCGCGCGCTCGTTCACGTCGACCGCCGGGCCCGGCATCTCGCTGATGGAGGAGTTCATCGGGCTGGCGTACTACGCCGAGGTGCCGGCCGTCTTCTTCGACATCCAGCGGACCGGGCCGTCGACCGGCATGCCGACCCGGACACAGCAGGGCGACATCCTGGCCACCGCGTACGCCTCGCACGGCGACACGAAGCACCTCTGCCTGTACCCCAGCGATCCGCGCGAGTGCTTCTACATGGCCAGCGAGGCGTTCGACCTGGCCGAGCGCTATCAGACGCCGGTCTTCGTCCTCTCCGACCTCGACATCGGGATGAACGACTGGGTGGTGCCGCGGCTCACCTGGGACGATGCGTACGTGCCCGACCGCGGGAAGGTGCTGTCGGCGCAGGCCCTGGAGCAGATGACGACGAAGTTCTCCCGGTACCTCGACGTGGACGGCGACGGCATCGCGGCCCGCACGCTGCCGGGCGTCCATCCGAAGGGGGCGTACTTCACGCGCGGCTCGGGGCACGACAAGTACGGCACCTACACCGAGGACGCCGCGGCCTACCAGGAAGTGGTCGACCGGCTGGCGCGCAAGATCAACGGCGCGGCGCGCGCGGTGCCGGCGCCGGAGTTCCACCTGCAGAAGGGGGCCGAGGTCGGGATCGTCTCGATCGGCGGCTGCCACGCGGCCGTGCTCGAGGCGACGCACCGCCTGAAGGCGCAGGGGATCCCCGCCGACTACATGCGCATCCGGGCCTTCCCGTTCGACACGCCGGTCGAGGACTTCCTGCGGCGCCACAAGACCGTGTTCGTGGTGGAGCAGAACCGCGATGCGCAGCTGCGCGCGCTCCTCACCCTCGAGACCGGCGTGGTCCGCGATCACATGATTCCCGTGCTCGACTACGGAGGGCTGCCGCTCACCGCGCAGCGCGTGGTCGACGCCGTCGTTCAGCACGTCCATCAGGGAACTGCCGTATGACGTCCATTCTGAAGCCGCCCGTCATCCATCCGTCGCTGCCGAAGAACGCGCTCGGCCTGACCCGGCGCGATTACGAAGGGGCGATGTCGACCCTCTGCGCCGGGTGCGGCCACGACTCGGTGACCGCCGCGCTCGTCCAGGCCTTCTGGGAGCTCGACGTGCCGCCGCATCGCGCCGCGAAGATGAGCGGCATCGGCTGCTCGTCGAAGACGACGGCCTACTTCATGCGGCAGTCGCACGGCTTCAACGGCGTGCACGGCCGGATGCCGTCGCTGGCGACCGGCGCCAACGCCGCCAACCGCGACCTGGTGTACGTCGGCGTCTCGGGCGACGGCGACTCGCTGTCGATCGGGCTGGGGCAGCTG
The DNA here is from genome assembly GCA_028876655.1 of Acidobacteriota bacterium. Taxonomy (GTDB): domain Bacteria; phylum Acidobacteriota; class Vicinamibacteria; order Vicinamibacterales; family CAVVIG01; genus JAGWRA01. Next base: position 4,636 of record JAGWRA010000073.1, on the reverse strand, counting down.
TGCCACGCCATCCGGCGCAGCGTGAACCTGCTGTACGTCCTCGAGAACAACGGCGTGTACGGCCTGACGAAGGGGCAGTTCTCGGCCTCGGCCGACGTCGGCTCGACCTCGAAGAAGGGGGAGGCGAACGAGCAGCCGCCGATCGATCCGGTGCTGCTGGCGCTGAGCCTCGGCGCCACGTTCGTCGGCCGCAGCTTCTCGGGCGACAAGGCGCAGCTGGTGCCGATCCTCAAGGCGGCGCTGCGCCACCGGGGATTCGCCTTCGTCGATGTCATTTCGCCCTGCGTCAGCTTCAACGACCACGTCGGGTCGACGAAGAGCTACCGCTACACCCGCGAGCACTACGAGTCGCTGGCCCCGGTCGACTTCGTCCCGGTGCGGCAGGAGATCACGGCCGCCCAGGATGCCGCGGTCACGACCGTCCGCATGCACGACGGCAGCCTGGTCCGGTTCCGGAAGACCGACGACACCTACGACCCGACCGATCGCGACGCGGCCTACGCGCACGTCCGCAAGCACCAGGAGGTCGGGGAGATCGTGACCGGGCTGCTGTACATCGACGAGGATGCGCGCGACCTCCACGCGCTGAACCACACGGCCACGACGCCGCTCGTCGACCTGCCGTACGCCGACCTCTGCCCCGGCAACACGGCCCTCCAGGCGCTGCAGGACGAGTACCGCTAGGGGGGACGGAGAACGGAGAACGAAGGGCCGGCTGACGAGGGCCGGCCCTTGGCGTGTACGCGCCAGGAACGCATTAGGTCGGCAATGGGCAATGGGCGATGGGCAATGGGCAATGGGCGATGGGCAACGGGCAACGGGTATTGCTGGCAGCCGGGACGCTCGACGTGATCAATACCCATTGCGCATTGCGCATTGCCCATTGCCCATCGCGCATTGCGGTATCCTGTCTCCATGTCCACCCACGAGAGCTTTCCGGTTGAGAAGACCGACGAGGAATGGCGGCAGACGCTCGATGCCGAGCAGTTCCGGGTGCTGCGCAAGCACGGCACCGAGCGGGCGGGGACGAGCCCGCTGAACCTGGAGAAGCGGAAGGGGACGTTCGTCTGCGCCGGCTGCGGCCAGGAACTCTTCGCCTCCGGCACCAAGTTCGAGAGCGGCACCGGCTGGCCGAGCTTCTTCGCGCCGCTGGAGGGCGCGGTCGGCACGACGACCGACCGCAGCTTCTTCATGACCCGCACCGAGGTCCACTGCAGCCGCTGCGGCGGCCACCTCGGCCACGTCTTTCCCGACGGCCCGCCGCCGACCGGCCAGCGCTACTGCATGAACGGCGTGGCGATGAGGTTCGAGGCCGGGGAAGACCTGGCGTAGCCGGCTACTGGGCCACCAGCCGCCGCTCCCCGGGCGTCAGCGGCTGCAGCTCCCGATCCATCGACCGGGCGACCGCCCGGAAGGGGGTGGGCTGGATGCTGACGTCGCCCCAGAGCGGGTGGTCGAGGGCCAGAATCAGGTATACGACCAGCCCGATCGTCAGGCCGAGTGTGAAGACGAGGCGCCGGTGGAGCCGGATGTCTTCGATCCAGAACAGGTAGGTCAGGCCCACGTTGATGACGGCCCCCACCAGCACCACCGCCCACAGGGTGGCGTCGAGGCCCGCAATCCCTTCCTGAATCCGGCTCTCGCGGATGCTCTGGAACGTGTTCAGGCGCGCGAGCATCTCGGCGTCGGCCAGCTGCTGCCCCGTGTTCTGGGGCTGGAAGGCCATCCATTCCTTGAACATCCGATCGACCACCAGCGCGGCGCGATCGTTGTCGCCGCCGGCGCGCAGCGCCGGCCACTCGTCGTGAATCACCGTCGCGACGTACTCGCGGAGCAGATGGCGCAGGTCGTCGCGCACCGGCTCGGGGTAGGCGCCCAGGTCGCGGAAGAGGGCGTGGACCAGGTTCGCCTCCTGTGACACCAGGGAGCCGACCGTCGTGTAGTTGTTCCAGCAGGCGACGGCAATCATCGCCAGCAGGACGGCGTAGAGCACGCCGACGGCCGCGACGAAGGCGGCGACGACATCGTTGTGATGCCGCCAGTGGCCGACCCAGCGGCGCGTGATGGCCAGGCCGGCGACCGAGCCGCCGCTGAAGATGACGACCGTGAGCGCGCCGAGCAGCCAGGTGGGGATCTGATAGAGCCAGAGGACGTTCACCGTGCGGACTCCGGTCTGAAGCGGATCTGCGGCACCGGCCGGCAGTGGGAAGCGGATGCTTTATAGCACGCCCTCCGGTGGTTGTCGAGGCGCGGTCCCGCTGTGAGGATGAGGTCCACCGCGCGATCGATCCGCGCGCCGGCCTGCCCGGAGGCCGGATATAATGCGCCCGTCGCTGCGGTTCGGGAGGGGGCATGAAGCGCCTGCGCGTAACGCTGCTGTTGTCGATCGCCTGTGCCGTGATGGCGCTCTCGAGCGGCCTGGCCTGCTGGCAGATGACGGGCAGCCTGGACGGGCCGATCCGACAGGCGGGACGGGAACGGCTGGGCGTGGCCTATCTGCAACGTCTGCTGCCGATTGAGGAGGCGCTGCCCGCCGATCGCCGCCTGGCGGCGTCGCTGGAGGGATACCCGACCACGCCGCCGCTGGCCCGGGTCGAAGCCGGACTGGATCGCAGCCTGGCCGCCCTGGACACGTTCGACCGGCAGGTCGGCATGCGGCTGCAGACCACCGAGGACATGGTAGGGCTGCGCGACGCCTGGCGCGCGCGCGCCGGCCAGGTGGATGCCGGCAAGGTCCGCCGGCAGATCGAGGTGCGGCTCGCCACGCTCGAGCAGCTGGTCGGCGATACCAGCAACCTGACGCTCGATCCGGAACTCGACTCGTACTACCTTGCGGACGCAACGGTGACCAACCTGCCGGCCGCGTCCGGGCTGGTCAACAGCCTGCTCGATCAGATCCAGCAGATCAATGGCCGGGCGCCGGATGCCGCGGCGCAGCGCAAGCTGCTCACCACCCTGGCGCTGCTGCAGGATGCGCTGCAGCGGGTCGGGACCGACTATCGGGTGGCCGTCGAAGCCGACGCCGCGCTCGGGCCCGTCGTCAACGAGCCCGTGCGGCTGCTCCGGCAGCGCGCCGGCGACGCCCTGGAGACGCTTGGCGGTCAGGTGAGCGAGCCGGTGACCGGCCCGCTGGCGGACAGTCTGGCCCCGGCGCTCCAGTCCGTGCTCGACGCGGCCTTCGCGCTCGATCGGTCGTCGCTGGTGGCGCTCGATGGCCTGCTGGAGGCGCGCGCCTCGGCCGTCGCTCGGTCCCGCAACCGGACGCTCGCCCTCGCGCTCGCGTTGCTGGCGGCGGGCCTGTTGATGAGTGCCGGGATCCTCTGGGGCCTGGATCGCCGCCTGCGGCGCGTGGCGCGTGCGCTCGATGAGGTGGCGGTCGGCGGGGCCGACGCGCTGGCCGATCAGGCGGGTCGCGATGAAGTGGGGCAGGTCGTGGCGGCCGCCGTCGGACTGCTGAAGCGGGTCGGGCCTGCGGCGGGGAGCACGCCGCGGCCGGCGCGGGAGGGGGAGCCGCACCCGGCGTCTCCCGAGGCGCTGGCCGATCAGAACCGGCAGCTCAAGGTGCTCGTCGCCGAGCTGGCCCTCGCGAAGCGCTTCGGCACCAACCCGGACACGGAGGCCTAGGACGAGGAGGGGTGCCCCTCGCCCCAGACCGCCTGTCCGTGCGCTCCTGTCACGCGGCACGCACGTGGCGCGTGACAAATCGTCTCTACGGCACAACCCCCGCCGGCAGATGGGCCGCCTTCAGCGTCGCATTGAAAGCCGCCACGTCGTGATCCGTGAACGTCCGGACGTGACGATCGGCCTTCGTCAGCTCCTGCTGATAGCGCTGGTTGACGGCGATCTCCCGGCTCGTCGGCGGCAGGCCCGCTGACCCGCCTACGCCACCGGCGCAGCAGATCCGGTCGCCGAGCGCCTCCATGAGGTTCACCAGCCGCTCGTAGAGCTGCGCCGGGCAGCTGAAGGCTTCCTTCACGTTGCCGCCGTTCGTCGCAGGAACGGGGAGCGGCTCAGCGGTGAGGGTGCAGGGACGCGGGCGACGGGCAACCGACGCGCACGGCGCCGTCCCCTCAGGGACCGGCGCCGTGCGCACTGGAGCGTCCGCGTCGAAGGGCCTATGGATGGACGACGTACGTCGGGCCGGTAGGACCTGTGGCGCAGACGACGACGTCGCCGTTGCCGCCGGCGCCGTCGGCCAGCGTCACTTCCCACCGTGTCACGGTGCCCCCTTCGTTGATGGTGAAGACTCCGTGCCACGGCCGGCCCGGCAGCACGGCGCGGTCCGTGCCGCCGACGCCGTAGTCGAGCGAGCTGAAGTACTGAATCGGCTCGCTGTCGATCACGTTCGAGACCGTCGCGTTGTGCCCCGGGATATCGGCGAAGTAGAACGCCTCGTTGTCGCCGACGTAGCCGTAGTTGTAGGTGACGTCCAGCTCGTAGGCCGCGTTGGCCGTGGCCAGACGGAGGTACGATCCGACGACCGAGCCGCCGCTGCCCGGGAGGACATATGCCGAGCAGTACACGCCCGTGGGCCCCTGGGGGCCCGCCACACCCTGGGGTCCCTGCGGGCCCTGGGGGCCCTGCGGACCCTGGGGACCCTGCGGGCCCTGGGCGCCCGGCGCGCCGGTCGCGCCCG
>JAGWRA010000072.1 GCA_028876655.1 Acidobacteriota bacterium | reverse complement strand
CCGCCCGACGCCGAGCTGGTGAAGCTGGCGCAGCAGGGCCGCCTGCACGAGCCGGCGGTGCTCGACGCGCAGGTGAAGCGGATGCTGCAGGACCCGCGGTCCTACGCGCTCTCGACGCGGTTCGCCGCCCAGTGGCTCCGGCTCCAGGACGCCGACAAGGTGCGGCCCGACGCCCTGGCCTATCCGCAGTACGACGCGACGCTCGGCGACGACATGAAGGCGGAGACCGAGCACTTCTTCGACAGTATCGTCAAGGGCGACCGCGACGTGATGGACCTGCTGACGGCCGACTACACCTACGTGAACGGCCCGCTGGCGAAGTTCTACGGTATTCCCGACGTGGCGGGGCCGCAGTTCCGGAAGGTGTCCTTGGCGGGCACGCACCGGCGCGGCATCCTGGGCGAGGGGGCGATCCTGGTCGAGACCTCGGTGGCCGACCGCAGCGATCCGGTGCTGCGCGGCAAGTGGGTGCTGGAAGTGCTGCTCGGGCAGCCGCCGCCCCCGCCGCCGCCCGGCGTGAACACGGACCTGAACGCGACGGCGAGCGCCATCAAGGACGGCAAGCCGCTCTCGGTGCGCGAGCGGATGGAGGAGCACCGGGCGAACCCGTTCTGTGCGTCCTGCCACTCGGTGATCGACCCGATCGGCCTGGCGCTCGAGAACTTCGACCCGAGCGGCCACTGGCGGATCAACGACAACGGCGTGCCGGTGGATGCGGCGACGACGCTCTACGACGGTACGAAGATGGACGGCCTGCCCGGTCTGGTGCAGGCGATGCTCAACCACAAGACCACGTTCCTGAACGTGTTCACCGAAAACCTGATGGCGTACGCCCTCGGCCGGCGGATGCACTACTACGACATGCCGACGGTCCGGGCGATCGTGCACAAAGCGGCACTCAACGGGAACCGCTTCTCGTCGTTCGTCCTCGGCGTCGTCAACAGCGATGCCTTCCGGATGAGCCGAGCGGGCGCGCTGAGCGCAGACAGCAGCCAACCGGATACGCACGCGAAGAAAGGGTTCTGAGGAGGAGCGATGTTCATTACGCAGAAGCACATTTCCCGCCGCACGCTGCTGAAGGGCATGGGCGTCACCGTGGCCCTGCCGTTCCTGGATGCGATGGTGCCCGCGGCCACCGCCTGGGCGAAGACGCCCGCCGGCAAGGCCATGGAGCGGCCGCGCCTGGTCGCCATGGAGATGGTGCACGGATGCGCCGGCAGCGCGAAGCTCGGCTGGGAGCAGAACATGTGGTCGCCGGCCGGCGTCGGGACCGACTTCGACCTGAGCCCGACGTCGCTGAAGACGCTGGAGCCCTACAAGGAATACCTGACGATCATCAGCAACACGCGCAACCACGCGGCCGAGGCCTGGTCGGCGCCGGAGATCGGCGGCGACCACTTCCGGTCGAGCGCGACCTACCTGACGCAGGCCCATCCGAAGCAGACGGAGGGGTCGGACATCCACGCCGGGATGTCGATCGATCAGATCTACGCGAAGGAATACGGGCAGGACACGGCGATCCCCTCGATGCAGCTGTGCATCGAGCCGGTGGACCAGGGCGGCGGCTGCGCCTACGGCTACGCCTGCGTCTACATGGACACGATCTCGTGGGCGTCGTCAACCGAACCGCTGCCGATGATCCGCGACCCGCGCGCCGTGTTCAACCAGCTGTTCGGGCTGGGCGGCACGCCGCAGGACCGGGCGCAGCGGCGCGAGGACAACGCCAGCATCCTCGACTGGATCAACGGGCAGGTGGCGCAGCTCAAGCAGCAGCTCGGGCCGCAGGATCGGGTGAAGCTCGGTGACTACCTCGACAGCGTGCGCGAGATCGAGCGCCGCATCCAGAACGTCGAGGCGCACAACCGCAGCGGAGCCCAGCGCGACATGCCCGAGGCGCCCGTGGGGGTGCCCGACTCGTTCCACGAGCACGTCCACCTGATGATGGACCTCATCGCGGCCGCGTTCCAGTCCGACCTGACGCGGGTGTTCGCCTTCAAGATGGGACGCGACGCCTCCGGCCGCGTCTACCCGGAGGCCGCCCAGTTCAACCCGAAGTCGGCCACGGCGGCGTTCCACCCGACCTCGCACCACCAGGAGAAGGAAGCGAACCTGCACGTGTTCCAGGGCATCAACACCTACCACGTGAGCATGGTGCCCTACCTGGCGGCGAAGCTGAAGGGGATCCAGGAAGGCGACAAGAACCTGCTCGAGAAGTCGATGCTGATCTACGGGTCGCCGATGGGCGACTCCAACCTGCACAACCACTACCGGCTGCCGCTGTTCATGATGGGGCACGCCAACGGCGGGCTCAAGGGCGGCCACCACGTCATGAACCCGGACAACACCCCGATGGCCAACGCGTGGCTGTCGGCGCTGAACATCCTGGGCGTCGAGAAGGAGAAGTTCCAGAACAGCACCGCCGCGATGGAACTGAACCCGAGCGCGGTGACCACCACGGCTGCCTGAGCCGGGAGCAGGAGAGAAACATGCTGCGGAGACTGATCAGCGGGATCGGGCTGGGCCTGGCGGGGGCGCTGTGCTGCACGGCGCTCCTGGTGGCCGCACCCAGCCACACCCCCGTTGCCGATGCCGCGATGCTCGGCAACAACGCCACGGTGAAGAATCTCCTCGAGCACGGGGCGGACGTGAACGCGGCCCAGGCCGACGGCATGACCGCCCTGCACTGGGCGGCCGTCAACGGGGACGTCGATCTGGCGAAGATGCTGATGTACGCCGGCGCCGACGTGAACGCGTCGACCCGCGTGGGCGGCTACACGGCGCTGGACATCGCCGCCAAGGACGGGCACGCCGAGATGGTGGAGGCGCTGCTCAAGGGCGGCGCCGACCCGAACGGCGCCGACGAGCACGGCACGACGCCGCTCATGCTCGCCTCGGCCTCGGGCAACGTGCAGGCCGTGAGCGACCTGCTGACGGCCGGCGCGAAGGTGAACGCCGTCGAGAGCGTCAAGCACGAGACGGCGCTCATGTTCGCCGCCGCCAACGGGCGGACCGACGTCGTCAACGCCCTGCTGGACCACGGCGCCGACTGGCGGCCGACCACGGCCATCCTCAACTGGACGAAGCTGCCGAAGGGCGACCCGCGGCTGCCGGACTTCTCGAAGTTCTTCTCGAAGAACTATGCGAAGAAGGGGGCCAAGGGCAAGCCGGGTGCGACGGCGGCCGCGCCGGGGGCGGCGAAGGCCGGTGTGAAGCCGGCGGTGATGCAGGCGGCGGACAAGGCGCCCGCGCCGAAGAAGGCGGACGCCGTCGACGCCAACGTCGTCGTGGCCCAGCCCAACCGGGGCGCGCAGGCCGGCGCCGGCGGGAACGGCGACAACCCGTTCCTGAAGTATCCGAAGGAAGTCGGCACGCAGGGCGGCCTGACGGCGCTGCTGTTCGCCGCGCGCCAGGGGTACACCGATACGGTCCAGGCGCTCCTCAAGCACGGGGCCGACATCAATCAGATCGATCCCGGCGACCATACCAGCCCGCTGATGATCGCCATCATCAATGGCCGCTTCGACCTGGCCGACCAGATGCTGAAGGAAGGGGCGAACCCGAACCTGGCCGAGGTCAGCGGCGCGACGCCGCTCTACGCGGTGCTGAACTGCGTCTGGTCCGACAAGGCCCTCTATCCGCAGCCGACCGCCTACAAGCAGCAGAAGACCGGCTACCTCACGCTGATGAAGGACCT
>JAGWRA010000071.1 GCA_028876655.1 Acidobacteriota bacterium | reverse complement strand
GCCCCCGGGCTACGTGGGGTACGAGGACTCGGGCACGCTCACCAAGGCCGTGCGGCGCAAGCCGTACAGCGTGATCCTCCTCGACGAGATCGAGAAGGCGCACCCGGACGTGTTCAACATCCTGCTCCAGGTCCTCGACGAGGGCCACCTCACGGACAACTACGGCCGGGTGATCGACTTCAAGAACACCGTGGTGATCATGACGTCGAACCTCGGCAGTCAGTACCTCACCGAGCAGGTGCTCGACGGGCGCGCCGGCCTCGACGAAGGGGTGCGGCGGCAGATGATGGATGCGCTCCGCCTGCACTTCCGGCCGGAGTTCCTGAACCGGATCGACGAGATCATCATCTTCCACCCGCTGGCGCAGGAGCAGCTGAAGGCCATCGTCGACATCCAGCTCCGCGGGCTGATGAAGCGGCTGGCGGACCGGAAGATCCAGGTCGATCTGACCGACGCGGCCCGGGCGCTCGTCGTCCGGGAAGGCTACGACCCGGCGTACGGCGCCCGCCCGCTGAAGCGGACGATCCAGCGCCGGATCCTCGACCCGCTCGCGATGCAGGTGCTCGAAGGGACGTTCACGGAGGGCGACCGGGTGCAGATCGACGCGGATGGCGACGCGTTCCGCTTCGTGAAGCAGCAGCCGGCCGTCGCGGCGCAATCCTGAGACAACTGGCGGCTGCCGGCCCGGGTCCGCCCGGGCGGCGGCTGCCCTGGGAGTTCCCGTGCCCACTCCGAAGACGCAGCCGGACGCGAACAGCCGGGAGCCGCGGACCGGGGGGCGGCGCCCCCGGTTCGGCTCGCGCCGCCCGGCGCCGTTGTGGTACGCCCTGCTCGTCGTGCTCGTCCTGCTCGTCGTGCAGGCGTACTTTCTCGTCCCCTCCACGCAGACGATCCCGTACAGCCAGTTCAAGTCGCTGCTGCAGCAGGGGCAGGTCACCGAGGCCGTCGTCGGCGACGAGACGATCACCGGGACGCTGAAGCCCGAGGACGGCAAGACGGCGCCGAGGCAGTTTCAGACGACCCGGATCGACGATCCGAAGCTGGTCGAGGAACTCGACGCCGCGCACGTGAAGTACTCGGGTGCGGCGGCGAACCACTGGCTGCCCGACCTGCTGGGCTGGTTCCTGCCGCTCGCGGTGTTCGTCGGCATCTGGCTCTTCTTCCTCCGCCGGATGAGCGGCGCGCAGGGCGGCGTGATGTCGTTCGCCCGCAGCAAGGCCAAGATCTACGCGGAAGACGACGTGAAGGTAAGCTTTGCCGACGTGGCCGGGATCGACGAGGCCGAGGACGAGCTGCGGGAGATCGTCGACTTCCTCAAGCATCCGGCGAAGTACACGAGCCTGGGCGGCCGCATCCCCAAGGGGGTGCTGCTGGTCGGGCCGCCCGGCACGGGCAAGACGCTCCTGGCGCGCGCCGTGGCCGGCGAGGCGAAGGTCCCCTTCTTCAGCCTGAGCGGCTCCGAGTTCGTGGAGATGTTCGTCGGCGTCGGCGCCGCGCGCGTCCGCGACCTGTTCGCGCAGGCCGAGGTGAAGGCCCCGTGCATCGTCTTCATCGACGAGCTCGACGCCCTCGGCAAGGTCCGGGTGCCGGGAGCCTTCGGCGGCCACGAGGAGCGCGAGCAGACGCTGAACCAGCTCCTTGCCGAGATGGATGGCTTCGATCCCCGCAAGGGGGTCATCATCATGGCGGCGACCAACCGGCCCGAAGTGCTCGACCCCGCCCTGCTCCGCCCCGGGCGGTTCGACCGGCAAGTGCTCGTCGACAAGCCGGACGCCCGCGGGCGCGAGGCGATCCTGGCGATCCACACGCGCCAGGTGCGGCTCGCCGAGGACGTGGACCTGAAGATCGTCGCCGCCCGCACCGTGGGCTTCGCGGGCGCCGATCTCGCGAACCTCGTCAACGAGGCCGCCCTGCTCGCCGCCCGCCGCGACCGGAAGGCGGTCGACATGGCGGCGTTCGAAGAGGCGATCGACCGGCTGGTGGCCGGCCTCGAGAAGAAGCGCGTGATGAGCCCCAAGGAGCGGCGCATCGTCGCGTACCACGAATCGGGCCATGCCCTGGTCGCGACCAGCGTACCGGGGCTGGATCCGGTCCACAAGATCTCGATCGTCCAGCGCGGTTTCGGCGCCCTCGGCTACACCATGCAGCTGCCCGTCGAGGAGCGCTACCTCATGACGCGCGCCGACCTGCTCGGCCAGCTCGCCGTGCTGCTGGGCGGCCGGTCGGCCGAGGAGGTGGCCTTCGGCGAGATCTCGACCGGCGCGCAGAACGACCTGCAGCGCGCCACCGACATCGCGCGGGCCATGGTCACCGAATACGGCATGAGCGACGCGCTGGGCACCGTGAGCTTCGAGAACGGCCACCGCAGCCGCTTCCTCGAGGTCGGGATGCCGCCGGAACGCGGCGCCTACAGCGAGGAGACGGCCAGGCTCATCGATGCCGAGGTGAAGCGGCTGGTCGGTGAGGCCCACCAGCGGGCCCGCGACATCCTGACCGCCGACCGGGCACGGCTCGATCTGCTCTCGGCACGGCTGCTGGAGAAGGAAGTGCTCGAAGGCGAGGAACTGCGGGCGCTGCTGGGGCTGCCGGAGGCCGGACCGTCCGCCGCCTCGCCCGCTCCGCTGGGCTGATCGGGCTCAGCGCCCCGGATCGCTCGGGTCCGGGGTGCCTGATTCGGGAGCCGCCTCCGCTCCCTGGAACCCCACTTCGCGGTGTGTCCCGTCACAGAACGGCTTGTTCTTGGAATGCCCGCAGCGGCAGAGCGCGAACGGCCGGCGCGCAATCGGGTACTGCCGGCCGTTCCAGTCGATGAGGGTGACCTCGTCGCCGACGTCGACGAGATAGGGACCGTTCTCGCGGACCTTGATGAAGGGCACGGCGCTACCCCATCTTCTGCATGGCGGCGAGGAACTCGGCGTTCGACTTGGTCTTCGACATCTTGTCGAGCAGCAGTTCCATCGCCTCGACGGGCGACAGCGGATTGAGGACCTTCCGCAGCACCCAGACGCGGTTCAGGTCCTCGCGGCTGAGCAGCAGCTCTTCCTTCCGCGTGCCGCTCTTCTGGATGTCGATGGCCGGGAAGACGCGCTTGTCCACCAGTTTGCGATCGAGGTGGATCTCCATGTTGCCGGTCCCCTTGAACTCCTCGAAGATGACGTCGTCCATGCGGGAACCGGTGTCGATGAGCGCCGTGGCCATGATCGTCAGCGAACCGCCCTCTTCGATGTTGCGCGCGGCGCCGAAGAACCGCTTCGGCTTCTGCAGCGCATTCGAGTCGAGACCGCCCGACAGCACCTTGCCCGACGGCGGGATGACGGTGTTGTAGGCGCGCGCCAGGCGCGTGACCGAGTCGAGCAGGATGAGCACGTCCTTCTTGTGCTCGACGAGCCGTTTCGCCTTCTCGATCACCATCTCGGCGACCTGCACGTGCCGCTGCGCCGGCTCGTCGAACGTCGACGCGATGACCTCGCCCTTGACCGACCGCTGCATGTCGGTGACTTC
>JAGWRA010000070.1 GCA_028876655.1 Acidobacteriota bacterium | reverse complement strand
CCGGCGGCCGCCTGGCGGCGCCGGCTGCGACGGGCGCCGCCCCGGCGTGAGCGGCGGCGGCGGCCCAGAGCCCGGCGCAGCCCGTCGAAGACCGCCTCGGACCGCTCGAGCGCCTCGCGCGCCTCGGCCAGCGTGACCCATGCGTCGGGATTCAGCGCCTCGGCTTCCTGCCGGAGTTGCGCCAGGCGCGCCTCGTCCCCGCCACGCTGGGCCCGCTCGGTCAGGCGCGCCTGGACCTCCGCGTAACGCGTCCTGAGGCGCGCCAGTCCTTCGGCCCCCACGAGTTCCTCGACCGGAACCGGACGGGCCGACTCCGGCACGTCGGGCGGCGTCGACGGCATCAGGACCATCTCGGCCGGCGGCTCCAGATGGACGCCTGACGCCGGCTCCTCGCCGAACGGCTCGGCCGGTGCCGCGGCCGCCACCGGCACCTCGACCGGCTCGGGCGGCATCTGCCGGGTGCCACCGGGGCGTCCGGTCCGGCGTCCCGCACTTCCCCGCCCGGTCTCGCGCGGACCGCCCTCGCCCTCGCGCCGCCGCCGGCGGCCTGCCGCCGGTTCGACGGGCGCGGGTGGGCGCACCTCGAGCATCCGGGCCCAATCGAACGTCAGGTCCGGATTCTGCTGCTCCAGGGTGCGTATCGCGTCTTCGTCGATGGGAACCCGCCCCACCTTGACGTTCGGCGGGGTGCGGAACCAGTACAGCAGGCGGCCCTGCTTGCGGCCACGACGCCCCGCATGCATGACGCAGGTGTGCTCGTAGCCTCGCCGGTCCCGGGTGAACCGGATATAGGGCACGGGTTACTTCCGTTTCTGCGCCCGCGCCGGCTTCCGTGCGGCCGTCTTCTTCTTCACCGGCCTGGCTGGTGCGCGCTTCGTCGCGCGGGCCGCCTTCGCCGGGCCCGCCGATTTCGCCCGGGCCGCGGGCCGGGCCTTGGCCGCCCGCGCCGGCTGGGCCTTGGCCGGGGCCGCCGCCCGCTTCGCCGACGACCGGGCCGCGGGCCGGCTCCGGTGCACCAGGTTGAAGCGGATCTGGTCGCCGATGGCGTGATAGCTCCAGATCTCGGCGTACGGGATGTCGTTGTCCTCGAGCAGGCGGCGGGCGGAATCGACCGAGCCGGCCGGCACGTACAGGTAGAAGGCCGCGCGCAGGGCCCCCAGATACTTCCACTGGGCCAGCGCCTCGAGGTGGTTCACCGACTCGCCGGTCTCCACCTCGACGACCCCCTGCAGCTTGTGACCGCGGTCGGTGGCGGTCAGGACCACGTCGGGGTACAGGGCGGTGGCACCGACGGCAGCGTTCTGCTCGGCTCCCGGGTTGATGCCGACGTCGTAGCGGCGCCGGTAGCGGGTCTGCAGGAGCCGGATGACGCGATCGTGCTCGAGCTGCTCGCGCACCGGCCGCACCATGATTGGGCTCACACGGCCTCCACGGAAATATGAGCGCAACGTCCGTTCAAACGCGCCAGTCTAGCACGATTCATCTGCAAATCCGCCCCGTGTCCCCTCGGAAATCACCTTCGCTTCCGCCCCTGAACCAGGCGCCGCCCCGCAGACACCGTGCATCGAAGGCTTGACGAAAGCTGCGCGCCACTCACAGAATAGCGCGGTGAACGCTTCCCCCGAGCCGTCAGCCCCCCGCACGATCCTGATTGTCGACGACGATCCCGGCGTGACCGAGACCTTCCAGCGGATGCTGGCCATGGAAGGCTACCGGGTGCTGACGGCGCTGACCGCCGCGGCCGGCCTGAAGACCGCCGAGACGGCCCATCCCCACGCCATCATCCTCGACCTGCGCATGCCGCTCGCCGACGGCCTCCAGTTCCTCCGGATGCTCCGGTCGAAGCCCAACCAGGTCGACACCCCGGTGGCGATCGTCACCGGCGACTACTTCCTCGACGACAAGGTCTCGGCCGAGCTTCGATCGCTGGGGGCCGACGTCCGGTTCAAGCCCCTCTGGCTCGACGACCTGGTCAGCCTCGCCCGGAAGCTCCTGAAGTCGAGCAACTAGCGCCATCCGGGCCGGCGGCGGCCTGCACCGGATGTCGGCCGCACGGCCGGGTTACTATAGGTGTCGAGAGTCAGGCGACATCACCCGTGACCACACATTCCGACCGCTTCCTGCGCGCCTGCCGGCGCGAGCCCGTCGACGTCACCCCCGTCTGGTTCATGCGTCAGGCCGGCCGGTACATGGCCGAGTACCGGGCGATCCGGCAACGCTACTCGCTGCTCGACATCTGCCGCACGCCGGACCTGGCCACCGAGGTGACGCTGCAGCCCGTCCACCGGATCGAGGTGGACGCCGCAATCCTCTTCTCGGACCTGCTGCTGCCGCTCGAGCCGATGGGGATCCCGTTCGACTTCGTGAAGGGTGAAGGGCCGGCCATCGAGCATCCGCTCCGTAGCGAGGCCGACCTGGCGCGCGTCCGGACGTTCGAGCCGCGCGAAGCGCTGGCCCACGTGCTGCAGACGATCCGGCAGGTGCGCCAGGCGCTGGACGGCCGGGTGCCGCTCATCGGCTTCGCGGGCGCACCGTTCACGCTGGCCTCGTACGCCATCGAGGGCGGGCATTCGAACACCTTCGCCCACACCAAGGCGCTGATGTACGGCGAGCCGGCCGCCTGGCACCGGTTCGCCGGGCAGCTGGCGGCGATCGTCGCCGACTACCTCGTCGCCCAGATCGAGGCGGGCGTGCAGGCGGTGCAGATCTTCGACTCGTGGGTGGGCGCCCTGAACGCGGCCGACTATCGCGAGTTCGTCCTGCCCCACATCCGCCGCATCTTCGAGGCCGTCGCCGGCCGCGGCGTCCCGACGATCCACTTCGGCACCGGCACGGGGGCCATCCTGCCCGAGCTGCGCGAGGCGGGAGGCGACGTCATCGGCGCCGACTGGCGCATCCCGCTCGACGAAGCCTGGCAGCGCATCGGCTTCGACCGCGCGATCCAGGGGAACCTCGATCCGACGCTGCTGCTCGGCCCGCTCGACCGCCTGCTGGCGGGGGCCGGCGAGGTCCTCGACCGGGCCGGCGGCCGGGCCGGCCACATCTTCAACCTGGGACACGGCATCCTGCCGATGACCCCGCTCGAACACGTCCAGGCCCTGGCGCGCTATGTCCACCAGTACGTCCCGGCCTGAGCCGCCCCCGGAGACGCCGCCGGCGGCCGTGCTGCTGATGGCGCACGGCACGCCCGACTCGCTCGACGACATGCCGGCCTACCTCACCCGCGTGCGTGGGGGACGTCCGCCGTCCCCCGAGCTCGTCGCGGAGATGCGCCACAACTACGAGGCGATCGGGGGCCGGTCGCCCCTCACCGACATCTCACGGCAGCAGGCCGCGGCGCTGCAGGCCCGGCTGGGGCCCGCGATCCCCGTGCGGCTCGGCATGCGCACGTGGGCGCCGCTGATTGCCGAGGCCGTGCGCGACCTCGATCCGGCGCGCATCCGGCAGGTGATCGGCATCCCGCTGGCGCCACAGTTCTCGACCCTCAGCGTGCAGAAGTACGTGGAGGCGGCCCTGGCCGCCCTGCCCGCCGGCATCCGGTTCGACTGCGTCCACGAGTACCATGCGCATCCGCTGCTCGTCGACGCCTTCGCCGAGCGGGTGCGGCAGGCCGCGCCGGCGCCCGGCGAGGAGGTCGTCTTCACGGCACACGCGCTGCCCGAGCGGGTCATCGCGGCCGGCGACCCCTACGCCACGCAGGTGGCGGAAACCGCGCGGCTGGTGGCCGCGCGCGCCGGTGTCGCCCGGTACGGCCAGGCGTTCCAGAGCGCCGGCCGGACGCCCGAGCCCTGGATCGGTCCGGACCTCTCCGAGTTCATCCGCGCGGGTGCCGCGCAGGGGATGTGCCGCCTGCTGGTGGTGCCGATCGGGTTCGTCTGCGACCACACCGAGATCCTGTTCGACATCGACGTGCAGGCGGCCGCGACCGCCCGCGACTGCGGCGTCGCGCTGCGGCGGACGGAGTCGCTGAACACCCTGCCGCGCTTCATCGACACGCTGGCCGCACTCGTCCACGACGCGCTGGGTGCGCCGGCACAGCCCGGACCGAACCATGGAGCCCACAGCCACTGACGCCTTCGCGGCGGACGCCGTCATCGTCGGCGGCGGCATCGCCGGTCTGGCGGCCGCCTGGGACCTGCACCAGCGGGGCCTGCGCCCGGTCGTGCTCGAGCGCCAGCCGCGCGCCGGCGGCGTGATCCTCACCGAGCAGATCGACGGCTTCACCATCGACGCCGGCCCCGACAGCCTGCTCGTGCAGAAGCCGGCGGCCCTCGAGCTGTGCCGCGAGCTCGGGCTCGGCGACCGGCTCGTCTCCACGCTGCCGCCCCGCACGGCGTTCATCCTGCGCGGCGGCCGGCTGCATTCGTTGCCGGAAGGCTCCGTCCTCGGCATTCCGACGCGGATCGGCCCGCTGGCCGCGAGCCGCCTGTTCTCGTGGCCGGGCAAGGCGCGGATGGGGGCGGAACTGCTGCGGCCGAACCGCCCCGCGCCTGGGGACGAGTCGATCGGCTCGTTCATCGGCCGGCACTTCGGGCGCGAGGCGGTAGACTACCTGGCCGAGCCGCTGCTCGCCGGCATCCACGCCGGCGACGTCGACCGGCTGTCGGCCCGCGCGCTGTTCCCGCGCCTGGTCGAGTCCGAGCGGAAGTACGGCAGCCTGATCAAGGCGTTCCGGCACATGCCGCGGGGCGGTTCGGCCGACGGTGCGTTCCGTTCGCTGCCCGGCGGCGTCGGCGAGCTGGCCGGCGCGGTGACGCGCGCGCTGCCGGCCGGGACCGTGCGGTGCGGCGAGACCGTGACCGCAATCGACGGCGCCGGCCCGTTCCTGGTCCGGGCGACCGGCGGCACGTGGCGCGCGCCGCAGGTGATCGTCGCGGCGCCGGCGTACGTCGCCGCCGCGCTGTTGAAGCCGCGCGATGCCGCGCTCGCCGCACTGTGCGAGGGGATCGCGTACGCGTCGACGGCGACGATTGCGCTCGGCTTCCCGCGCGCGGCCGTCCGTCACCCGCTGAACGGCAGCGGCTTCGTCGTCCCGCGCGTGGAGGGGCTGCACATCCTGGCGGCCACCTGGGTGTCGTCCAAGTGGCCCGGCCGGGCGCCGGACGACCACGTCCTGCTGCGCGTCTTCGTCGGTGGCGCCCGCGATCCGCAGGCGCTCGACGCCGACGATGAGACGCTGGTGCGGCGGGCGACCGACGACCTGACGCGGCTGATGACGATCGAAGGCGCGCCGATCCTGACGCGCCTCTACCGCTGGACGCGGGCCAATGCGCAGTACGAGGTCGGCCATCTCGACCGGATGGCGGCGATCGATCGCGCGCTGGCGGCGCACCGCGGGCTCCACCTCACCGGCAGCGGCTTCCGCGGCGTCGGCATCCCGGATGCGATCGCGGACGGACGGGCCACGGCGCGGGCAGCGGCGCAGGCCCTGACCGCTCATGACTGATAACTGACAACTGACAACTGATAACTGACGACTGACAAGCGACAAGAGATCCCCCTTATGCGTCCCGTTCATATCATTGGTGTTCCGCTCGATCTCGGTGGTGGCCGGCGTGGTGTCGACATGGGGCCGTCGGCCCTGCGTATCGCCGGTCTCGGCGAACGGCTCGCGTCGCTCGGCTGCACGGTCGTCGACAAGGGCGACCTGCCGGCGCCGATTCCCGAAACGCAGCAGCCCCGCGACGTGCGCAAGAAGTACGTGCGCGACATCGCGAAGGTCTGCCAGAAGCTCTATCAGGTGGCGCTCGCCTCGTTCGACGAGGGGGCCATGCCGCTGGTGCTGGGGGGCGACCACAGCCTGGCGGCGGGCTCGGTCGCGGCGGCCGCCGAACACGCGCGGCGCGAGGGGAAGCCGCTGGGCCTCATCTGGATCGACGCCCATGGCGACATGAACACACCCGAGACGACCACGAGCGGCAACGTCCACGGCATGCCGCTGGCCGCGCTGCTCGGGCAGGAGCCGGCCGAGCTCTCGAAGATCGGCGGCGTCTCACCGAAGGTCCGGCCCGAGCACACGGTGCTGGTCGGCGTGCGGAACCTCGACGTCCAGGAGAAGCAGGAAGTGCGCGCCTCGGGCGTCCACGTCTTCACGATGAAGGACGTCGACCGCCAGGGGATCGCGTCGGTGGCCGAACAGGCGATTGCGATGGCCGGCGCCGGCACGGCCGGCATCCACGTGTCGTTCGACGTCGACGTGTGCGATCCGTCGATCGCCCCCGGCGTCGGCACGCCGGTCAAGGGGGGCCTCGACTACCGCGAGGCGCACATGATCATGGAGATGATCGCCGACTCGGGCCGCATGACGTCGCTGGACGTGGTGGAGGTGAACCCGATCCTCGACAGCCAGAACGCCACGGCCGTCCTGGCCACCGAGCTGATCCTGTCGGCGATGGGGATGAAGATCCTCTGACGCTATTCCCCCAGCATCTCCTCCAGCGTCGCGACGAGCTGGACGAGGGAGTAGGGTTTCTCGAGCAGGCGGGTATGGGGGCGCGTGCGTTCGAGCTCGGCCGATTCGGACGGGACGCCGGAGAAGATGATGACCGGGACGGCCGGCGGAATCTGCGTGACCACGTCGCGGCCCGAGCCGCGCTTCAGCCGGAGGTCGACGATGGCGGCCGCGAGCGTGTGCTGCTCCACCGCTTCCAGGCCCTCGTCGACCGTCTCGGCCGACACGACCGTGAAATGATGCAGTTCGAGGAACTTCACGAGCGGCCGGCGGACGGAGTGATCGTCCTCGACCACCAGCACGACGCGGTTCTCTGGCTGGGCCATCGCGCCCTGATTATCGTCACAGGGCGGGTGGCACTGCAACAGATGGATTGATTGGCCGTGGCGGGGTTCCTGCGAGATGTCGTGTCGCATGCGGATGGGCGCCGGCCCGGTGCGCTCGCGCTGGCGCTCGCCCTCGCGCTCGGCCTCGCCGCCTGTGCCGCGAACACGCCCCCGCGTGCCAGCCCGCGCGGCGTTGCCCGCGCGCTGGTCGACGGCCGGGCGATTGTCGTGGAATACGGCCGGCCCTGGCGGCGCGACCGGACGATCTTCGGGGAGCTGGTCCCATACGGCCGCGTCTGGCGCACCGGCGCGGACGAGGCCACGGTGCTGCAGACCGACCTGCCGCTGCGGTTCGAGGACCATCTGCTCGAACCGGGCCGCTACACGCTCTGGACCGTCCCGGGCCGGCAGCGGTGGACCATCATCCTCAACGCGCAGACCGGCCAGTGGGGGACCGACTACCACGCGGCGCACGACCTCTTCCGCATGGAAGTCCCGGTCCGCCGCACGCGGCGGATGATCGACCAGTTCACCATCCGCGTGCGCGTGCGCAGGGCGCGCGGGACGCTGACCCTGCTCTGGGAGCGGACCCGCGTCACCGTCCCGTTCGGCGTCGTCCGCCCGGCGGCCGCACACGCCGGGCGGAACCTGAGGTGACGACGCCGAACCCGTGCGGTCAGTGCACCCGGACCGGCAGCGCGGATGCCGTCCAGTCGGTCGCCGACAGGTGCAGGCGGGCCACAACAGCTTCTTCCTCCAGCCGGCGCAGCCGCGCGACGGCCTCTTCCTCAGCAGCCCGCAGCGCATAGATCCGGCTGACGACCTGCTGATGCTGGGTCAGGCCGGGATGCGCGCGGTCGAGCCAGGCTTCGAGCTGGCCGACGAACCCGCCGACGACCCGGGAGACATCGTCCATCAGCACCGACGAGTCGCGGGCCATCGCGAGCCGGTGCAGTTCGTCCACGAGGGCATCGGCGGACCGGCACAGTTGCCAGGCGATCAGCGACTTCATGATCCGACTCCCTGGCGGCCGCGATCCTCAAGTCCGTCCGTCCGGCCGCGGCGCCGGGCGTCACTGGAGCGAGGACAGTGCCAGCCGGGCTGGCGTCCGCCAATCCATTGACCCGCTGCCGGTTGGAGCCTTGGCCCCGCCGGAGGCCCATCGGCGGACCGTGCGGCTGCCGCACGGTGCGCCCTGTGCGCACACACGCGCCTCTCCAGCCTTCGTGCGATACTGCGGGAGCATGCTGCAGCTGATGGGGTTCCTGGCCGGGACGCTGACGACGCTGGCGTTCGTGCCGCAGGTGGTGCGGACGTGGCGGCGGCGGTCGGGCGAGGACCTGTCGCTGGGGATGCTGCTGGCGTTCAGCACGGGCGTGCTGTTGTGTCTGCTCTACGGCCTGGGGACGCGGGCGCTGCCGATCATCCTCGCCAACGCCGTGACGCTGGCGCTCAGCGTGTCGCTGATCGTCATCCGCTTCTGCTACCGCCGGCGTCGCGCCGACCCACCCGGCGAGGACGGCGATCGCTGACGCGGTACTGACTTCCCTGCCGCTCTGTGAGAGACTGTCCCGGCGCGCCGCCCGGTGCGTTCCTGCCTGATTCGGGCCCCTAGCTCAGTGGTAGAGCACGTGACTTTT
>JAGWRA010000069.1 GCA_028876655.1 Acidobacteriota bacterium | reverse complement strand
CGTCGAAAGATGAAACGGTGGAGATCCTGCGCGGCCTGCGCGACCGCTACGAGGCGCACCACCGCGTGGAAATCAAAGACGAAGCCCTCGGCGCCGCCGTTGAGCTGTCCGATCGCTACATCAGCGGCCGTTACCTGCCCGACAAGGCCATCGACGTCATCGATGAGGCGGGCGCCCGCATCCGGCTCAAGGCCATGACCCGGCCGCCCGACCTGAAGGACATCGACGGCCAGATCGAGCAGCTCAACCAGGAGAAGGAAGCGGCGGTGGCCGAGCAGGACTTCGAGCGGGCCGCGGCGCTCCGCGACCAGGCCGACAAGCTCAAGAAGAAGAAGGAGACGATCACCCGCGAGTGGCGCGAGAAGTCGAAGGAGATCGACGGCGTCGTCGACGAGGAGGTGATCGCCGAGGTCGTCAGCAAGATGACCGGCATCCCGCTGACCCGCCTCGAGACCGAGGAGACGACCCGCCTGCTCCGCATGGAGGAGGAGATCCAGAAGAAGGTCATCTCCCAGAGCGAGGCCATCAGGCGGATCAGCGAGGCCGTCCGCCGCAGCCGGGCGGGCCTGAAGGATCCCAAGCGGCCGATCGGCACCTTCGTCTTCGCCGGGCCCACCGGCGTCGGCAAGACCCTGCTGGCCAAGGCCCTGGCCGAGTTCATGTTCGGCGACGCCGAGGCCCTCGTGCAAATCGACATGAGCGAGTACATGGAGAAGCACTCGGTGTCGAAGCTGATCGGCTCGCCGCCCGGCTACGTCGGGCACGAGGAGGGCGGCCAGCTCACCGAGAAGGTGAAGCGCAACCCCTACTCGGTCGTGCTGCTGGACGAGATCGAGAAGGCGCACCCGGACATCTTCAACATCCTGCTGCAGGTGTTCGAAGACGGCCACCTGACCGACGGGCTCGGCAACCGGGTGAACTTCAAGAACACGATCATCATCATGACGTCGAACATCGGCGCGCGCTTCATCCAGAAGAAGGCGTCGCTGGGGTTCCAGTCGGCCGACGCGCACGAGATCAGCCGCAGCGTCTCGGACATGGTGCTCGGCGAGGTGAAGCGGACGTTCAATCCGGAGTTCATCAACCGCATCGACGAGATCATCGTCTTCGAGGCGCTGTCCGACGACGACCTGCGCCGGATCCTCGGCCTGCTCGTGACCCAGCTGAACGCGCACCTGGCCGATCGGAAGCTGCAGATCGCGCTGACGCCCGAGGCCCTCGACTGGATCATCGAATCGACCTGCAACGGCCGCTCATACGGTGCCCGTCCGCTCCGGCGCGCGATCCAGCGCTACATCGAGGATCCGCTGTCGGAGGAGCTGATTCGCGGACACCTGTCCGGCGGCGACATCGAAGTCTATCTGGACGGCGGTGCGCTCGCGTATCGTCCGGCCGGCGAGGTGGCGGCGGGGCGGCGGTTGCCCTGACCAGACCGCGCACTGGCGCCGGACGTCTAACATCCAGTAAAGTAAGGAGTTCAGGTATCCGAGGGTGGGAGCCCTCGCTGCGCCTGCGGTCCCGGGAGCTCGGTACATTCGTTCATGCGTAGGACCCACCTGGTGATTCCGGCCGCGCTGCTCGTCGGCGTCGTGCTGCACGTGCGGCCGGTTGCGGCCGGACCGGCCGCGGCTTCCACGGCATCCCGCCCGTCGACGGCGGCTTCCGCCGAGCGGGCACCGGTCCCGGCCGGCGGGCCGTCGTCGCGGCTGACGCCGCGTCTGGCGGATCTGCTGACGCCGTCCGCGACACAGGCGGCGCAGCCGCCCGCGACGCCGGCCCCGGCCCCGGGCACGCCGCCCGCGACGCCGGCGCCCGCGACGCCAGCTCAGCCGAAGTACACGGGGCCACTGCCCCCGGCCAATTCGCCGCCGCTGGTCCGGACGATCGAGCTGCGCTTCCCGACGCAGGGGAACGTCTCGGTCATCGAGCCGCAGACCTACCTCTACTACATCCGCACGCGGCCGAGCCGGCCGTCGGAAGGGGTCTGGGTGCCGTACAACGAGCAGGAGGTCCTGCAGGACTTCCAGCGGTTGTGGAACACCCACTTCCTCGACAACCTCTGGATCGACGTCGAAGACGAGCCCTACCCCAACGGCGTCGTCGGCAAGCACATCATCTACAACCTGGAAGAGCGCGAGCGGGTCAAGATCGTCGACTACGAGGGGACCGGCGCGAAGGTCCTCGACCGGTCGAAGATCGACGACGCGCTGAAGAACGCCGGGGTCACGATGCAGCTGGACACGTTCCTCGATCAGGGGACGATCCAGAAGGTGGAGGGGATCCTCCGCGACATGCTGCACGAGAAGGGCTTCCAGGCGGCGACGGTCACCCACAAGATCACGCCGATGGAAGGCGGGCCGAAGCTCGTCCATCTGACCTTCGAGATGGACGAGGGGCCGAAGGTGAAGATCAAGGACGTCGAGTTCGTCGGCAACCACGCGGTCAGCTCCGGCACGCTGCGGCGCCAGCTCAAGTACAACAAGTCGGTCTGGTTCCTGTCGTTCATCAGCGGCCGGGGGACGTACCAGGAGTCGAAGTTCGCCGACGACGCCGAGCGGATCGTCGAGTACTACCAGGACAAGGGGTACATCGAGGCGCGGGTCGGGGACCCGCAGCTGAAGGTGCTGGGGGACTCGAGCGACGGCAAGACGCGGTGGGTGCAGCTGCGGATTCCGGTGACCGAGGGGCGGCGCTACAAGATCGGCACCTTCACGTTCGCCGGTAACACGGTCGTGAAGTCGGACATCCTCCGGCCGATGTTCAAGCTGAAGACCGGCGACTACTACGACGCGAAGAAGATCAAGAAGGGGCTGGAGGACGCGCAGGAGCTGTATGGCCGCGGCGGCTACTTCGAGTTCACGGGGTATCCCGACCTGCATCCGCTCGACGGCACGGAGCCGCCCAACGCCGCGCAGTCGGGGGCGCCGGAGCCGAAGGCGAAGCCGACCGGGCCGCCGATCGTCGACGTGACGATGCGCCTCCAGGAGGGCAAGCAGTACTTCGTGAACCGGATCACGTTCGTCGGCAACACGACGACGCACGACACGGTGATCCGGCGGCAGCTCCGGCTCTTCGAGGGCGGGGTCTTCAACACCGAGGCGCTGAAGTACAGCATCCGGCGGCTGAACCAGCTGGGGTACTTCAAGAAGCTGGAAGGGTCCCAGGACGTCTCGGTCACGAAGACGCCGGACGCGACCAACAAGGTCGACGTGAAGCTGAAGCTGCAGGAGCAGAACCGGAACCAGCTGACCTTCGGCGCCGGCGTCTCGCAGTTCGAGGGCTTCTTCGGCCAGCTCGGCTTCACCACGTCGAACTTCATGGGCCGCGGCGAGAGCCTCAGTCTGCAGGTGCAGGCCGGGTCGCTGGCGCAGAACTATTCGGCGGCCTTCACCGAGCCCTTCCTGTTCGACCGCAACATGTCGGGCAGCATCCAGGTGTTCCGGCAGGACATCGAGTACCTGTCGCAGTTCACGCAGCGATCGACCGGGGGGAACATCGGCTTCGGGTTCCCGCTGGCCGACTTCACCCGGATGTTCCTGAACTACAGCTATCAGGCGGTGAAGGTCTACAACGTGAACCCGGTGTTCCTGACGCCGGCCGCGCTGGCGGGGAACCCGTACCTGCAGGACACGCTGCTCATCGCGCAGGGCGGCGCGCGCACGGTCAGCAAGTTCACGCCGAGCATCGTGCACGACACGGTCGACAGCCCGCTGTTCCCGACGACCGGCCGGCGCTACACGCTGTCGGTCGATCTGGCCGGCCTGGGTGGCGACACCAACTTCATCAAGCCGCTCGTCGAGGGGGTCTGGTACCTGAAGCAGTCGAACCGGACGTCGTTCGGCTTCCGGGCGCAGGCGTCCTACATCCGGCCGTTCAGCGGGTCGGACGCCAACCTGCCGATCTTCGAGAAGCTGTTCACGGGGGGCGAGTACAGCGTGCGCGGCTTCGACATCCGGTCGATCGGGCCGCGCGACCCGAGCGGGCTGGTCGTCGGCGGCAACAAGCTGCTGCTGTTCAACGCCGAGTACCTGATCAGTATCGCGGGCCCGGTCCGGCTGGTGATGTTCTACGACGCCGGCCAGGTGGACGCCGTGGGGCAGAACTTCGCGCTGAACCAGTTCAAGACGTCGACGGGGCTCGAGATCCGGTTCCTGATGCCGGTGATGAACATCCCGTTCCGTCTGATCTTCGCGTACAATCCGCAGCGGTCGGGGGTGCTGAACAACAGCCTCCTGCCGCAGTCGGCGTTCTCGTTCCGCTTCGCCGTGGGCTCCACGTTCTGAGCCGGACCGGGAGGTCCGGCGGGCGGCGGGCGCGGCCCGGCGCGTTCCGGTGATGGCAGCATGTTGACGAAAGGAATCGGACCGATGAGAGTGTGGTGCATTGCCGTGGGGCTCAGCCTGGGGCTGACGGCCGCCCCGGCGTTCGCGCAGACGACCGCTCCGGCGCAGAAGCCGGCGCCGCCCGCGGCACAGCCGGCCAAGCCCGAGCCGCCCCGCCCGTTCCCCGAGGGCGCCAAGGTGGCCTACATCGACATCCAGCGGATCGCGGCCCAGTCGGCCGCGGGCCGGGCCTCGTCGGCCAAGGTGCAGGCCCTCGTCCAGAAGAAGCAGGCGGAGGCCGCGGTCCGGGCCAAGGCGCTCCAGGAGAAGCAGCAGAAGCTCCAGCAGAGCGGCTCGGTGATGAGCGAGGCGGCCCGCGACAAGCTGCAGCAGGAAGTCGAGCAGGACCAGATCGACGCGCAGCGCTTCCAGCAGGACGCGCAGCGGGACGTCCAGAACCTGCAGCAGGAACTGCAGCAGGACTTCGAGAAGAAGCTGATGCCCGTCATCGAGGCGGTCGTCCACGAGAAGGGCGTGCAGGTGCTGCTCAGCCGCGGCGACGCCGGGATCGTGTGGGCGAACCCGGACCTCGATCTCACCGACGAGGTGATCCGCAAGCTCGATGCGGCCACCGAGAAACCGGCCACGCCGAAGGGCGGGGTGCGGTAGAATCGAACGCCGCGGGCCCCGGTACCGGAGCCGGCCGGCGG
>JAGWRA010000068.1 GCA_028876655.1 Acidobacteriota bacterium | reverse complement strand
CGCCGGCGACTCCGGGCGCGACGCCGGAAGGCGCCGCCACGCCGCCGCCCGTGGCCGCGGGACCCCGGCCCCTTCCGCTGCTCTCGGGGACGCCGATCGGGCCGACGTATCCGCCGACCCGCTACGACGTCTACGAGGTGCCGAAGACCGAGCCGCCGGCGCCGCCGTGGCTGGCCGACGTGAAGGGGGACGGTTCGGTGGCCCGCGGGCCGCTGGCCTCGCCGCTGAACCCGGCACCGCTCGGGGTCACGACGTACACCGACACGCGGATGACGTGGGGCCAGGAGCGCTGCTACGTGGTGCGGGCGCGGGACGTCTACGACAAGCTGCCGATCGACAGCGCGCCGTCGCCGATGACGTGCGTGACGCTGAAGGACACCTTTCCGCCGGCGGCACCGACGGGGCTGCAGGCGGTGGCGTCGGCCGGCGCGATCAGCCTGATCTGGAACCCGAACGCGGAGCCGGATCTCGCCGGCTACCTGGTGCTGCGGGGGCTGGCGTCCGGCGGGCCGCTGGCGCCGATCACGCCGGCGCCGGTGCGCGACACGACCTTCCGCGACGCGACGGTGCAGGCGGGCGTCCGCTACGTCTACGCGGTGGTGGCGGTCGACACGGCGAACAACCGGAGCCACCCGTCGGGCGAGGTCGAGCGGACGGCCCAATAGGCGCGGCGGCACCTGCCCATCACGGACGGATCGAAGTACAATTTCACGCCATGAATCCACAGGACGTACTGGCCGATCTCGAGCGCCGGGCCGAGCTCGGCGGCGGAGAAGCGCGGCGGCGCCGGCAGCACGAGGCCGGCAAGCTGACCGCACGGGAGCGGATCGATCTGCTGTTCGACCCGGGGACGTTCGAGGAGCTCGACAAGCTCGTCGTCCACCGGTGCCTCGACTTCGGCATGGCCGATCAGCAGATTCCCGGTGACGGCGTCGTCGCGGGCCACGGGCTCGTGAACGGCCGGCAGGTCTGCGCGTTCGCGCAGGACTTCACCGTCTTCGGCGGGTCGCTCTCGGAGACCAACGCGGCCAAGATCGTCAAGATCATGGACATGGCGATGCGGGTCGGGGCCCCGATCGTGGGGCTGAACGACTCGGGCGGCGCGCGTATCCAGGAGGGGGTGCTCTCGCTCGGCGGCTACGCCGACATCTTCCTGCGCAACACGCTGGCCTCGGGGGTGGTGCCGCAGATCTCGGCGATCATGGGGCCCTGCGCCGGCGGTGCGGTGTACTCGCCCGCGATCACCGACTTCAACGTGATGGTCAAGGACACGAGCTACATGTTCGTGACCGGGCCGGACGTGATCAGGACGGTGACGCACGAGGAGGTCACCAAGGAGGAGCTCGGCGGTGCGATGACGCACAACGAGACGAGCGGCGTCGCCCATTTCGCGGTCGAGGACGACCGCGAGTGCCTGCTGCTCATCCGCGACCTGCTCGGCTTCCTGCCGAGCAACAACCTGGACGACCCGCCGGTCGTCGAGTGCACCGATCCGGTGGACCGGGAGGACGAGGCCCTCGACCGCCTGGTGCCGGCCTCGCCGAACCAGCCGTACGACATCCTCGACCTCATCCACACGGTGGCTGACGACGGGTACTTTCTCGAGGTGCACCGCCACTACGCGAAGAACATCGTCGTGGGGTTCGCGCGCCTCGGCGGCCGGCCGGTCGGCATCGTCGCCAACCAGCCGGCGCACCTGGCCGGCACGCTCGACATCGACGCCTCGGTGAAGGGGGCGCGGTTCGTCCGCTTCTGCGACGCGTTCAACATCCCGCTGGTGACCATCGAGGACGTGCCGGGCTTCCTGCCGGGCACGGTGCAGGAGTACGGTGGCATCATCCGCCACGGGGCGAAGCTGCTCTACGCGTTCGCCGAGGCGACCGTGCCGAAGGTCACCGTGATCACGCGCAAGGCGTACGGCGGCGCGTACTGCGTCATGGCCAGCAAGCATATCCGGACGGACTTCAACTACGCCTGGCCGACGGCCGAGATCGCGGTCATGGGGCCCGACGGCGCCGTGAACATCCTCTACAAGCGGGAGCTGGACGCGGCGGCCGATCCCGCGGCGCTGCGGGCCGAGAAGGTGGCCGAGTTCCGCGAGAAGTTCGCCAACCCGTACGTCGCCGCCGGCCGGGGCTTCATCGACGAGGTCATTGCGCCGCGGCGCACGCGCGCGAAACTGGTCAACGCGCTCAAGAACCTGGAGACCAAGCGGGATCGGAACCCGCCGAAGAAGCACGGCAATATCCCGCTGTAGCGCTCGGTGTACAATATTGTCCTGACGCGGATCCCGCCTGGTCGCACCACGCCCTCGGCGTTCAGCGGGCAGCCGGCATCGGCGGGCTGGCCGGGCAGGACGCCGCACAGGCACCTCCATTGAAGAAGATACTGATTGCGAATCGCGGCGAGATCGCCGTGCGGATCCTTCGCGCCTGCCGCGACATGGGGATCGCCACGGTCGCGGTGTACTCCGACTGCGACCGGACGGCCCTCCACGTGCGGGACGCCGACGAGGCGTACCATATCGGGCCGAATCCCGCGCGCGACAGCTACCTGAAGATCGACACGCTGGTCGACGTCGCCCGCCGGGCCGGCGCCGACGGCGTCCATCCGGGCTACGGCTTCCTGGCGGAGAACGAGCAGTTCGCCGCCGCCTGCCGGGATGCCGGCCTGACGTTCATCGGCCCGTCGCCCGAGGCGATCGAGCTGATGGGCAGCAAGACCGCCGCGCGTCAGGCCGCAATCCGCGCCGGCGTCCCGGTGGTGCCGGGGACCGTGGACCCGCTCGGCGCGGGGGTCTCCGACGAGGCGATCGCCGCCGAGGCGGCGCGCATCGGGTTCCCGCTGCTGGTGAAGGCGGTGGCCGGCGGCGGCGGCAAGGGGATGCGCAGCGTGTCCGATCCGGCCGACCTGGCGGCGTCGGTCCGTGCGGCGCGGTCGGAAGCCGGCGCGTCGTTCGGCGACTCGGCCGTCTATCTCGAGCGCCAGATCCGCCATCCGCGCCACATCGAGGTGCAGCTGCTCGGGGACTCGCACGGCACCGTGCTGCCGTTCGTCGAGCGCGAGTGCTCGATCCAGCGGCGGCACCAGAAGGTCATCGAGGAGACGCCGTCGCGCGCGGTCGACAAGCCGCTGCGGCGGGCCATCACCTCGGCGGCGGCGGCCGTCGCCCGGTCGGTCGGCTACACGAACGCCGGCACCATCGAGTTCCTGCTGGACGCGGACGGCCAGTTCTACTTCCTCGAGATGAACACGCGCCTCCAGGTCGAGCACCCGATCACGGAAATGGTGTCGGGCGAGGATCTGGTGCAGTGGCAGATCCGGATCGCGCGCGGGGAACGCCTCGACCGCGATCCCGAGCGGCTGCTGCGGCCGTCCGGCCACGCCATCGAGTGCCGGATCTACGCCGAGGACCCCGACAACGGCTTCATGCCGTCGCCCGGCCGGATCCAGGGGCTGCGCGTGCCGTCCGGCCCGGGGATCCGGGACGACAGCGGGGCGGTGACCGGCTGGGAGGTCCCGATCTTCTACGACTCGATGATCTCGAAGCTGGTCGCGTGGGGCGCCGATCGGCCGCAGGCGATCGCGCGGATGCGGCGGGCGCTGGGCGAGTACGAGGTGCGGGGCGTGCGGACCACGATCCCGTTCTTCCGCTGGATGCTGGCGCAGCCGGACTTCGTCGCCGGACGGTTCGACACGACGTACCTGGATCGGGTGCTCGCCTCCCGCGCGGGCGAGCCGTTCGTGCCGGTCACGGCCGATCAGGAGGAACTGGCGGCGATGGCCGTGGCGCTGCACGCCAGCCTGGCGCGGCCGGCGGCCGCCGGGCCGCGCACGGCTCCCGGCAGCGGGACGACGGGCCGGTGGACGCAGCAGGCCCGGCGGGAAGGGCTCGGCTGATGACGTTCGACGTGGAGATCGGCGGCCGGATCCGGACGGTGGACGTGCAGCCGGCCGGCACGCGCTACCAGGTGACGGTGGACGGGCGGGCGCGGCTGGTCGACGCCGCGCGGCTCGAGGGCGGCGTGCTCTCGCTGCTGCTGGTCGAGGAAGGCGGCGTGAGCCACTCGGTGAGCGTGACACCGGCCGGCCCGGGCGGCGCGCTGATCGTCGGCCTCGAGGGGGCCGTGGTGCCGGCCGTGCTGAGCACGCGGCGCGGGGCGTGGGCGCGCCGCGCGGGCCACGCCGACGGCGGCGGCG
>JAGWRA010000001.1 GCA_028876655.1 Acidobacteriota bacterium | reverse complement strand
CTCGATCGGATGCTCCGGAACAAGGCGTACATTGCTCGCATCGAGGTGCCCGATTACGGCATCTCGACACGCGGCGACTTCGAAGCGCTCCTGACCGAGAAGGTGTTCTATCGTGTGCAGGCGCTCCTCGATGGTCGCCTGGAGATCACGGCGCCGCGGCAGCGCAGCGATCCGGATTTTCCACTGCGCGGCTACGTCCGCTGCGATGCCTGCGGAACGCCGCTGACCGCGAGTTGGTCGAAAGGTCGCAGCGAGTACTACGCGTACTACCACTGCCGGGGCGGGTGCCGGGCCGTGAACATCAGCAAAGCGACACTCGAGGATCTCTTCGTCGATGAGCTCAAGCGGTTGCAGCCCACCCCAGGGTTCATGCGCCTGGTGAAGGATCGCGTGCTCCACGCCTGGCGCGACCTCAAAAGCGATGCCCAGCGGCAGCTTGTCGAGAATGAGCGAAGGCGAAAGGCCATCCGGCAGAAGCTAGACCGCTTGGACGAAGCCTTCCTGTTCGACCGAACCATCGACATCGAGACGTACGATCGCCACCGCGACCGATTGAGCGAGGAGCTCACGCTGGCGCAGATGGACCGCTACGCCACGGAGCTCGAGGAACTCGACGTAGAAGGCATACTGACGTTCGCGGAACGCGTTCTCCCGAGCGCATCGAATCTGTGGGTGCAGTCCTCGCTGAATCAAAAGCAGCGGCTGCAGCAGCTCTTTTTCCCGGATGGGATGCGCTTCGACGGAAAACGGCTTGTTGGAACCGGTGCAACCCTGCCCGTTTTCAACTACTTAGGTCCTGATTCGGAAGGGAAAAAAGATTTGGTGGACCTGACGGGAGTCGAACCCGTGACCTCCTGAATGCCATTCAGGCGCGCTCCCAACTGCGCTACAGGCCCACTCGTTGCCGCACCGGGCAAAACCCTATTCTAGCCGGGGTTGCAGAGGGGGTCAATCCGCCCGGCCTGGCCGGAGGGGGCGATGCGCGCGGATCAGTGGCCGCTCGACGCGCGGTGCGCGCGCGTGAGCCAGTCGCACAGCTGCCGGGCCGCCTCTTCCGGGGTCGGACCGTAGAAGGGCATCAGGGCGGTCGGCACGCCGGGGATCCGGACGAGGTAGGCGCGCCAGCGATCGTCGGCGACCGGCGTGGCCTCGATCAGGTAGTCGCGGCCGCCGATGGATTCGTTGAAACGATGAACGGACGTGTTCACGATGCGTGTGTTCCGAAGCGAGAAGTTGTCGAGTAACGGCCACCGATCTTACGTGACCACGCGAGGAGGTCAAGCGAAACGACGCGCGAAGATTCGATCCACAGCGCCCGCCGCGCGCGAATGCGTCACAATTGCGGCGAAAAAAAAATGCGGCGACGCATCGTCCACAGGCTATGCACCGTTCATCCACATCTTTTCCACAGGGGTGTCGTGCCGGTGGCGCGGCGCGCCTTCGTCGAGCGAGGCGCGCGCTCCGCTTGACTGCCGCAGACCGGCACACTAGGCTTGGACATCCATGGACAGCGGCGTGTTCTCGCGTGTCGGCTCGTTGTCACGCGCCCGTGCCGCGCGTGTCCGGCGCCGCCTCGTCGCCTGCAGCCTGCCCACCGTCGTTCTCGTGCTGATGGGGACCGCCGGGCTCCGCGCCGCCGCGTCCGGCCCGACCATCTTCCGGCTCTTCCTCCACGACGGGACCGCGCTCGTCAGTTACGGCGAGTACGCGCGGGTCGGCGATCGCGTGGTGTTCTCGATGCCGCTCGGGCCGCTGACGGGCGTGCCCGACCTGCAGCTCGTCAACATTCCGGCGACCGCCGTCGACTGGGGACGGACCGACCGCTATGCCGACTCGATGCGGTACGAGCACTACGTGGCGACGCGGGCGGCCAGCGACTACGACGCGCTGACGTCGCAGGTGGCCTCCGCCATCGAGGCCATGACGAAGACGACGGATCCCGCCGAGCGGCTGAAGCTGGCCGAGTCGATCCGGGGGACGGTGGCCGACTGGCCCCGCGACCACTTCGGCTACCGGGCCGCGAACGTCCGCGAGATCCTCGAACTGCTCGATCAGACCATTGCCGGCTTCAGGGCCTCGTCCGGTGCGCAGCAGTTCAAGCTCAGCCTGGTGGCGGGCATCGCGCCACCGCCGATCGTGCCGCCGCTGCCGCCGCCCACGCCGAAGGACGCCATCGAGCAGGTGCTGGAGGTCGCGCGGCTCAGCGACACGGCCGCCGACCGGACGACGCTCTACCAGGCCGCCATCGATCGCCTGTCGGCCGAGGCCGCCTCGCTGCCGCCCGCCTGGGCGCGGCGCACCCGGCGCGCGGTCGAGTCGTCGCTGTCCACCGAGTTGCGGTGGCAACGCGACTACCGTGACCTCGCCCGGACGTCGATCGAGGACGCGTCCGCGCGGGCCGCGCACGCCGACGTCCGTGGCGTCGAGGCGGTGCTGGATCGCGTCCGGCGGCGCGACGCGCAATGGGGCCACCGGCGGCCCGATGCCTTCAGCGCGCTCCTCGAGACGCTGCAGGACAGGCTGGAAGCGGCGCAGACGCTCCGGCTCGATCGCGATCGCTGGGAACTCGAGCAGCAGGCGCTGAAGCGCTACCGTCATCAGGCGGGCCCCGTGCTGGAGGCGCTCGATCGGGCAACGCGCCCCCTGGAGGCGATCAAGGCGCTCGCCGGTCCCGACGTCACCGCGCTCGACCCGCTCCAGCGCTCGCTCACCGTCGCCCTGCGCCGGCTGGTGCTGGTCGAGCCGCCGCCGGAGTTGAAGGACGTGCAGGCGCTCCTCGTCAGTGCCGCCCGGCTCGGCGAGCAGGCCGCGGCGCTCCGCCTCCGGGCGACGATGTCGGGCGACCTGGAGGCCGCGCGGAACGCCTCGTCGGCGGCCGCCGGCGCGCTGATGCTGCGCCAGCGCGCCCAGCAGACGATGGAGGCCCTGTCCCAACCCCCGCGACTCCGGTGATTACGCCCCGCCGCACCCGCCTGATCCGCGCGCCGGATCTCCGTGCGTTCCAGCGCCTCATCGCCGCGCTCGTGCGCGTCCCGGCGGTCGAGGACGTGCGCGGCTGCGCCGTCCTCGTCCCGACGCGCGGCGCCGCCCGGCAGCTGCGGCGCACGCTGGAGAATCTCGTCTTCGGCCTGTCACCCGATCCGCTGCCCGCCGACACCGGCCGCGCCCTGCTGCTGCCCGATCTCCTGACGCGCGACGACTGGTACGAGGCGCTGCGCCAGCGGCTGCCCGATCCGCCGCGCCGGCTCGACGGCTTCGAGCGCGAGGTCATCCTCGCGGCGGCCGCGCGCGAGACGGCGGCCGCCGGCCTGGTGCCGCCCTTCGCGCTGCGGCCGGGCCTGGTGGCCGCGATGCTGGATCTCTACGACCAGCTGCGGCGGCGCCAGGAGACGGTCGAGGCGTTCGAGCGCGTCCTCGGCGAGGAACTGTCGCGCGACGAGGGCGATCGCGGAGCGGGGCGGCTGCTGCGCCAGACGCAGTTCCTGGCGGCGACCTACCGCCTGTACGAAGCGCGGGTCGCGGCGAGCGGCGCCGTCGACGAGCACGGGCTCCGCGCGTGGCTCATCGCCAGCCCGGCGCCGGAACCGCTGCGCCGCGTGATCGTGACGACCGGCGACTGGATCGGCGAGATGCCCGGCCTGTGGAAGGCCGATTTCGATCTGCTGACGCGGCTGCCCGGCCTCGAGCAGATCGACGTGGTGGCCACGAGCGAGCTCCTGGCGTCGGGCTTCCACCAGCGGATTCACGACTGGCTGCCCGATCTCGACGAGGTCGAGGGGCGGACGCTGGTCGATCTGTCGTCGTCCGCGCCGCCGGTGCTCGTGACGCCCGACGGCGAGGAGAACGGCGGCCTGGCGTTCCTCGCGCGCGATCGGGAGGAAGAGCTGATGGCGCTGGCCCGCCGGCTGCACGCCGCCCGGCGCGACCCGGACGCCGCAGGGCCCCCGCCCGCGCCGCTGGATCGGACGGCGATCGTCTTCCGGCGGCCGCTGCCGTACATCTACCTGGCGCGCGGGGTCTTCGCGACGCTGCCGTACCAGACGCTCGACGCGCTGCCGCTCGCAGCCGAGCCGTACGCGGCGGCGCTCGATCTCGTGTTCGACTTCGTCGCTTCGGAGTACGCCCGCGAGTCGACGATCGCGCTCCTGCGATCGCCGCACTTCCGGTTCGAGACGGGAGGGGCGGTCGTCACCGGCGGCCCGGTCGCCGCCCTCGACCGGTGGCTCAGCGAGAAGCGCTACCTGGGCGGCCTTGCGTTCCTCGAGTCACTCGCGCACGATGCCGCACGGGCGACGGCCGACGAACGCCGGCTTCCCGAGGCGGCGGCCGGCGCGCTGCAGGCGGCTGTCGGCGCGGCCCGCCGGCTCGATCCGCTGCGATCGGCGGCTCCTGCATCCGCGCAGCTCCGGATCCTGCTGGACTTCCTGGCCGCACACGATCGGCCGCCGCGGCTCGACGATCCGCTGCGCGCGCGGCGGCTCCGGACGCGCGCGGCGATCGTGGCGGCGATCGAGGCACTCGCGCGGGCCTGTGCCGATCACGACGATCCGGCGGAGACGATCGAACCGCTCGCCGCGACCATCCGCCGCTGGATCGAAGGACAGACGTTCGCCCCAGGCACGGGCCACGACGGCCTGCACCTGCTCGACGCCCAGGCGGCCCGTTACGCCGACCTCGACGAGATCCACATCGTCGGCCTCGTGGACGGCGAATGGCCCGAGCGGCCCCCACGCAACATCTTCTATCCCTTGTCCCTGCTGTCGAAGCTGCGCTGGCCGTCCGAGCAGGATCGGCAGGGGGCGGCCCGCGCGGCGTTCTACGATCTGCTGCGGCTGCCGCGCGTGCACGTGTCGGTCTCGGCGTTCCGGCTGGAGGACGACGCGATCGTCGAGCCGTCGGCGTTCCTCGACGAGCTGGCCGACGCCGGCATGCCGCGGGTGGCGGTCGCGGCGTCCCCCCGCGTGAGGCTGTTCGCCGACGAGGCGCTCGCCGAGGCGCCCGCGGCCGACGCGCTGGAGGGACGGGCCGGCGAGTGGCTCGCGCTGCGCCGCGCGCGGCACGGCTTCGAGGAGCCGCGCTTCCACGGACAGGCGGATCCGCCGGCGCCGCGGCCCTACTCGGTCAGCCGCCTCGAGCGGTACCTCTCCTGCCCGTTCAAGTACTTCGCCCAGGACGTGCTGCGGCTGCAGGAGGAGCCCGAGGACGAAGACGTCCTGGCCCCGCTGGCCGAGGGCCGCATCATGCACGAGGTGCTGCGGGCCTTCTACGAACGATGGACGGCCGAGGGGCGCGGCGCGATCACCGCGGCCGAGCTCGATCGGGCCCGGGCGCTGTTCGCCGCGATCGTGGAGGAGCACCTGGCGGCGCTCTCCGAGATCGACGCGTCGTTCCTTCGGGCCCGCCTGCTCGGCACGGCAGCCCGGCCCGGCGCCGGCGACATCGTCTTCCTGAGGGAAGCTCGCAGTGGAGCGGGCGTCGTCCGCCGGCTGCTCGAGTACGAACTCGACGGCGCGTACCGGTTCGCGGCCGGGGACCGCGGGCGGGACGTCGCCCTGAAGGGTTACGTCGATCGGATCGATCTGCTGGACGACGGGACGTTCCGGCTCTTCGACTACAAGCGCTCGCGGACGCCCTCGAAGAAGTGGGCGCTGCAGCTCCCGATCTACGGCCTCTGCGCCGAGCAGGAGCTGGCGGACTCCAGCGACGGTCCCTGGCGGTTCGGCGCGGCGTCGTACATCGCCTTCGCCGAGAAGCGGCAGACGACCGCGCTCGCGCGGAGCCGGTCGAAGGAGTTCGACCACAGGGTCGAGGAGGCGCAGGAGCGGCTGCTGCGCGCGGTGGACGGGATCGAGCGGGGCGACTTCCCGCCGCGGCCGGCCGAGACGCGGCTGTGCGCCTCGTGTGCGTACGCCTCGATCTGCCGGAAGGAGTACGTGGGCGAGGTCGAGGAGTCCGACGATGGCGACTGACGGGCGGCTGCCGTTCGACGAGCGGCCGGAGCCGCCGGGCGCGGCCGCCGGGCTGCCCGATGCCCACGCGCGGGCGTTCGCGACCGATCCGGCGCGCAACGTAGTGCTGGAGGCGTCGGCCGGTACCGGCAAGACGCGCGTGCTGGTCGACCGCTACGTCAACCTGCTGCTCGGGGGAGTGGACCCGGCCTCGGTGCTGGCGATTACCTTCACGCGCAAGGCGGCGGCCGAGATGCGCGAGCGGATCGTCACCCGGCTGCGCGAGCTGGCGGCGTCGGGCGGGATCCCGAAGAGCCGCTGGCACGAGCTGCGGGCCCACCTGGGCGACATCGCCATCAGCACGATCGACGCCTTCTGCCTGGCGCTGCTGCGCGAGTTTCCGCTCGAGGCCGACGTCGATCCCGGGTTCGATCTGGCCGACGAGACCCAGGTGCCGCGGCTGATCGGGGAATCGCTGGATGCCACGCTGCGCGTCTGCCGGGCGCTGGCGCAGGAGCACGAGGAGGTCGCGCTGGTCTTCGCGCAGCTCGGCGAGCCGCGGCTGCGCGAGGGGCTGGCCATGCTGCTCGAGCGGCGGCTGGTCGCGCCGGAGGTGCTGAACCGGTTCCTGCAGGGCGGTCCGCGCGACCTGACGCTGGAGGCGGTCTGCACGCGCACGGCGGGTGCGCTGCTCGACGCCCTGGCGCTGACGGCGGGCGGCCTCACGGGGTTCCTCGAGGATGGCCCGGTGCACGATCCCGGGTTCCTGGCGCTCGCCGACGATCTGCGCCGGATGCGGGAATCGGTGACGCGGCGGCAGCCGGTGCCGCCGGTCCGGCTGCGCACCGTGCTCGACGGCCTGCGCGACCTCGTCTTCACCAGCGCGGGCGAGCTGCGCAAGCGGCCGCCGGGCGTCGTGGCCGACTACACGGATCGCGCGGCGCGGCAGCGGACGCTGGATCGGCTGGTGACGCTGGCCGATCCGCTCGGCCAGGCGACGCGCGCGTTCCGCCGCGACCTGAACGTGCTGCTGGCGCGGGGCGTCCGCCGGATCTACGCGGTCGCGGACCGCACCTACCTGCGGACGCTCGAGGCCCGCGCGGTGCTCGACTTCACCGAGGTGCTGTCGCGTGCGCGGCAGCTGCTGGCGCAGATGGAGGAGTTCGCCCGCAGCCGGTGGCGCCTCGAGTCGCGCTACCACCACGTGCTCGTCGACGAGTTCCAGGACACCAACCGCGCCCAGTGGCACCTGGTGCAGCTGCTCATCCAGTCGTGGGGCGAGGGGTTCGGCCTCGCCTCCAGCGGGCCGCTGCTGCCGACGGTGTTCATCGTGGGCGATCGCAAGCAGTCGATCTACGGCTTCCGCGACGCCGACGTGCGCGTGCTGACCGAGGCGGCCGAGGCGATCGGCGGGCTCCGCCCGGAGGACGATCCGCGCCGCGCGATCTCGGTGAGCTTCCGCGCGGTCCCCGGGCTGCTGGCGTTCATCAACGACCTGTTCGCGGCGATGCCGGCCGTCTCCCGCGACGACGCCTTCCGCTATGGCGACAGCGATCGCTTTCCGATCGTGGCGGGTGGCGGCGACGCCCGCGGGGCGCTCGGGCTCGTCGTCGGCGACACGGTGGACGGGTGCGCCGAGGCGATCGCGGCCGAGATCGCCCGGTTGCTGCGCGAGCGGGCGACCGTGCGCGACCGCGACACGGGCGTGCCGCGCGAGGTCCGGCCGGGTGACATCGCCATCCTCTTCCGCACCCGCGAGACGCACCGCGCGTACGAACGGGCCCTCGAGCGGCGGCGCATCCGGAGCTACGTCTACAAGGGGCTGGGCTTCTTCGAGAGCGACGAGATCGTCGACGTGGTCGCCCTGCTGCGCTACCTGGCCGACCCGCAGTCCGACCTCCGGGCCGCCGCGTTCCTCCGGTCGCGCTTCGTCCGGCTCTCCGATCGCGCGATCGGCCGGCTGGCGCCGCGCCTGGCGGCGGGGCTGCTGCACGCCGATCCGCCGGCGCTCGCGGCGCTCGAGGCCGAGGACCGGCAGGTGCTCGAACTGGCGCGGGCCTCGGTCCGCGACTGGCTCGATCTCGCCGACCGCCTGCCGCCGGCCGAACTGCTCGACCGCGTCCTGGCCGAGAGCGCGTACGCGTACGAGCTGCGCGGTCCGCACTGGCCGCAGGCCCGGGAGAACCTGAAGAAGCTGCGGGGCCTCATCCGCCGGATCCAGAATCGCGGGTACGCCACGCTCGCCCGCGTGTCGGCGCACCTCGACGTGCTGTCGATGGGCGACGAGTCGAACGCCATCATCGATGCCGCCGACGCGGTCAACCTGATGACCGTGCACGCCGCCAAGGGGCTGGAGTTCCCGGTCGTCTTCGTGGTGAACCTCGGCAAGGGCTCGGGCGGACTGCCGCCGGCAATCCGGATCGTCACCGAGGATGGCGCGGGCGAGCCGTCGGTCGCCATCGGCGAGGCGGAGACCGAGCTGGAGGAGGAACTGAAGGCCCGCGAACGGGAGGAGACGAAGCGACTCCTGTACGTCGCCGTCACGCGCGCGCGCGACCGGCTGTACCTCTCCACCGTGGTGCGGGCCGGCGGGCGCGCGACGTGGGCGCACGGCAGTCTCGGCACGGTGCTGTCCGACGAGGTGCGCGCGCTGTTCGAGCAGGCCGGGGCCGCCGGGCCGGAGTTGACGTGGCGCGGGCCCGAGGGCCGCGACCACCGGTTCCACGTGCACACCCCGCCGCCGCCTGGCGCGCCGCTCGAGGTCGTCGCGCACGGGGAGGCCGATCGGCCGGCCCCCATCGACCTCCGGCCGATCGTGGATGCCGATCGCGTGGCGCGGATGCCGGTCACCACGTACCTGGCGGCCGCCGCCGGCGCGACGGGTGCCGCCTCCGCCCGCCGCCGGTTCGTCGCCGATGCCGACTACCTGGTGGCGGGCACGCTCGTCCACCGTCTGCTGCAGTTCAGCGACGGCCCGGAGATCGCGGACGATACGGAGCTGAAGCGCCGGGCCGCCGCGCTGCTGCGGCCCGAGGAACGGGTGGATCTCGAGGACCCGGAGGTCGTGATCGACCGGGCGCTCGAGATCTTCGCGGCGATCCGATCCCGGCCGGAGGTCGCCCGGCCGGCCGACGGCGCGCGGCAGTTCGAC
Source organism: Acidobacteriota bacterium (assembly GCA_028876655.1). Taxonomy (GTDB): domain Bacteria; phylum Acidobacteriota; class Vicinamibacteria; order Vicinamibacterales; family CAVVIG01; genus JAGWRA01. The sequence continues at coordinate 7,360 of JAGWRA010000001.1, read as the reverse complement.
GAGGTGCCGTTCTCGCTGCAGGTCTCGCCGGCGTTGATCGTGCGCGGGGCGATCGACCGCCTCGTGCAGGCCGCCGACGGCGCGGTCACCGTGCTCGAGTTCAAGACAGGTGGACCGAAGCCCGAGCACCAGGCGCAGCTCGACCTGTATCTCGACTTCGTCCGGGCCCTGCTGCCGGGGGCGACCGTCGACGGCCGCGTGGTCTATCCTGGCACGAACGGCTGAGTTCCGCGACCGGCGACAGGCGCAACCGGGATCGCCCGTCGGCCGTCTAATAGAGCAGAAGGACCTCAGATGGGACCCGAACCACTCGCCATCGGACGGCCGCCGCGTCTGCAGCTCGAGCTGCTGGGGCTGGAATCGCTGCCCTGCGGCTGCGTGGCCGGCGATTTCCGGGCCCGCCCGCTCGCCGTCGAGATCGTGGAGATCGAGGCGAAGGGGCCGCACTGCCTGCAGCCGGCCCACCAGGTGGGGCGGACGCTCGAACTCGGGGACCTGCACGACGACGAAGAGCCGGCGGACCTGGGGCTGGCTCTGGCCGAGATCCTGGACCCTGCCGATCCTGGCGAGCGCATGAGCTGATCGGGCCCGCCGGGCCGCGCCGCCTGGAAATCCTGCCGTCACGGCGCCGGGGAAGTTCTAATTGCGTCCGCCCGGTGCATCCCGTACAATCGAACGTTTGGAACTCTGGTTGGCTTCTGAAACGAGGAGTGGAGGAGTGGCTCTGACCTGTCCGAGTTGCGGCAACGACCGGAATTTTCTGGTCAAGACGTTGCAGATGCACGTGGTGCACCTGGAGGATTCGCGCGTCGAGGTGTCCGAGGAGAGCCGGCCGGCCGTCCTCGAGGTCCTCTGTGACGAGTGCGAGACGGCGCTGAACTTCGAGGAGTTCGAAGACACCCTGCGCCGGGAGGTCCTGCTCACCATCGGCGCCCGCTGACGCCCCGGGACGGCTCCGGCCGGCGGGCGCGCGGACGCCCGCGCCGGATCAGCCGGGCCGCCCGCCGCCCGCGTCCGACGGCGTCAGTCGCCGTCAGATCGGCGGGTGGTTTCCTCGATCTCCTCGAAGTAATCGCATTCCGGGCAGCGCCATTCCCGGACCGTGCGCGGCGTCGCCTGCGAGGTGCCGGGCACGTGCTCCAGCGTCTGCGATTCGTGCAGGCGCATCGCCTCGCCGCACATCGGGCACTCCTTCGTCTCGGACATGGTGGGCTCCTTGGGCGCATCGCGCCGCCTTGACAACCGGGGACCTGCTTCCTATCGTACGATGCGGACGGCGCGCGTGGGCGCGCGCCCGCCGCGCGGCCGAATCGGTGGCGCGGCCCGGCAGGATGACGCGTGAACAAGCAGCAGCGGCGCAGCTTCGACGTCCGACTGGCTCCCGAGCGGTGGCCCGCGGCGTCGTCCGCCCCGGCGCGCGACTCGTTCGCCGACGAGGTGGCCATCGACTTCCCGTCGGTCGACGGCGTCGTCGATCGCATGCGGGAGACGTTCCTCGGCCCCGAGGACAGCGACCTGCTGCACGCCGAACTGCGGCTGTCGCCGCGCGAGGCGTTCGACGGGCTCATCGTCACGCTGGCCGTGCCGCTGCGGCGGACGTGCGAGCCGTGCGGCGGCCGCGGCGAGGTGTGGACCGAGCCGTGCGCGGCCTGCGGCGGCACGGGGCACGCGTTCCTCCGCCATCCGGTGCGGCTCGCGGTGCCGGCCGGCGTCGCCGACGGCGCCTGCTTCCGTTTCCGCATCTCCACGCCGCAGACGGCCGCCCGGCGCGTCCAGGTCACCGTCGCCATCCGCTGACGCGGCCGTGACCCGGAAGCCCGGAACCGCGAGGGAGCCGATGCGATGAAGCGCCACGTCGATTTCCTCGGGGCTCTCTACGTGGTCTGGGGCGCGCTCACCGTGGTGATCGGCCTGGCGACGCTGGCGCTCGGCCTGGGCGCCGCGGCGCTCGGCGGATCGCCGGCGGTGACGCTGCGCGGCGGCGCGATGGCGGCGGCGCTGGCCGCCGGCACGTTCACCGTGCTCGCCGTCCTGTCGATCGCCTGGGGGACGACGCACATCGCCTGCGGGCTCGCGCTGCGGCGCCGGCGACCGTGGGCCCGGCCGGTCTGCTTGGGGCTGGCCGGCGTGAACCTCATCCTGCTGCCCTACGGCACGGCGCTCGGCGCCTACGGCCTGTGGGTCCTGCTGAACGACGAGGTGCGCCAGCACTTCGAGCCGGCTCACGCCTGAACCGCGTCACGGTGAATCGCCCCCCCTGCCTTGCCAGCTACCGGGAAAAGCCGCTAAGCTGGTTTGAATCGGCGGATACGCACGGATTATGGCTTCTGCAGCAGTGACGGAATCGGCGGTGCTCGAGGCACTGAAGGTCGTGAAGGATCCCGACCTGCACCGCGACATCGTGAGCCTCGGCTTCGTGAAGGGCCTCCGGATCGAGGGCGGCCGGGTGGCGTTCACCATCGAACTGACGACGCCGGCCTGTCCCGTGAAGGACCAGCTGCGCGCGCAGGCGCACGAGGCGGTGGCCGCCCTCCCGGGCGTGGCCGAGGTCGCCGTGGAGATGACGGCGGCGGTGCGGACGGCGGCGAACCCCGCGGCGAACCGGGCGCCGATCGCCGGCGTGAAGAACGTCGTGGCGGTGGGCGCGGGCAAGGGCGGGGTCGGCAAGACGACGGTGGCGGTGAACCTGGCGCTGGCGCTGGCGCGGGCGGGCAGCCGCGTCGGCATGCTCGACGGCGACATCTACGGACCGAACCTGCCGATCATGCTGGGGGTCCAGACCCAGCTCACGAGCGACGGCGACAAGATCGTGCCGGCCGAGAAGTACGGCCTCCAGGTCGTGTCGATGGGGTTCCTGACGGGCGACGACGCGCCGGTGATCTGGCGCGGGCCGATGCTGCACGGCGCGATGCAGCAGTTCTTCCGCGAGGTGCGCTGGCTGGATCTCGACTACCTCATCGTCGACATGCCGCCCGGGACGGGCGACGTGGCGCTGAGCCTGAGTCAGACCGTGCCGGTGGCCGGCGCGATCGTGGTGACGACGCCGCAGAAGGTGTCGCTCGCCGACAGCCGGCGGGCGGTGCGGATGTACCAGAAGCTGAACATCCCGACGCTCGGGCTGGTCGAGAACATGAGCTACTTCGTCTGTCCGTCGTGCCAGCACGAGAGCGACATCTTCGGCCGCGGCGGCGGCGAGCGCCTGGCGGCCGAGATGGACGTGCCGTTCCTGGGCCGGATTCCGATCTACCAGCCGATCCGTGAAGGCGGCGACAGCGGCGTGCCGCTGCTCGTCAGCGAGCCGGAGTCGCCGGCGGCCCGGGCGATCGTCGAGGTCGCGTCGCGCGCGGCCGCGCAGGTGTCCATCGCGAGCTACAACCGGCCGACCATCCCCCTCACGCGCGCCTGAGCGGCCGGCGCTGGTCCCGAATGCCGCCCGGCCGCCGGCCGGGCGGGTCAGCCGATTCCCGAAGCGTCGACCGCCGGTGTGCCGACTGCTCCCGAAGGCGAGCCCATGAACATCGCCTACACCAAGCACGTGCTGGACAACGGTCTGCAGGTGCTCGTCCACGAGGACCGCAACTGTCCCATCGTGGCCGTGAACCTCTGGTACCACGTCGGGTCCAAGAACGAGCGGCCCCATCACACGGGCTTCGCGCACCTGTTCGAGCACCTGATGTTCGAGGGGTCCGCACACTACGATCGCGGCTACTTCCACCCGCTGCAGCAGGCGGGCGGCGTGCTGAACGGGTCGACCAACGCCGATCGGACCAACTACTGGGAGGTCGTGCCGCGCCACACGCTCGAACTGGCGCTGTGGATGGAGTCGGATCGGATGGGCTACCTGCTGCCGGCGCTCACCGAGGCGAAGTTCGCCAACCAGCGGGACGTCGTCCTGAACGAGCGGCGGCAGAACTACGAGAACCGGCCCTACGGCCTCGCGTCGATGGCGGTGCTCGCGGCGCTCTATCCGGCGGCGCATCCCTACCACTGGTCGACGATCGGCGAGGTGGCAGACCTCCACGCGGCGACGCTCGACCAGGCGCACGACTTCTTCCGGGCGTACTACCACCCGGCCAACGCGTCGCTGGTCATCGCCGGCGACGTGGAGACGGCCGAGGCCTTCGACCTCGCGCAGCGGTACTTCGGCGACATCCCGCCGGGGCCGCCCGTGGCGCGGGTCTCGGCCACGGCGTCGATCGACCGCGAGGTGCGGCTCCTGCTCGAGGATCGCGTGGAGATGCCGCGGCTGTACCTCACCTGGCACTCGCCGGCGATGTTCGCCGCCGGCGACGCCGAGATGGACCTCCTCTCGGATCTGCTCGCCAACGGCAAGACGTCGCGCCTCTACCGCCGCCTGGTCTACGAGCGGCGGCTGGCGACCGACGTGTCGTCGCTGCAGAACTCGCGCGAGCTGTCCGGGTTCTTCCAGGTCGTGGCGACCCCGACGCCGGAGCACACGCTGGCCGAGCTCGACGAGGAGATCTCTGCCGAGATCGAGCGACTGATGGCCGACGGCCCGGTGGAGAGCGAACTGGAGCGGAGTCGCGCCCAGGTCGAGGCGAACTTCGTGTACCGCCTGCAGACCGTCGGGGGCTTCGGCGGGAAGTCCGATCAGCTGAACGCCTACAACACGTTCCTCGGCGATGCGGGGTACTTCGAGCGGGATCTCGCCCAGTACCTCGAGGCGACGTGTGAAGACGTGCGCCGGGCGGGGGCCGCGCACCTCGCGCGCGGCCGGCGGGTCGCGCTGAGCGTCGTCCCGCAGGGGCGGACCGATCTGGCGGTGCCCGGATCGGAACGGACGGTGGTGTCGTGAGCGTCGATCGCACGCGCCTGCCGGTCTCCGGCCCGGCGGCCGCCCCGCGGCTGCCCGAGGTCCGCCGCACGCGGCTCTCCAACGGCCTCGCGGTCTGGACGGCGGGTCACCACAGCGTACCGGTCGTCACCGTCGTTCTCGTCGTCCCGGCGGGCGCGGCGCAGGATCCGGCGGACCGGCCCGGGCTGGCCTCGCTGACGGGCGACATGCTCGACGAGGGGAGCGGCGCGCGATCGGCGATCGACATGCACGATGCGCTGGCCCGCATCGGGGCGCAGTTCGATACCGAGGTCGGCGCCGACGCGACACTGGTGGCGATTACCACGCTCTCGCGCCACCTGGCGGCGGGCCTCGACCTGCTGGCCGACGTCGTGCTCCGTCCGTCGCTCGCCGCGGGGGACTTCGAGCGGGTGCGGCGGCTCCGCCTGAACCGGCTGCAGCAACTGCGCGATCTCGCGCCGTTCGTGGCGGAGCGGGCGTTCGCGCGCTGGATCTACGGCACCCACCCGTACGGGCACGTGCCGGTCGGCGACGAGACGGCGCTGGCCGCGCTGACGCTCGACGAGGTGCGGGGCTTCCACGCGCGGATGTTCGTCCCCGAGGGGGCGACCGTGATTGCGGTGGGCGACGCCCCGCACGCGTCGCTGGTGGCCGCGGTGGAGGCCGCCTTCGGCGGGTGGCGCGCCCCGGCCGGCGTGCACGGCCCCTCCGACCTGCCCGAGCCGCCGGCCGATCCGCCGGCCGGCCGGCTGGCCCTCGTGCACCGGCCGGCGGCCGCCCAGTCCGAGCTGCGGATCGGGCAGGTGGCCGCGGCGCGCGACACGCCCGACTACCACGCGCTGCTCGTGCTGAACACGATCCTCGGGGGCCAGTTCATCAGCCGCATCAACATGAACCTGCGGCAGACGCACGGCTACACCTACGGCGCCCGGACCGCGTTCGACTTCCGGCGGCGGCGCGGCCCGTTCCAGTTCGAGTCGAGCGTGCAGAGCAGCGTCACGGCCGATGCGCTGCGCGAGGCGCTGGGCGAGCTCGAGGCGATCCGCGGCCCGCGGCCGGCCACGGCCGACGAAATCGAGACGGCGCGCACGGCGCTCACGCGGGGCTACGCGCGCAACTTCGAGACGGCCCAGCAGGTGGCGCGCGCCCTGTCGCAGCTGGCGCTCTACGGCCTGCCCGACGACTACTTCCAGCAGTTCGTTCCGCGCGTGGAGGCGGTCGGCGAGGCGGAGGTCCTGCGGGTGGCGCGCGACTACCTGCACCCCGATCGGATGGGGATCCTGATCGTCGGGGATCGCGACGTGGTGGCGCCGGGCCTGGCGCCGCTGCAGGCCGGCCCGCTGACCCTCCTGCCCGGCGGGGGTGCGGCGGCCTCCTGAGATCCGCACGCACTTTCGGGGCCCGCATCCCGATCCCGCGCCGGATGGTGTATCCTCGAAGGGCGTCCCCACCCTCGCAACGGAACCGCCCATGAGCGAGACCAAGGAACCGCCCGTCTATCACGTTCATCTCTCCTTCGACCGCGGCTATCAGTTCGACGCGTCCTTCACGGATTTCCCCGGGTCTCCTCCGCTGCGGATGGACGAGCCGTCCCCGCTCGGCGAGGGGCAGGGGCCGAATGCCGCCTCCGTGCTGGGGGCCGCGGTCGGCAACTGCCTGTCCGCGAGCCTGCTCTTCTGCCTGCGCAAGGCACGGGTCGAGGTCGACGGCCTGGAGGCCGACGTCGCCGTGCAGCTCGGTCGCAGCGAGAGCGGCCGGCTGCGGGTCACGGGCCTGGCGATTACCCTGGCCCCGGCCATCCGCGGCGATGCGTCGCGCTTCGCGCGGTGCGAGGAACTGTTCGAGGACTTCTGCCCCGTGACGCAAGGCGTGCGTCAGGGAATCCCCGTGACGGTCAGCGTGAAGCGGCCGGCCGGCACGGGCGCCCCGTCGTCTCACGAGAGCTGAGGCTCCGCGGCCCCTGCGCCACGGAGCGGACCGTCCGCCACCCGGGAGGATGCCTCGATGGACAGCGCGCTCGCCGTCGATCGGCTGCAGTTCGCCTTCACGGTCACCTACCACTATCTCTTTCCGCAGCTCACGATGGGGCTCGCGTGGTTCCTGGTTTATTGGAAATGGCGCGCCCTAAGAACCGGAGATGAAAAGTACAATCGGGCCGCACGGTTCTGGGCCAGAATCTTTGGTCTCAACTTCGCGGTCGGAGTAGTAACCGGGATACCGATGGAATTTCAGTTCGGGACCAACTGGGCCGGCTTCTCCAAGTATGCTGGCGCGATCATTGGCCAGACATTGGCAATGGAGGGCATGTTCGCCTTCTTTCTCGAGAGCGCGTTTATCGGCGCCCTGATCTGGGGGGAAAAGCGGCTCGGTCCGCGCAACCACTTCCTGGCTGCGGTGGGCGTTGCCACCGGCAGCTGGCTTTCCGGTTTTTTTATCCTGGTGACAAACGCTTTCATGCAACATCCGACCGGCTACACGGTCGCGCCGAATGGCACACTCGCATTGTTTGATCTCGGAGCATATCTGCTAAATCCCTGGGCGTTT
>JAGWRA010000067.1 GCA_028876655.1 Acidobacteriota bacterium | reverse complement strand
CGAGCCGCTTCTTGATGATCTTGGCGAAGCCGAGCACCGAAGTGAGCGGCGTCCGCAGCTCGTGGCTCACGGTCGACAGGAACGCGCTCTTGGCCGCGTCCGCCTCTTCGGCGACCCCGCGGGCCCGTTCGGCCTCCTCGAACAGCTGCCGGTTCCGCTGTTCCTGCTCGTTCAGCTGCCGGTACGCCGCGGCGTTGTCGAGCGCGATGGCGACGTAGGACGCCAGGCTCTGCATCATGCTGAGATGGCGCGTGGTGTACGCGTTCGTCTCGAAGCTCTGGATCGTGATGATCCCGAGCACCGCGTCCTTGGCCACGAGCGGCAGATAGATCACCGACTGCGGCTCGCGTGACAGCGAGCCATCTTCGAGGGTACGCCGCTGCTCGTCGTACCGCTTCAGGTACCGGCCGTACTCGGTCCGGAGGTCGTTGATGAACACCGGCTGCCGGTGCTCGATGCACCAGACCGGCAGCTGGTCCGGGTCCCGCGCGTCGCGCGTGTACGGCGCGTACCGCTTGCCGTTCTCGATGGCCAGGCGGTACTCGATCGTCTGGCGATCGGCGTGATACAGGCCCAGGCCGAAGACGTCGGCGTCCGCCAGCTCGTTGACGTGCCGGTACAGCTTGTCGAAGATCGTCTCGAAGTCGAGCGAGGCCGTGATCTCGCGGCCGATGTCGCTCAGCAGCTCGAGGCTCTTCTTGCCCTCGCTCTCGGCACGCGCCAGCGCCTCGGCGGCTTCCGCCCGCAGCCGGGCTTCGGTGAACCGGGCGCGCTCGCGCTCCTGCTTCGTCAGGCGCCGGCGCTGCAGCCGATCGATGCCGAAGGCGACCAACCCGAACAGCAGCACGTACCCGCCGTACGCCCACCAGGTCCGGTACCAGGGCGGCAGAATGGTGAACGCGTAGTCACCTTCGCGGCCCAGCTGGCCGGTGACGTTGCGCGCCTGCACGCGGAACCGGTAGCGGCCGAAGCCGAGGTTCATGTAGTCACGCTGCGACTCGTGCGTCCAGGGCGACCAGGTGCGGTCCAGTCCCTCGAGCCGCGTCCGGTACTCGGTCGCCGATTCGTCGAGGAACGTCGGTGCGGCGTACTCGAACCGGAAGGTCGCATTGCTGAACGGGAGGCGGGGCGCCGCCTCGCGGCCCGCCCCGGCGAACAGCGTGTGGTTCCCGCCCAGCGTCACGCGCCGGACGAGCGTCCGGAACGGCGCGCTCCCACTCAAGGGCTGGTTCCGGTCGTCGCGGATCAGCCGGCCTTCCGTGCCGAACCAGGTTATCCCGTCGGGTTCCACGAGGGGCGGGCCCGTCAGGGCCGAGCCGAAGCGGCCGAACACCGACCGGTCGGCCGTCCAGGTGCCGTCGCGGCCCCGGCTCAGCATCCAGAGGCCCTTGCCGAGATTGGCGTAGGCGTGGCCGTCGTGGCCGTCCACGAACCCCACGAGGAAGTGGATGAAGTCGAACGGCAGGGCCTCGAGCGAGGCGTCGTCCTTGAACCCCGTGCCGTCCCAGTGTGCCACCCAGATCTTCTGAGTCGACCAGAAGCCCGAGAAATACGTCTCACCGAGCAGCGAGACGACTTGGATCCCGCCGCGCGGCAATCCCTGCGCCGGACCGAAGCGCTCGATGGAGGCCGCCGGGCGGGGGACGCCGGGTGCCGGACGCGACGCGAACCGGACGCGCAGCAGGCCGGTCGACGCCGTTCCCGCCCAGAGCGAGCCGTCGGGATTCTCGACCAGGGAGCGCACCTGATCGCGCGTCCCCGCGATGCGCCCCTCGTCGATCCAGCGGCCGCCGACCAGGCGGTAGGAGGCCAGGCCGTCGACCAGGCCGACCCAGAGGCGCGTGGGATCCACCCTGGACGCCAGCACGGTCATCGCCGCGTAGGTGCCGTCGCTGCCTGCGTGGATCGTGACGGCATGCGTCCCCTTGATCTCGAAGAGCCCGTTCGAGCAGGCCACTGGAAGGGCCGTTCCGACCGTGGCGAAGACCCAGCACTGAGTCGTCAGCTCCGGCACGCTCACGATCCGGGTGGGACGGCCGGCCGCGGCGTCGAGATAGCTCACACCGTTCGCTGAGGCCACGTACAACCGCCCGTCGTGCCGCGCCAGGTCGGCTTCAGGGGCGCCGTAGCCGTCGGAGCGGTCGAAGAACGACATCGGCGACGGGATCTCGATCCGCGCGAAGCCGTGCTCGCCGGCGGTCCACAGTCCGCCGTCGCGATCGACCATCAGGTAATACACCGCGTTCGCCGGCAGCCCGTGTTTGGCGTCGACCACGGCGACGCGCCATCCCTGGTGGTCGATGATCGCGAGGCCCGCGCTGGTGGTCCCGAGCGCAATCCAGCCGTTCTTCAGGACGATCGCGCGATACAGGTTCCCGCCTTTGATGATCTCGTCGACGCCGGTCGGGAACGGCGTCATCGTGTGGCCGTCGTAGAGGAAGAGGCCGTTCGCGCGGGTGCCGATCAGGAGCCGCGTGGCGTCGTACCTCAGGACGGTCCCGAAGACCTCGTGCCCCAGCGCCTCGGTGCCGGGCAGCGGCCTGAGGTGGTCGTGCTCGACCACGTTCAGCCCGCTTTCGGGCGTTGCGACGTACACCTGGTTGTCGACGAGGGCGGCCCTGTTGAAGCGGGAGACGGGACGGATGACGTGCATCGTCTGCCCGTCCCAGCGGAAGATGACGGACGCCGCCTGAAAATAGACACCGTCCGGCGTCGCGAACGTCCGCCACACGTCGCCGAAGTTCCTGTCGCCGGCCGGCACCTTGTCGAGCAGCGACACGAATTCGAGGGTGCCGTGGGCGTCCGGCTGGAGGTAGCCCAGGTCTGCGACGCTCCCGGCGTAGATGCGTCCCGACGCGTCGATGGCGAGCGAGCGGACGGTATCGTGCGACGGCGTCGTGATGAGACGCCAGCTGACGCCGTCGAAGACGATCACGCCGGACGAGCTGCCCGCGTAGATGACGCCCCGCCGATCCTGGACCATCGCCCAGTTCTGGCCGTCGCCCCCGACGTCGGCAGGCTCGTACGTCCGGAGCAGCGGCCGCCCGATTTCCTGGGAGCGCGAGGACGGGGGAGCGGTTGGGACCTGCGCGGCCGCGGGGCCCGCGCACAGCATGAGCCCGAGCAGCAGCCCGGCGAATGTGTGGGTGCGCACTTGAGGTGCGGATTCTATCCGGAAGCCCGCGTGCTGCAAAGCGCTAGTTTGAACGTCGGCCTGGCGCCCGCAGCCCGCCCCCGGCGGCCTGCCACATTGCGGCCCACGGCCGGGTTGGATATGCTGGCGCGGTTCTCAACCGCGGAATCGCCAGGAGGAGCCTCGATGTCGTTCAGGACTTTCGCTGTCTGCGCCGCCATCCTCACCGTCTCGGTCCTTACGGCCAACCCGAGCTGGGCTCAGGGCAAGGAGCGGTACGGGGTCTGGATCAACTCGACCAATCCCAACAACGTGATGACCTACACGCCGTACGAGGGGAACGGCATGAAGATCACCATCAGCAACCCGAGCAAGCCGGGCGAGGGTTGGGACTACGTGACGCTGTTCGACGGCAAGTACCGTCCCGTCCACGGCCTGAAGGGGGCCGAGACGGCCGTCGAGGTCATCAACGCGAAGAGCACCCGCATCCTCAACAAGCGGAACGGCGTCCTGTACCAGGTCGTCATCAATACGCTCAACGCGGACAACACCAAGATCGACAACTACTACGTACGACTCGACAAGGATGGCCAGATCACGAGCGTGATGCACATCACCTACGACCGCAAGAAGTAGCCCCGCGTTCGGCGCACGACCGCCTGTGAAGGCCTGCGGCGACCGGCTGCAGGCCTTCCAGCGCCTCTCACTCCTCACCCCGCCCGATCGGGCACACGACGGACCCACCGGGCCCCGCCAGCGGTTTCACCAGGCGTGCCAGTGCATCCTGCCTCGCCTGCTGATACGCTGTGGACGAGAGGTCCACTCCCGTGCCGACTGCCCCGTCCGGCCGCGCGCTGCTCTCCTTCGACCGGGTCGCCGCAGGCCTGATCTTCCCGCTGGCGGCCGCGGCACTGGCGGCCGGCGGCGCCGCCTGGATCGTCGGCGCCCCGGATGTGGCGGCCCGCATCTGGATGGGTGGCACGGCGGGCGTCCTCCTCGTGCAGCTCGTCGACATCGGCCTGAGCCTGCGCCACGGCGAGCTCGGCCTCGACGTCATTGCCGCGCTCGCCATGGCCGGCGCGCTCCTCCTCGATCAGTCCCTCGCCGGCATCATCGTCGGGCTCATGTACACCGGTGGCGAGGAGCTCGAGCGGTTCGCGCAGCGCCGCGCCCGGCGCGAGATGACGGCACTGCTGAGCCGGGTGCCGCGCACGGCGAGCCGGTACCTGGACGGCGCACTGGAAGAGGTGGACCTGGCCACGCTGAAGCCGGGCGACCGCATCCTGGTGCGGCACGGCGAGGTCGTGCCGGTCGACGGCACCATCCTGGGCAGCGGGGCCGTCCTCGACGAGTCGGCGCTCACCGGCGAGCCGCTGCCCGTGCGCCGCGCAGCCGGTGCGTCGGCCATGAGCGGCGCCACCAACGCCGGCGATCCCTTCGACCTCGAAGCCACCAGCACGGCCACCGACAGCACCTATGCGGGCATCGTCCGGCTCGTGGAGGCCGCGCAGGCCGCGCGCGCGCCGATCGCCCGCCTCGCCGACCGCTATGCGGTCGGCTTCCTCGCCGTCACGCTGACGATGGCCGGCGCCGCCTGGCTGGCGAGCGGCGACCCCGTGCGCGCGCTTGCGGTGCTCGTCATCGCCACCCCCTGCCCGCTCATCCTGGCCGTGCCGGTGGCGATCATCGCGGGCGTGTCGCGCTGCGCAAGGAAGGGCGTGCTCGTGAAAGGCGGCGGCGCCCTCGAACAGCTGGCCGCCGCGCGCACGGTGCTGCTCGACAAGACCGGCACGGTGACCGACGGCCGGGCGCGCCTGATGGAGACGAAGAGCCGCGACGAGGTGCCGCCGGCCGCCCTGCTCCCTCTGGCCGCCTCCCTCGACCAGGGGTCGCACCACGTCGTCGCCCGGGCGCTGGTGGCGGCGGCACGCGAGCGGGGCCTGCACCTCGACACCCCCTCCCGCGTGCGCGAGACGCCCGGTGCCGGCATCGAGGGGCGGGTCGGCGGGCACGATGTCGCGGTCGGCGGCTGGGACTTCGTCCAGGCGCGCGCCGCCGTGACGGACTTCGGCCGCGGCATCCACACCTGGATCGGCCGGGTCGGCACGGTGTCGGTCGTCGTGGGGATCGACGGCGAGGTGGCGGGCGCCTTCCTCTTCGCCGACGAGGTCCGGCCGGAAACCGGTGCGGTGCTGCGTCACCTGCGCGACGTCGGCGTCGATCGGATCGTGCTGGTCACGGGCGACCGGGCCGATCCGGCCGAGGGGGTCGCCGCCTTCCTGGGAGTCGACGGCCTCGTCAGCCAGATGACCCCCGAGGACAAGATCGGCACCGTGCGCGCCGAGCGGGCGCACGGGCCGGTGATGATGGTCGGCGACGGGGTCAACGACGCACCGGCGCTCGCCGCCGCCGACATCGGCGTGGCCATGGGGGCGCGCGGCGCCGCGGCTTCGTCGGAAGCCGCGGACGTCGTGATCCTCGTCGATCGGCTCGATCGGCTGGTCAGCGCGATCGGCATCGCCCGCCGCTCGCGCGGGATCGCGCTGCAGAGCGTCTACGCGGGCATCGGGCTGTCCCTGGCCGGCATGGTCGCGGCGGCGTTCGGATACCTCCCGCCCGTGCAGGGAGCCCTGCTGCAGGAGGCGATCGACGTCGCGGTCATCCTGAACGCGCTGCGGGCACTCGGCGGTCCGCTGTGGGGGACATCGCACGCCGCTCTCCCGCCCGAAGAACTGCTCGGCCTCGAGGAGGAGCACCAGTCGCTCATCGACGTCGTCGACCAGATCCGCCTCACCGCCGAGCGGATCGTGCATCTGCCCGACGCGGAGGTGCGGGAGCAGCTCGAGGCCCTCGACCACCTGCTGCGCACGCGGCTCCTGCCGCACGAAACGCGTGAGGATCGCGACGTCTACGCCAGAATCCGCCACGGCGCCCGCACCCCTGATGCACTGGCCGGGATGAGCCGCACCCACATGGAGATCCAGCGGCAGGTGCACACGCTGACCGCACTCCGCCGCGCGCTCGATGACACCGGCCCCACCGAAGCCCAGCGCTACGAACTGCAGCGGGTCCTGCACGGCCTCGAGGCCATCACCCGCCTGCACTTCGCGCAGGAGGAGGAGATCTACCGGCTGATGCAGGTGGATTGAAGGAGTTGTCAGTTCTCAGTTATGAGCCATGAGTTATGAGTTTTGAGTCTTGAGTTTTGAGTCGATGATTCACAGGCTTTTGACGGTTCCTGTGCTCGTGCTCGCGCTGATGGCGCCGGCGTTCGCCGCTGCCGATCCGCCCGCGGCGCCTGCAGGCGGGACGCCGGCCGTCGAGACGACAGAGGCCGCGGCCGCACACGAGCGGCCCCACCTCATCGGCGATCTCCTGGGGGACTTCAAGGACTACGTCACCTCGCCCGGCAACGCGCTCTGGATGGCCGCCGCAGGTGCCGCGACGCTGGCCGCGCACCAGGTCGACCGGCGGACCACGGCGGCGTTCGGCGGCGACGCCGGCCTGCACGACGCCTTCGCGCCGGGAGGCACCATTGGCAACGGCTTCACCGAGATCGGCGCCGCCGCCGGTCTCTACGGGCTGGGGCTCGCGGCCCACCACGCGCGCCTCGCGCGTGTCGGCGAGGAGCTGTTGCGCGCCGACCTGGTGGCCGGCGCGGTCACCGACGTGATCAAGATCGCCGCGCAGCGCACCAGGCCCGACGGCGGCAACTTCTCGTTCCCCTCCGGACACACGTCGGTGACCTTCGCATCCGCAATGGTGATCGATCGGGAATTCGGCTGGAAGGCCGGCGTGCCGGCCCTGGCGGTCGCCTCCTACGTGGCGGCGTCACGGGTGCAGGGGCTGCACCACTATCTGTCGGACGTGGCTTTCGGTGCGGCGATCGGCCTGACGGCCGGCCGCACGGTGACGATCCGGGCCCGGGGCCTGCGGATGACGCTGAGCCCGGCGGTCGTGCCGGGGGGCGTCGGCGTGCTGTTCACGACGGCGGGGCGATAGAGGCGATGCGGGCCTCCGGCGCCTCGCGCGGGCCGCAGGCGCTATTCCTCTCCTCTTGCCCCCTGCCCCTTTCGCAACAACCCGTCCAGTTCCTCGGGATGCACCGTCCGGGCGCGGGCTTCGGCGGGGTCGAGCAGGCCGCGGGCGACCAGTTCCGCCAGGCTCTCCTCGAACGTGAACGAGCCGTGCTTCCGCGTGATCGTGATCTCCTGGTGCAGGTGCTGCAGCGCATCCTTCCGGATGTGCTGGCGCGCGCCGTAGCCGATCATCAGCAGCTCGGCCGCCGGGATCCGGCCCCCGCCGGCGCGCGGCAGCAGCGCCTGCGTGAGCACCGCCGCCAGCGCCATCGACAGCTCCTGCCGGATCGTCGCCTGCCGCTCCGGCGGGAACGAGTCGGCCACGCGCGACACGGTGGACGTGACGTCGCTGGTGTGGAGGGTCGCCAGCACGAGGTGCCCGGTCTCGCCCGCCGCCAGGGCGATCCGCATGGTCTCCGGGTCGCGCATCTCCCCGATCACGATGATGTCGGGCGATTGCCGCATCGCCGACCGCAGGGCCGTCGGGAAGTCCGGGGCGTCGACCCCGATCTCCACCTGCTCGACGATCGATCGCTGATGCGCGTGCTCGTACTCGATCGGGTCCTCGATCGTGACGATGTGCTTCGCGTCGCGGCGGTTGACGTGATCGACGAGGGCGGCAAGGGTCGTGGTCTTCCCCGATCCCGTCGGTCCGCCGATCAGTACGAGGCCGTACGGCAGCCGCGTCAGCCGCTCGAGGTTCGCCGGCAGGCCGAGCTCGGCCAGCCGCGGCGGCGCGGCCGGCAGCGCGCGGATGCTGGCCGCCGGCCGGCCCCGCTCGT
>JAGWRA010000066.1 GCA_028876655.1 Acidobacteriota bacterium | reverse complement strand
GGGCGACGGGCGACGGGCGACGGGCTACAGTCTACAGTCTCCGGTCTCCGGTCTGCAGTCTCCCGTCCGGATCGGGACCGAAGACCGAAGACCGAAGACTGAAGACCGTCATCAGCCCTGCCGGGCGCCAGCCTCCAGGGCACCGATAATCTCGGCCAGCGCGCGGTTCACCGGGCAGTCGAGGCCGTGGCGCTCGCCGAGGGCGACGACCGCGCCGTTCAGGTACGCGATCTCCGTGCGCCGCCCGCGGCGCAGGTCCTGGTCCATCGACGACAGGTTCGTGGACGGCCCGTACATCCGGTTGAGCGTCTCCAGGAAGTCGTCCGGCACGGCGACGCCGTCCCTGGCCGCCACGGCCGCGCACTCGCCGATGATCCGCCGCTTCAGCGGGTCGAGCGGCTCGCCGGCCGCCCAGCGGACCTCCATGCGCGTCATCGCCGTCAGCGGGTTGATGACGCAGTTGACGATCACCTTCTGCCACATCTCCGCGCGGATGTCGGGCGAGACCCGCCCCGCGAGCCCCGACGCCGCGAGCAGATCGGCGAGCGCCGCCGCGCGCGGGTGCGGCTCGATCGACGTGAACCCCTCGGCCTTCAGCGCCACGACGCCCGCTTCGACGAACGTCACGCCGAACTGCACGATCCCCCGCAGCACCGGGCAGCGATTGCCGGCGAGGGCCTTCACCATCTCCTCGACGTAGAGCCCGTTCTGGAGGCAGAGGATGCAGGTGTCCGGCCGCAGTCGATCGACGAGCGGCCGCACGGCCGCCTCGCTGTCGTAGGCCTTGGTCGTCAGCAGGATCAGCGTGTCGGGCGGCACCGGTCCGGCCTCGGTCGCCGCGCGCAGGCGGTACGTCGCCTCGTCGAGGCCGGTCACCCGGACGCCGTCGCGTGCGATCCGATCCACGTGGGCGGGCCGGCCGACGAGCGTGACCTCGTGATGGGCCGACAGCCGGGCGCCGTAGAACGTCCCGATGGCACCCGCGCCGAGGACGAGGATGTGCATGGCGAGAGCGTACTTCAGGCCCGCGTGGCGCGGAAGCGGAAGCGGCCGCCGGCCGCGTCCACGTCGACGCGCGGCGCGACGAACCCCGCCGCCTCGAGGCGCGCCGGGAGGCCGGCCGGGTCGACGAGCACCATCGTGTCGAACAGGTGGAGCGCCCCGAACAGCCGGCTGTAGAGGCTGTCGGTCCCCGCGAACACCGCGCCCGGCCTGAGCACGCGCGCCACCTCCGCGAGCAACCGGTCCTGGCGGCCCCGCGACGGCACGTGATGCAGCATGGTGAAGCCGACCGCGCCGTCGAAGCGGGCGTCCGGCAACGGCAGCGCCGTCGCGTCGGCGCGCAGGACGGTCACGTTCGTGCCGGCCAGACGCGCCGCCAGCGCCGCCGCCAGGGCGCGATCGATTTCGACACACGTCAGCCGGCGCGCACGGGCCCGCAGCAGGTCGGTCGTGATTCCCGGTCCGGGCCCCACCTCGAGGACCTCGGCGCCCAGATCCACGCCGTCGAGCGCCCACGGCAGGAGCCGGTCCTCGACCGTGCGCCGCCAGTGGGCCGAGCGGCAGAGCCAGCGGTGCGCGCGATTCACCGGGACGTCATCAGAGGGGAGGCCCGAGCCGGTCCGCGAGGGTCCGGCTCGGGCCAGGTGTGAACGGGCGCGCTACGGCTCGATGGCTGCCGAGAGATGATGCTGCTTCAGCAGCCGGTTGAACGCAGGCGTCTCGGTATCGACCAGCTGTTTGAACTGGCCCTGGAGAGGAACGAGATCCGCCTTGAGCTCCCTGAAGGCTGCGAGTGCCTGATCGGTCGGGGCCAGATCGCCCCCGCCGGTCCCGCTGCCCGGGCGCCCGTCCATGTCCGTGATCAACCAGCCGAGCCGGCCGTAGAGCTCGATCGGGCTGCGGAACGCATCCTCGCTCCGGCCGGTGTTCTGAAGGTTGATCAGCTTCGCCTCGACGGCAACCGCCTTGTCTTCCAGTTGCGTCGCCCCCTGCACGACCGCGTCATCGTGCGAGCCTTGCGCAGCGAGCAGCGTCTGGAGGTTCTCGAGCTGCAACCGCGTCCGCTCGATATGGTTAATCATGACGGCGACCTGGCTGATCTCGTCGCGCACCTGCAGGATGAACTGGACCTGCTGGGCGATCGACTGCTGGGTCCCCGGCGAATGGGGGTCAGGGAGCACCTGGAGCGGCTCCGTCAGCGTCTGGCCGCCGGCGTTCAGCGTCACCGTGTAGCGGCCCGGCGGCACGATCGGCCCGGCCGCCCGCGTCGCGGCGCCATAGGCCGAGTACGTGCGGTGGGGATCCACCCAGGGCATGCCGGGAGGCGGCGTCTGGAACTCGAGTTTCGTGCTGGACTCGTACCGGAGATCCCACCACACGCGATTCAGCCCCTCGCGCGTCTTCTTGACTTGCAGGGTGCGGATCGTCTGCTTGCCGGGCCCCGCGATCGTGATCTGGACGTTCTTCTCGGGCGCCTTGAGCCAGAAGTTGAGATCGGCGCCGTACGGCGGGTTCTCGCCCTGGACCAGCGGCGACGGCTCGACCTCCCGCTCGTCGTTGGTGCCGCGGAAGCGGTACGCCGGGCGGGGCTTGAACAGATAGACCGCCTTCTGCTGGGCGGCCTGGTAGTCGCGGAGCGGCGTGATGTCGTCCAGGATCCAGACGCCCCGGCCGTAGGTGGCGAGGACGAGGTCGTTGAACGTCGGCTGGATCGTGGCCCAGAAGACGGGCGCCGGCGGCAGATTGTTGCGCAGATGCGTCCAGTGGCCGCCGTCGTCCCAGCTGACGTAGAGCGCATTCTCGGTCCCGAGATAGAGCATCCCCTTGCGGACCGGATCCTCCGCGATGGTCTTGACGGAGCTGTTCACGGACCTGGGGATGGAGCCGCTGATGAGCGTCCACGTCTTCCCGTAGTCGGTGGTCTTGTAGACGTAGGGGTTGTAGTCCCCCATCAGCTGGAGGCTGATGGCGGCATAGGCGGTGGCCGCATCGAAGTGGGACGCCTGGATCGCCTCGACCCGGCCCCACGGCGGCAGGTTGGGCATGTTCTTCGTGACGTTCGTCCAGTTGGCGCCGCCGTTCTCGGTGACGCTCACCTGGCCGTCGGTCGTGCCCGCCCAGATGACCCCTTCCTTCAGGGGCGAAGCCGCCAGCGCGAACAGCGTTTCACCGGCGAAGGTGCCGGTATTGCCCACGCTCAGGCCGCCCGAATCGCCTTCGTGGCTCTTCGTGTCGGTGGTCAGGTCGGGACTGACGACCTTCCAGGACTGTCCACCGTCGGTGGTCATGAAGACGACCTGGGCGCCCACGTAGACGCGATTGTGATCGAGCGGATCGATCGCGATGGGAGCGACCCAGTTCCAGCGGTACTTCGCATCCTTCGGGGCCATGCCGATGGAGACCACGGGCCACGGCGTGACCTCACGTGACATGCCGGTGCGGTAGTCCATGCGGTAGATGCGGCCGTTGTCGCAGCCGCCCCACACGACATTGGCGTCCTTCGGGTCGGGAATCGCGAAGCCATCCTCACAGCCCGCCGTGCCCGTGATGTCGGCCAGCGGGATCACGCCGGGACCGCCGCCGAAGCCGCCGCCGTTCAGGGTGCGGCTGGGAATGCGGAACGACCCATCGTCCTGGAGATTGCCCGTCACGTGGTAGGGGACGTCGTTGTCGGTCGCGACGTGATAGGCCTGCGAGATCGGCAGCCACTCGTGCAGGAAGCTGCGGCCGTGGTCCACGCTGATGCTGACGCCCTGGTCGTTGGCCTCGAGGATGTGGCTGGGATTGGTCGGATCAATCCAGATGTCGTGATTGTCGCCGCCGGCCGACGCCTGGCCCAGCGTGCCGGAGGCGCGATTGGGCGTGATCAGCGTCTTGCCGCCGTCGAAGGAAAGGCTGTAGGCGACGGAGACGAAGTAGAGACGGTTCTCGTCATCGGGCGCGACGACCAGGCGCGTGTAGTACGGCCCGCGCTCGGCGGTCAGGTGCGACTGGTTGACGAGGGTCCAGTTCCGTCCGCCATCCTCGGAGCGGTAGAGGCGCGGAGGATTCTCCTGGAGCAGCGCGTAGACGCGGTTGGAGTCGCTGGGGGCGATGGCGACGGCGGTCTTCCCGATCGGCTGATCGGCGGGCGGGAGGCCGTGACCGGAGATCTTGTGCCAGGTCGTGCCGCCGTCGTGGCTGACGTAGACGCCGCCGCCGGGGCCGCCGCTGTCGTTGTCCCACCCGTGCATGATGTCCGGCCACATGCCGGCAAAGAGGGTGTCGGAATCGTGCGGATCCATCGCCAGCTCGGAACAGCCGGTCTTCTCGTTGACGAAGAGGACCTGCTGCCAGGTCTTGCCACCGTCGAGCGTGCGGAAGATGCCGCGCTCGTGCTGCGGACGGAACGCCTGGCCGATGGCGCAGACGAAGACGCGGTTGGCATCGTGGGGATCGACGACGATGCGGGCGATGTGCCCGGTGGCGTCCAGCCCCATGTGCTTCCAGGTCTTGCCGGCGTCGACGGACTTGTAGACACCATCGCCCAGCGCCCAGAACGGGCGGATCAGCCAGGGCTCGCCGGTGCCCGCCCAGATGATGTGGTGGTTGGAAGGCGCCATGGCGAGCGCGCCGACGGGCGAGACGTCCTGCTTGTCGAAGATTGGCTTCCAGCTCGTGCCGCCGTTTTCGGACTTCCAGATCCCGCCGTCGGCGGCGCCCACATAGATGATGTTCGGATTGCCGGGCTCGCCGATGACCGAGTCGAGACGATTGCCCCGTGGGCCGATGAACCGGAAGTGCAGCGCGGCCAGCGGATTCGATGCGTGCGGTGCGGCGGTCTGCGCGCGGCCGATCTGGCCGAGCGCGGCGGCGACGGCAGCGGCCGCCGCCAACGCGACCGCTCCCCGCATCCAACGGCTGTAGTCCCTCATCCCATCCTCCTCGCAATCCGCGCGGGCGCGGGCGCAGGCGCCGCGCCCGGCCATCGTGGTGCGCGTATCTTGCTCCCATGGCCGGGGGCGGGCAAGCACAGCCGTTCGAGATGTACATGGATGTACACGCGCGACACGAATGTCGGTCGGGGAGCAGGCGGGACCGCGGCACACGCCGCGGCCCCGAGGGCGGGAGGGGGAGCGAGGACGCTACTGCACGCTCACGACCGAGATGACAGGCGTCATCTCGTACGACCCGTCACCGAGCAACCGCACCGATTGGTCGCCGTTGAAGTCGAGGTGGATGGTCGTCGTCTGGTCCGCCGTGACGTCGAACTGGCCGTTCACGTACACCGTGCCGGACGGCACGGTGACCGGGGCGCTGGCGCCGGCCGGCACCGGGACCGACGCCGCGCAGATCGCGCCGGTCGACGGATTGTCGAAATACAGGGTGGCGCTGGTGATCGTGAGGCGGATCTGGGTGTAGTGCCCAGCCGGCAGCGCGCCGGTGCCAAGCAGATCCTCCGTACCGTTCAGCCGTTTCAGGTCGCACGTCCAGCTGGCGCTCGCCCCCGAGAACGGCAGAGTCTGGAAGTCGCCACCGCTCGTGTGCGCCGCCACCGCAGAGAACGTCACGAGCAGGGCCTGCGCGCTGCTGTACGGACTGTCTCTCAGCATCACGGTCAGGTTGCCCGTGGCCGTAGGCGAGGTCGGGCTGCTGGAACCGCCGCAGGCCGCCACCGCGGTCGCCAAGGCAAGCGCTGGCAGGAGTCTCAGGTGTCGACCGACCCACGTCTGCATGGCTCCTCCTCCTGATGGAACATGCCTTCCGGGGCGGGACGGAGCAATGCGCGTGCCGTGCCGGACACGGCGGGATTCCAGCCGCGCCGCGCGCGGTGAGAAGCCCGGTAGGCAGATTCGACACGGACGGGCGTCGATTCGCCGCGCCACCACTCCGGCCGCCTCATCCGTTTCCTGTGGCCCCGGCGCAACGGCCCTGCTAGGATGGCCCCCTCATTCTTCCAGGGGGAGGCACACGGCATGGAAAGCGTGATCGCGAAACTGCTGCAGGACTTCGAACAGGGGCGGATGAACCGGCGCCAGCTCATTCAGACGATTGCCCTGACGGCAACGGCCGTGGCCGCCGGCGGCGCCAGCGCCGGCGCGGCGCAGGGTCAGGGCGGCCACGGATTCAAGGCGGTGGCCGTGAACCACATCTCGTTCGAGGTGAAGGACTACGCCCGGACGCGCGACTTCTACTCGGATCTGCTCGGCATGAAGGTGATGGCCGACGATGGGAAGCGGCAGTGCGAGCTGGTGTTCGGCCAGTCGTTCATCATTCCGCGCAACCCGTTCCAGGCCGGCGCCGAGACGCCGAAGGTGGATCACTTCGCCATCACGATTGCCGACTGGAACAAGGATCAGGTGGAAGACGAGCTGAAGCGGCGCGGCTTCAAGAAGAAGACGAGCAAGGGCTTCGGGCTCGGCCCGATGGAGTACCGGCCGGACACCGAGAACAGCTTCCACGTCTCGGATCCGGACGGGTTCGATCTGCAGATCTCCGGCGAAGGGATGAAACCGTAGGCCGCAGGCGTCATTCAGGGCCGATGGGGCCCCACCCCCATCGGCACGCGCTCGGCGGCTCGGCTCCGCCTCGCTGCCCTCCGGCGCCTCGCGCGGGCCGCAGGCGCTATCCGTTCCCGAGGAACCGCGCGGCCGTGTCACGCAGGTGCACGGCCGCGTCGTACTCGTCGTCGATCCGGCGTGCGAGCTGCAGCACGCGCAGGCGGGGCGAGTCGCCGGTGTCGAGCCCGTTGGTGAAGTCGACGAGGCTCTGCTGGAATTCCGAGAGCGCCGCCCGGCTGACCGCCGCCGTTTCCCCTTTCGCCGCCAGCACCCGGCTCGCCGTCATCGTCGCCGCGCCCGGCTCGTCGTGGAACGCCGCCGCCTGCGGGTCTCCGCCGGGCCGCGTCAGCGTGCGCGGCGCGTCGGCGTCGGGCCGCGGGCCCTTCAGGAACCGGTTCGTGAAGGTGTTCGCCCACCGGTCGCGCTCGGTCAGGAAGGCCGGCAGCTTGAAGATGTCCTTCACCGTCGCGAGCAGCGACGTGTGGTCGTAGACCGTCTCGTCGATAGCCCCCTTCGGGACGAACGGCGAGACGAGGACGGCCGGGACGCGCAGGCCGAGGCGGGTGAAGTCGAACGGAGGATCGGTCGAGACCTTGCCGTCCGGATTCGGCACCTGCTCCGGCGGCCGCACGTGATCGTAGATGCCGCCGTGCTCGTCGTAGAGGATCACGAAGAGCGAGGTCGCCCAGTAGTCGGAGGCGCGGAGCTGCTCGTAGACGTCCGCGATGAGGTGCTCGCCGAGCGAGACGTCGTGCGGCGGGTGCTGATCGTTCGCCTTCCACTGCAGGAAGTCGAAGTACCGCGGCTCGAGGAAGACGTAGTGCGGCAGCGTCTTGTTCTTCAGGTCGCGGAAGAAGTCGGGGAAGAACCGGAAGTTGCCCCGGAACGCCGAGTCCTGGAGTTGGGCGAGCGTGAGCGCCTGCGGGAAGTCGTGGAAGTAGATCGCCCAGTCGAGCCCGGCGTCGGTGAGGTTCTGATAGATCGTGCGCATGTCATGGATGCGCAGGGCGTCGTTGGTCGCGCAGCCGCCCGCGGTCGCGCAGTGCATGAAGAACCGGTTCGGCCAGGTCTGGCCGGGCACCGACGAGAACCAGTTGGTGCACAGCGTGAACGCGTCGGCCAGTCCCGCCAGCACCGGCAGCTTCGCCGGGTCGAAGCACTTCATGATGTTGGCCGCGACCGGCGCGCCCGGCTGCTGCCCGTAGTCGAGGACGAAGCCGACGCCGTGCGGCGCATCGGGCGGCGGCAGCTGTGCCACGTCGGCGCCGAACAGCTGCACCGTGACGTGCGTCACCTCGTGCGACGGATCCACGTTCAGGTCACCCGTGTACGCCGCGGTGTTCGACACCTGCACCACGGGCGACGCCGGCACGGCCGGGTCCTCGTGGTTCACCTCCTCCCCCTGCAGGAATCCGGGCTGGCCCTTCCGGTAGTAGCCCAGCATGTGGTCGAACGAGCGGTTCTCGAGGGCCAGGACGATGACGTGGTCGATGCCGGTGGGATATTTGGACATGGGACTGACCTCATGCTGCCACGAACACCTTCTTCACCCGCCGCCCGGCGGCCGACGACGTCAGGGTGAGCGCCGACTGCCGCTTCGCGCCCGCCTGCAGCAGCAGGGCGTCGAAGAGGGCGAAGGTCGTGTTCACCGACTCGCCGAAGTCGTCGATGGCCTGCAGGGTGTCGCCGACGCCGCCGAGGGCCTGCTGGAAGGCGATGGGCGAGATCCGCCCGGCCGCGATCAGCTTCGCCAGGGTCTGGAAATCCCCCACGAAGGCGTCCTCGATGCGGTAGAGCGCACCGAGATAGCGATGCCGGTCGGCCGGCAGTGTGACGTCAGGCGGCGCGGGGCGCGTGTCGGGATACGGCGAACGGTCGATGGGCCGATACGTCAGCGTGGGCCGCTCGTCGAACGCACCGGGCGACTGCTTCCACTGTGTGTAGACATCGGCCGTCCAGTACACCCAGCCCTCGCCGGCAATGTCGCCGCCCACGGCCAGAAAGTTCGCCAGAATCACTTCGCGCATGATCCGCCGCACGGCGTCGTCATCGGGCGGCTGCAGGAAGAGCCGCCGGAGCCCATCCTCCGTGTACCGCACGACGTACTGCACGCTGACGTTCCCGTAGTCGTTCACGGCGAGCTGCGGCAGGAGCTGTCCGATGGTCGCCGGCTGCAGGCCGGCATCGACGAGACCGAAGTCACGGGCGAAGCTCAGGTAGTAGGCCAGGTCCTTCGGCGTGGTGTGGTTGTCCTCGAAGGTGAGCTGGTAGCTGGCGGCCATCTGCGTGATGGTGTCGATGAGGTACTGCTGGCCCGCCGGATCGGTCGCCACGACGCCGCGGGACTCGCCGAGAAAGCGGAGCAGGAAGTACGTCCGCACCTTGTCCTGCGCCTTGCCCCGATCCCGCTGCCGATCCTGCCCGGTCGTCTTCGTCAGGTCGATCGTCGAGAAGACGGTGACACCGCCCGCCTCGTTCGGCACGATCTGCTGCTCGCCGTGGAGCAGGACCTTCTCCACCGACTGGTAGTGCCAGCCGTCGTGCCAGCCGACGACGTTCACGCCGATCGTCCGCGTCTTCACCAGGTTCGTCGTCAGGGTCCCGGCGTAGAGCCGGACCAGATCCGGCCGGTACGCCGCCAGCGCCTGCGTGAAGTCGCCGAGCGCCGCGGCGTGCAGCAGCGCCTGCCCCTCGGGCGTGGACGTGTTGATGGCCACGTCGACCAGCGCCTCGCGATCGGAGGCCCGGCTGTACCCGAGATGCAGGTCGAAGGACAGCGACTGCGCCAGTGCCTGGGTCAACGCGTCGTACGCCTGCTGCTCGAACGTCTCGATCCTGGCCAGCACGTCGTGCAGCGTCGTGACGACGGCACCGAACTGGGTCTGGGAGATCGTCTTGATCTCCGGCCCGAGCAGCCGCTCGAGGAAGGCGCCCGACCGCTTCTTCAGCGCGGCCTGCAGCTTCGCCGGCGTGTCGATGGCGCGCAGGCCCTCGACGAGCGTGTCGAGGCCGAACTCCCCCTTCGCATAGGTGATGAACGCCTTCAGTTCGTTGGTCGCTGCAGCCCGTCCGAGATCCAGCACGGCCTGCGCTCGCTTCTGCAGCGCACCGACCGCCTTCTCCGCGATCCAGCCGAGCGGGTCGCCGTCGGTCAGCTCGTTCACGAGGCCCCACAGCGTCGGATCGACGTCGCCCCGCAACGCATCCCAGGACGGCAGGTGGGCGAGGGACTCCAGTCCCTGCGCGACGTCGTTTCCCAGCCCCGGGCCGGAGATCTTGTCGAAGAAGTGATCGACGGCCGTCAGCACCGTGGTGTCGACCTGGTCGTACTCGGCGACGACCTGCTTCACCTTCGCCAGGAACGCCGGGAGGGTGGCGCCGGCGGGGGTCTGTCCGAACCAGCCGGTCAGGAAGTCGATCGACAGGTCGTCGAGCTCGGTCAGCGTCTGGTTCCAGTCGGTGGCCTCCTCGACGTGCTGCAGCAGGTTCAGCCAGTTCTTCACGTTCACGCCGACGAGCGAGCCCAGGAACTCGGACGGCGTCTTCGGGAGGTTCTGCGGCTTCGTCTTCGCCGTCACCGACACGTCGGCTGCGAAGGTGAACTCCGAGGCCCGCGTCCGGTTCACGACCACCCGGGCCCAGCCGGGCCTGGGCCGGCCCTGCGCGTCGAGGTCGGCGCGGATGTCGATACCGAAGAATCCGCCGACCTGCGCCGACAACCCTGCGCTGGCGACGAGGCTGAGCTGATAGTGCTCGGCCAGGTGCAACTGCCCGATGTCGAGCGCCGGCGTCCCCTTCATCTCGTAGCCGACGCCGACGCTGCCGCCGAGCTGCAGGTAGCCGCCGTATTCGAAATGGACGAATTCGCCGGGCGGCGGTGCCGCCGTCAGCGTCGCCGGCAGCCCGACGTGGGAGAAGAAGTCGGGAATCAGCGCCGCCATCGGCGCGGCGGGGTCACCGGGACGGGCGTACGTGAAACTGAGATCGCCGCCGGCCTCGAACGTCGCCCCGGCCGTCAGCGCGCCGTAGCGGAACTTCCCCGCGAAGCTACCGTCGGCGCTCGTACCGACCGTGAACAGCAGCACGACGCCGTGCGGATCGATGACGAAGTACGGTTGCAGGCCGTACTTCCGGATCAGCGCGGCATCGGTCTGCCAGACGGCTCGCAGCTCGACGTTCGCACGCGTCTTCAGCCCGAGCGTCCACGAGCCCGCGCCGCCCAGGGTCACCGGCTGGTTCGCGCTGGCCTGTGTCTCGACCGCGAGCACCACCTGCGTATCGCGCGGCAGCGGCTGGTTCGGATTCGCCGCGCCCAGCTCGACGGTGAAAGCGGTCGTCCCGCCGAGCACGAACGGCAGGTTTGAACGGGTGACAACAATGTCCGCCATTGATGTGGCTCCTTGCGTCTTCAGCCACGCGCGGTCGAGTGCGTGTTGTCAACTTGGACGGACCGCCAGTCTACGATTCCGCCTGGCAGGTGCACAGGGCGAATCCGGTTGCACGGGATCTTTGCGTGCAGCTGTCCCACGGCCGCCTTCAGGCCGTAACCTGCGGGTACCGTCTGTCGCGCGGTCGCGCGGCGGCGGCCCGCGGACGGAATCGCGTCCAGGCGCCCGTCCAACCAGCGGGAGGACTGTCATGCCATCACCCGCCCCGGCCGTGCCCTACACCGCCTTCGTCCACCTCGATGCCATCGGCTTCGCGACCCTCCTCGTGCTCTGGCTGCTGTACGGCACGCTGTCGGGCCGCTGGAGCGTGCTGGCGCTCGCCGAAGGGGCCGACGGCCGCCTCAGCTCGTCGAAGTTCCAGTTCGTCGTCTGGACGATCGTCATCCTCTGGTCGTACGCGGTCGTCTACGCGGCGCGCCTCTTCTACGCGCACGACGTGGCGGCGATCAGCGACCTCTCGCCGGGCCTGCTGATGCTGATGGGCCTCAGCATCACCACCACCGTGGCCGCCAAGGGGATCACCACGTCGTACGTCTCGACGGGGCGGATCAAGAAGACGATGACGAAGGCGAGCCGCTTCAGCGATCTCGTCAACGACGATCAGGGCTATCCGGATCTGAGCAAGATGCAGTTGATGGCCTGGACGCTCGTGGCCATCGGCGTCTACCTCGTCACGCTGCACGTGCAGCTGCTGCACCTGGTGCACTGGCGGCAGATGGGCGCGACCGTGGCGGAGTTGCAGCAGAAGCACCTGCTGGCGCTCCCCGACATCGACGGCTCGCTGATGGTGCTCATGGGACTGAGCCAGGGCGGGTACATCGGCAAGAAGCTGACGACGACCACGGTGCCGCGCCTGACGCGGCTGACGCCGGTGAGCGGCACGCCCCCGCTCACGGTGAAGATCGAGGGGGCGAACTTCGGCGACGCCGCCGCGGCCGGCCTGGTCACGGTGAACGGGGTGGAGGCCGTCGCCGACGCGTGGACCGACACGGCCATCGAGGTCACGCTGCCGGCCACCGATGCCGCCGGCAACCCCTGGAAGGCGGGCCGGTCGATCCGGATCGGCCTGGTCGCCGGCGGTCAGGACGCGGGCAACACGCTGCCGTTCCTCGTCGGGTGAAACGGGCGGGCTCGACCCTGCTAGAATGCGCCGCTATGACCCGACACCTCTCCGCCCTGTCGTTCGCCCTCGGCTGTGCCGCCCTCGCGCTGGGCGTGCAGGCCTGCACCCGGCCCGCGCCGGCCCCGAAGCCGGCGTTCAACGTCGTCGAAGCGACGATCCCGCAGATCAAGGCGGCGCTCGAGCAGGGACGCGTCACCTCCCACGAGCTGGTCGCCGACTACCTGCAGCGGATCGGGATGTACCAGGAGAAGCTGCACGCCGCCATCACCGTCAATCCGGACGCGCTGAAGGAAGCCGACGAGAGCGACCGCCGCCGGGCCGAGGGGCACGTGCGCGGACCGCTCGAGGGGATCCCGATCGCGCTGAAGGACAACATCCAGACGACCGAGATGCGGACGACGGGCGGCGCGCTCGCGTTCAAGGATCTGGTCCCGCCCTACGAGGCGACGGTCACGAAGAACCTGGAGGCGGCCGGCGCGATCATCATCGCGAAGACGGGCATGTCGGAGCTGGCCAACTGGGTGGCGGGCGATCCGACGCCGATGCCGGGCGACTACAACGCGGTCGGCGGCCAGGGCTACAACCCGTACGACCCGCGCTGGGATCCGCGCCCGGGATACTTCGACGGCCGCCC
The DNA here is from genome assembly GCA_028876655.1 of Acidobacteriota bacterium. Taxonomy (GTDB): domain Bacteria; phylum Acidobacteriota; class Vicinamibacteria; order Vicinamibacterales; family CAVVIG01; genus JAGWRA01. Next base: position 1,735 of record JAGWRA010000066.1, on the reverse strand, counting down.
GGCCATGGGGACCGGCGGGTCGAGCTCGGGGATCGGGACGGCGGCGAACCTGTGGGCCGGCAACGTCGGCACCGAGACGTCGGGGTCGATCCTCAGCCCGTCGAATCAGAACATGCTGGCGGCGATCAAGCCGACGGTGGGACGCATCAGCCGCTGGGGCATCATTCCGATCACCGAGGATCAGGACACGGCGGGGCCGATGGCCAAGTCGGTGGAAGGGGTGGCCCTGATGTTCGGGGCGATGGAAGGGGCGTCGCCCGATCCGAACGACCCGGCGACCACGCGGTGCACGCCGCCGCCCAACCGCGACTACACGAAGTTCCTCAACGCGGACGGGCTGAAGGGGGCGCGCATCGGCATCCCGCGCGACTACTATTACGACCCGGTCACGCCGCCGGGCGCGACCAAGCCGGAGGGCGGGCTGGACGCCGCGCGCGCGAAGGTGATGGCCGACGCCATCGCGGTCCTGAAAGCGCAGGGAGCGATCATCGTCGATCCGGTCGTCATCCCGAGCATCGTGACGAAGGACCCCGACCGGAACTTCCTGCTGTGGGACATGTGCGCGGGCGCCAGCCAGGCGAAGGGCAAGGACCAGCACTGCACGGTCGTCCTCAAGTACGGCATGAAGCGCGACTTCAACAAGTGGCTCGCGACGCTGGGCGACGCGGCTCCCGTGAAGACGCTCACCGAGCTGCGCGACTGGAACCTGGGCCACCAGGCTGCCGGCGCGATCAAGTACGGCCAGTCGCGGCTCGACATCTCCGATCAGATGGACGTCGTGAAGGACAAGGCGCGGTACGAGCAGGACCGGGCGCGCGACCTCGAGATGACGGCCACCGACGGCATCGACGCCGCCATGAAGGCGAACAAGCTGGACGCGCTGCTGTTCCCCGGCCCGAGCGGGGCCGGCATCGCCGCGCGGCCGGGCTATCCGACCGTCATCGTCCCCTACGGGATGGTGCCGAACGACCCGACGCCGCCCTTCCCGCCCGACTTCGCCGCGAAGCCCCAGCCGTTCGGCGTCAGCTTCACCGGGATGGCGTGCAGCGAGCCGAAGCTGATCGAGCTGGGCTACGCCTTCGAGCAGGCGACGAAGAAGCGGGTGCCGCCCCCCGGCGCGCCCTAGCCTGCGGCCGGGGACGGGGCCGACGCGGCACGGGCCGCCGGTCGCCTCGTCCCCGCCTCTTTTGATTGCCCCGCCCCCGGCAATCGGGTATCATTGAACTTCATTGGAAGTTCAGCCTTCCGCTTCACCCCGCCTGCAGAGCCGATCGAGGCCGTTTCACTCGCTCCCTCAGAAGGTGACCGTCAAGCGAGAGTGGAAGTCCGCTCAGGCGAAGTTCCAGCACGTCCGCGATCCCTTCCGGATGCGCGGACCGCGTTCCGTGTAACAGGAACGCCAGGGAGTAGAGAGAGATGGGTCGTAGACTCTTTGTAGGCAATCTGCCGTACGAAACCAACGAAGGCGAACTGCAGGATCTGTTCGCCCAGTACGGCACGGTCGACTCGGTGCGCGTGATGCGCGACATGGCGACCGGGCGGGCGCGCGGGTTCGCGTTCGTCGAAATGGGAAGCGACGACGAGGCGCAGGCCGCCATCGACGGCCTGAACGAGCACCAGCTCGGCGGCCGCGCGCTGGCGGTCAACGAAGCACGTCCGCGGCCGGCCCACTCGGGCGGCGGCCCGGGCGGCGGCGGCGGCGGCCGTGGCGGCGGCCGTGGCGGCAACCGGCGCG
>JAGWRA010000005.1 GCA_028876655.1 Acidobacteriota bacterium | reverse complement strand
TGCGCGCGCGCGACACCGCCGAGCTCGCCCATCGCCTGCGCGCGGCCGGACGGGCGGGGCTCGCGCGCCGCGACCGCCAGTGCCGGCAGCTGCGCGAGGCGCTCGACCGCCGCGATCTCCGGCGGCGCCTTGCCGAGGTCCGCGTCCAGCTGCTCGCCGCGGATCGGACCCTGGGAACCGCGGTCGATCGCCGGTATCACCGCGCGGAAGTCGCGCTGCGCGAGGCGGCCGGGCGGCTCGACATGCTCAGCCCGCTCGCCGTGCTGAGCCGCGGCTACGCCGTCTGCTGGAACGCGGACCGCAGCGCCATCATCCGCGACGCCGCGGCCGTCGCGCCGGGCGATCGGGTGCAGGTGCGGGTCGGCCGCGGGGCGCTCACCTGCACGGTCGAGCGGACCGAGCGGGAATCGGAAGGTTGAGGCGGGCCGCATGGTCCCGAACGGAGCGAGCTGTGACGCGAGCGAGTGAAGAGAGCCGGGGTTCGGGGCAGAACTCCGACGGCGTAACGGCGCGCACCGCGCGCCCGCGACCGGAACGGAGCGAGCTGTGACGCGAGCGAGTGAAGAGAGCCGGGGTTCGGGGCAGAGCCCCGATACGATCAAGGACTTCGAAGCCGCGATCGCCGAGCTCGAGGGGATCGTCAGGCGCCTCGAAGACGGCGAACAGACACTCGAGGACTCGCTGAAGCTGTACGAGCGGGGCATCCAGCTCTCGCGCTTCTGTCACGCGCGGCTGGAGGACGCCGAGCGCCGCATCGAGATCCTCAACGAACGGGGTGAGCTGAAGCCCGCGCCCGAGGCGCTGGGCGGCGCGGCCGATCCCCGTGGACCCGAGAACGAGGGAACCCGGTGACCGAACCCGCGACCGAGGCGCTGCGCGCCTATCTCGACAGCTGCCGCGCGGAGATCGACGCGGCGATCGATCGGTTCCTGCCCCGCGCCCCGGCCTGCCCGGCCATCCTCGGCGAGGCGATGCGGTACAGCGCGCTGGCCGGCGGCAAGCGCCTGCGGCCCGTCCTCGCGCTCGCGGCGGCCGACGCCGTCTCGGGCGGCCGGGCGGCGATGCACGCCCTCACGCTCCCGGCGGCGACGGCCATCGAACTGATCCATACCTACTCGCTCATCCACGACGACCTGCCCGCCATGGACAACGACACGCTGCGCCGGGGCCGCCCGACGCTGCACGTCGCCTACGACGAGGGGACGGCGATCCTCGCCGGCGACGCCCTGCTGGCCGAAGCCTTCGGCCTCCTGGCGCGCGAACCCGCCGCCGCCCCCGGGGTCCCGCCCGACGTCCTCGCGGCCCGCAAGCTGCGCGTCATCGGCCTGGTCGCCGACGCGGCGGGGGCCGGCGGCATGGTGGGCGGCCAGGTGATCGACCTGCAGGCGGCCGCGCCCGGCGCACCGCCGATGGACGCCACCGCCCTGCAGGGGATGCACGCCCGCAAGACCGGGGCCCTGATCCGTGCGGCGGCCGGCGCGGGGGCGATCATGGGCGGCGGCCGCGACGTGGACATCGAGGCGATCGATCGCTACGCGACCGAACTGGGGCTCGCCTTTCAGATCGTGGACGACATCCTGGACGTCGAAGGCGACACGGCCGCGCTCGGCAAGACGGCCGGCAAGGATGCCGCCGCCGGCAAGCCGACCTACCCGGCGATCTTCGGCCTCGACGAGTCGCACCGTCTCGCCCGGGCGTGCGTCGCGCGCGCGCACGAGGCGCTCGCGGGCGCCGGGCTCGGCATCAGCCGCCTGGCCGACATCGCCGACTGGGTCGTGGCGAGGACGCACTGAGGGCGGGCGCATCGAGGTCTGACCGGATGGCGAAGGCGGGCTCCCGTGCCGGGCTCCGGCAGCGGCTCGACGCCGCGGTGGTCGAGCGCGGCCTCGCGGCCTCGCGCGAGCGGGCGCGCGCCCTGATCCTCGCCGGCCAGGTCACCGTCGATGGCGTGGTGGTCTCCAAGGCCGGGACCGGCGTGGCACCGGACGCCGTGCTGGCCGTCGCGCAGCCCGACCATCCATGGGTCGGCCGCGGCGGCGTGAAACTGGCGCATGCGCTCGACGCCTTCGCCGTCCCCGTGGCCGGACGGCGGGCGCTCGACGTCGGCGCCTCCACCGGCGGCTTCACCGACGTCCTGCTGCAGCGCGGCGCCGCGCACGTCGTGGCGCTGGACGTGGGCCGCGGGCAGCTCGACTGGCGCCTGCGCACGGATCCGCGCGTGACGGTCGTCGAGGGACGCAACGCGCGGACGCTCGCGCCCGGCGACCTGCCGGGCCCGGTGGATCTCGTCACCGTGGACGTCTCGTTCATCTCGCTGCGGCTCGTGCTGCCGGCGCTCGTGCCGCTGCTGGCGCCGGACGCCGACCTCGTCGCGCTGGTGAAGCCGCAGTTCGAGGCCGGGCGCGAGGCCGTCGGCAAGGGCGGCCTGGTGCGGGACCCGCGGGTGCACGAGCAGGTGCTGGCCGACGTGACGCGCGCGGCCGAAGCCGCCGGCCTGCGCCGCGTGGCGATGACGCCCTCCCCGATTACGGGCGCGACGGGCAACCGCGAATTCTTCCTCCACCTGAAGGCGGCCGCAGCGCACCCATGACGACCACGCCTCCGTCCGATCGCCCCGCTCCCATCCGCCGGGTCGGCATCGTCGCCAAGGCCCACCTGTTCGAGGCGGCGGCGCTGCTCACCGAGCTGGCCGCCTGGCTCGAGGCCCGGGGCCTCGAACCGGTCTTCGACACCGCCACCTTCGCCCTGGCCGAAGGCGCGACGCCGCGCGCCACGGCCGACCGCGACGACCTGCCGCAGCGCGTCGACCTGCTGCTCGTCCTCGGCGGGGACGGCACCCTCATCGGCATGGCCGACCGGATGGGCCGCACCGGCACGTCGGTGCCGATCCTCGGCGTCAACTTCGGCAGCCTCGGCTTCCTCACCGAGATCACCCTCGCGGAGCTGTACCCCGCGCTCGAGGCCGCCCTCGCCGGCACGCTGCCGGTCGAGCCGCGCCTCGTGCTGCACGGCCAGGTGCAGCGCGGCGGCACCACGCTGGCCGACGAGTTCGCCCTGAACGACGTCGTCGTCACGCGCGGGGCCCGGGCGCCGATCATCGACCTCTCGGTGTCGGTCGACGACGAGTTCCTCACCCGCGTGAAGGCCGACGGGCTCATCGTCGCGACCCCCACCGGATCGACCGCCTACAACCTGGCGGTCTCGGGCCCGATCATCCACCCCCACGTCGACGCCTTCACGATCACCCCGATCGCGCCGCACACCCTCACCAACCGGCCGATCGTGATCCCGGACTCCCACACCGTCCGCATCGAGCCGCTCGTCTCCGACCGCCATCCGGACATCTACGTCACCTTCGACGGGCAGGCCGGCCTGCAGCTCGCGCCCGGCGACGTCGTGGTCGTCCGCCGCGCGGCGCACCGGATCCGGCTGGTCCGATCGCCGCAGCGGAGCTACTTCGACATCCTGCGCCAGAAGCTGAAGTGGGGCGAGCGCTGACGCCCGGTTCAGCGGCCGGGGTGTGACGCGCGCTTCTCGCGGAAGTACTCGATCTGGTACTTGCGGACGTTGCGGTCGTGCTCGGCGAGCGTCCGCGCGAAGACGTGCGTGCCGTCGTGGCGGCTCACGAAATAGAGGTAGTCCACCGGGGCGGGGTTCAGCGCCGCTTCGATCGACGGGAGGCCGGGCGAGGCAATCGGTCCGGGCGGCAGCCCCGGGTACCGGTAGGTGTTGTACGGCGAGTCGAACGACATGTCGTCGTGGTGCAGGGCGCCCGTATACCGGCCCGCCTGCTCGAGCGCATAGATCACCGTCGGGTCGCACTGCAGCGCCATGCCGATGCGCAGGCGGTTCTCGTAGACGGCCGCAACCTCCGGGCGCTCTTCCGCGTTGGCCGTCTCTTTCTCCACAATCGATGCGAGCGTGACGACCTGACGGACGCTCAGCCCCCGTGCCTCGGCATCCTGCCGCAGTCCCGCGTCGAACACCTGGCGGAAGCGGGCCACCATCGCGTCGACAAGCGCGGTCGCCGGCGCCCCCGGCTGCACCGGGTACGTCTCCGGGAAGAGGTACCCCTCGAGATCCGTCGCATCGGGGTCCAGCGTCCGGATCGGGGCCGGGTTGGCGGCGGCCTGCTCGAACGCCGCGGTCGTGCCGAGGCCGCGCGCCGCGTAGATCTTCGCCATCTCGCGGATCGTCAGCCCCTCGGGAAACGTGATCCGCGCCACGTAGACGTCGCCCCGGGCGATCTTATCGATGACCTCGACCGGCGCCATCGGCCGATCGAAGCGATACGTGCCGGCCTTCAGCCGCCGTGACGCGCCGGTCAGGTGCAGCGCCATCTCGAACGCGTACTTCCCCGGGACCACGCCGGCGGCGATCAGCCGCTCGCCGATCGCGCGGCTGCCGCTGCCCGGCGGGATCGCCACGACCTGCGCCGCGCCGGCATAGCCCCGGTACGGCGACGTCGCGCGGTGATACAGCACGCCCGCCACGCCGCCCGCAGCGAGGATCAGCAGCGCCAGCACGCAGAGGAGGAGCTTCTTCATTATTCACTTCGCATGGGGCCCCACCCCCATGCGTTGCCGTCGCTCAGGCTCCGGATCCTGCGAGACGCGACAGGGCTGCTCGGATCGGCATTGGCGTGGGGCCTGAGCGTCACCCATTGCTCGTTGCTCATTGCCCGTTGCTCATCGCGCCATGCCGCTCGTCCAGATAGTCCTGCAATATCACCGCCGCGGCCGCCGCGTCGAGCGTCGCCTTGCGGCGGCGCCAGTCGCGCTCCCGCCGCGCCAGAAGGCTCTCGGCCTCCCGGCTGCTGAGCCGTTCGTCCTGGAACACGACCGGCCGATCGAGCAGCCGGCCAAGAGCGGCGGCGAACGCCTGCGCGCTCGCGGTCTGTTCGGTCGGGCTGCCGTCGAGCCGGCGCGGCAGCCCGACGACGATCGTCCCCAGGCCGTCCTCGTCGGCCACCAGCTGACGGAGCCGGGCGGCGACCGTCTCGACCGGGGCCTCGCCAGCACGGACCACGACCGTTTCGAGCGGACGGGCGAGCGTCCCGGTGGCGTCGCTCACCGCGAGCCCGATGCGGCGCGCGCCGACGTCGACGGCGGCGACGCGCCGGGAGGCGGTGTGCATGTCCGATCGTAGCGTCGGCCCGACGAACCCGCAACCGCGCCGGAGCCGGCCCGCGATCCGCATGCTATAATCCCGCATTCTCCCGACACTTACCGGTGGGCCACCGACTGTGACACGTCCGACTCTGCCGTTCGTCCTGCTGGCGATCGCCGCAGCGCTCGTGCTGACGCGCTGCACGTCGGCGCCACCGCCCCGCAACGTCCCGCAGAAGCTCGTCATCCTCGGGTTCGACGGCATGGACCCGCACCTGCTCAAGCAATACATGGATCAGGGGGCGATGCCGAACTTCGCGAAGCTGGCGGCGAAGGGGGGCTTCTGGCCGCTCGGCACCACCGTGTCGCCCGAGTCGCCGACCGCCTGGGCGGCGTTCGCCACCGGCGTGAACGCGGGCAAGCACAACATCTACGACTTCCTCGTCCGGGACAAGAAGACCTACCTGCCCGACTTCGGGCTGGTCACGCGCGTCCCGCCGCACTTCCTCTTCAACTACATCCCGATCTCGCGCCCGAAGGTGCTGTCGATCCGCGGGGGGACGTCGTTCTGGGTCACCGCCGGCAAGGCCGGGATCCGGTCGGAGGTGATGACGGTCCCCGACAGCTTCCCGCCCGAGGAGGTGCCGAACGGCCAGTTGCTGTCGGGGCTCCCCCTGCCCGACCTGCGCGGCACGATCGGCACGTTCTACTACTTCGGCACCGACCTCAGCCGGTACGAGGAAGGGAACACCGAGTTCGGGGGCATCCTGAAGCGGCTGGTGATGACCAACAACACCGCCGACACCGAGCTGGTCGGCCCGCCGAACCCGATCGTCAAGCAGGAGATCGCCGCCATCCGGCAGAAGCCGACGCTGACCGACGCCGACCGCGCCAGCCTCGCGAAGCTCGAGGCGACCGCCGACGTCCGGGTGCCGATGACGATCCACTGGGATCGCGCGGGGCAGGCGGCGACCATCCAGATCGAGGGCCAGGACGTCACGCTGAAGCCGGGCGGCTGGAGCCCGTGGGTGAAGCTGAACTTCGAGATCAACTTCCTCGTGCGGCTCCACGGCATGGTGCAGTTCTATCTGATCCGCGCCGACCAGGAACTGCAGCTCTACGTCTCGCCGATCAACTTCGAGCCGCAGGACCCGCCGGTGCCGATGTCCTACCCGGCCTCGCTCTCGGACACGCTCTACAAGCGGCTGGGCGAGTACCGGACGCTCGGCTGGGCCGAGGCCACCTGGGGGCTCAACGAGGACCGCATCGGCGAGGGGCCGTTCATGTACGACCTCTTCCGCGCGTTCGACGACCGCGCCCGCGTCATCCTCGACCGCCTCGACAGCACGCCGTGGCGGCTCTTCGTCGGCGTCATCGAGTCGACCGACCGCGTGCAGCACATGATGTGGCGGCTGATCGATCCCACCAGCCCGATGTACGACAGCGCGCTGGCCGCCAAGTACGGCGACTCGATCGAGCGGGTCTACCAGCGCTGCGACGAGTTCGTCGGCGAGGTCATGAAGCGCGTCGGCCCCGACGTCCCCATCGTCATCGTGTCGGACCACGGCTTCCACTCGTTCCGCGAGTCGGTGAACCTGAACACCTGGCTCGTGCAGAACGGCTACATGGTGCTGCATGGACAGGGCGGCGGCCAGAAGACGCTGGCCGACCTGTTCGGCGGCGGCACGTTCTGGGAGAACGTCGACTGGTCGAAGACGCGCGCCTACGCCATGGGACTGGGCCAGATCTACATCAACCTCAAGGGACGCGAGGGCCAGGGCATCGTCGAGCCCGGCGCGCAGTACCGGCAGCTGGTCGACGAGATCGCCGCGAAGCTGATGACGTTCACCGACCCGAAGACCGGCGCCCCCGTCGTCCACGCCGTCTACGAGGGGCACAAGGTCTGGTCGGGGCCCTACATGGACAACGCCCCCGACCTGCAGGTCGGCCTCTCCGACGGCTACCGGGTCTCGTGGCAGACGACGCTGGGCGGGGCGCCGCCGGAGCTGGTCTACCCGAACATGAAGAAGTGGAGCGGCGATCACGGCTCGTTCGACTACAAGCAGACCTCCGGCATCCTCGTCTCGAACGAGAAGATCGACGCCACCGATCCGAACATCAAGGACATCGCCCCGACCGTTCTCGAGTACTTCGGGGTCCCCATTCCCGGCGACATCGACGGCAAGCCGCTGTTCGCACCCGCTGCAGTCCAGCAGATGATCAAGGGGCAGACGGCGGGCTCGCATGACTGATCAGCCGCCAGGCCGGCCGGCCGCTTCCCGACGCGCCCGCCACGGGGCCGCGCTCGTGGCGCTGCTCGCGGTGGCCGCCGGGGCGCTCGCCTTCGCGCAGGGCCAGAGCCGCGACCAGGCGCGCACCGAGGCCGAGACGCAGGCACAGCGGGCAGCCGCGCGCATCCAGGCGCTGCAGCAGGAAGCCGATGCGCTCGCGACGCAGGAGCGCTCGGTGCTGGGCGACCTGCGCACGCTCGAGGTCGAGCGCGAGCTGCGGGCCGCCGAGGAACGCCAGGCGCGCGCGGGCGCCGCAGCGGTGGCGGCGCAGGTGGCCGACGAGCGCCAGAGGATCGAGGCCCTCCAGCAGTCCGCGGCGCAGATCGAACCGGCGCTCCAGGCCCGGCTCGTCGAGCTCTACAAGCTCGGGCGCGGCGGCTATACGCGGCTGCTGCTGTCGACGCGCGACCTGCGCGAGCTGGGCCGTGCCTATCGCATGGTGAGCGCGTTGTCGGCGCGCGACCGCCGGGCTATCGCCGACGCCCGCCAATCCATCGTCGCGCGGCAGGCGGCGCAGACGGCGCTCGAGGCCCGCCAGGCGCAGATGGCCGCGCTCGAAGCCAGAGCCACGCGGGCCCGGGCCGCGGCCGACCGGGCGGCCGCCGCCCGTTCGGCGCTGCTCGACCAGATCGACCGCCGGCGCGACCTGACCGCCCGCCTCATCGGGGAACTGCAGACCGCCCAGCAGAAGCTCCAGGCGACGCTGGCCGCGCTGGCGCAACCCGGCACGCCGGCCGCGGCCGTCCCGGCGCTGCCGATCGCCCCGTTCCAGGGCGCGCTCGCCTGGCCGACCGACGGCCGTGTCGTCACCCCGTTCCACCATGCAGGGGCCGGCGCCGGCTTCGCGCGCGACGGCATCGAAATCGCGGCCCCCGACGGCCAGGTCGTCCGCGCGGTCCACGGCGGCACGGTCGCCTTTGCGGGTCCGTTCACCGGCTTCGGCCGGCTGGTCATCGTCGATCACGGCGATCGTTCGTACTCGCTGTACGGGAACCTCGGCGCCCTGTCGGTGGCGAAGGGCGACCGCGTCAGCGCGGGGCAGGACGTCGGACGCGTCGGGGTCCCGGCCACGGGCGCGCCACGGCTGTATTTCGAGCTTCAAATCGACGGACAGGCCGTCGATCCCTTACAATGGCTGAAAGCGCGCCATCCGTAGTCAGCCTGCGGTCACAGCCATGAGTTCCAGAAGCCGTCTCGTCGTCCTCCTCATCTCCGGCCCGGTGATCGCCTTCGCGCTCATCGGCGGGGCGCTCAGCAACGCCAGCGCCCGCGACGACAGCTATCAGCCGCTCCGGATGTTCCAGGACGTCGTCTCGCTCATCGTGAGCAACTACGTCGAGAAGGTCGACGTGGATCACGTGATGGACGGGGCGATGCGCGGGCTGGCCGACGGGCTCGACTCCGACAGCGCCTACCTGACGCCCGACGAGGTGAAAGCGGTCGAGGCCGGGACGCCCCTGGCGCCCGCCGGCATCGGCGTCACCATCACCCGGCAGTACTACCTGCGTATCGTCGCGGCGCGTGACGGGTCGCCGGCGGCCCAGGGCGGCCTGCGCACCGGCGACTACATCCGCGACATCGACGGCAAGCCGACGCGCGAGATGTCGGTGTGGGAGGGCGTGCGGGCGCTGCGCGGCGAGCCGGGCTCGAAGGTCACGCTGACCATCATCCGCGGCAACGCCGCCGATCCGCACGACATCAGCCTGACGCGGGCCGTCGAGTCGGGTCCGGCCGTCACGGGCCGCATCGCCTCGCCCGGCGTCGGCTACCTGCGCATCGACGACTTCGACAACGACGTGGCGGCCCAGGTCGCCCGCGAGGTGGCGCAGCTGCAGAAGGCGGGCGCCACGCGCCTCGCCATCGACGTCCGCCGCAGCGCCTCGGGCGCGCTGGCCAACGGCCTCGCCGTGGCGCGGCTGTTCGTCAAGAGCGGCACGCTCGCCCTCGAGCAGTCGCGCGAGACGCCGCAGAAGACGATCGGCGCGGAGGCCGGCGACGGCCGCCTCACGCTGCCCGTCATCCTGATGGTCGACGATGGCACGGCCGGCCCGGCCGAGCTGTTCGCCGCGGCGCTGGCCGGCAACCATCGCGCGCAGCTCGTCGGCGAACGGACCGAGGGGCACGGCGCCATCCAGACGCTCGTCAGGCTGCAGAACGGCGCCGGCCTCTGGCTGTCGACCACGCAGTACCTCACGCCCGCCGGCGCGGTCATCGAGGACCGCGGCCTGGCCCCCGACGTCGCGGTCGCGGAGCCGCGCGTCGACTTCGGCGAGATTCCGCCGTCCACCGATCCCATTCTCGACAAGGCGCTCGCTCTGCTGTCGTCGGACCATGCCGCGTGATCGCGGGCCCGCCGGGGCCGCGTCGTCATGGCAGGCCCGCGCGGCGCGTGCGGAGCGGCGTGCCGGCGCCCGGCGCGCGTCCATCCACCGTGTACGACCTTGACACGTCTCCGACGCTCACGTATAACCGCTGAGCGTTTTTTCGACGCCGGAGTCCTCATCCTCGTTCCGGCCACTACGCAGGAGGTTGCATGAACAAGCAGGAAATCATCGAGAAGATTGCCAAGGACACCGGCATCACCAAGAGCGCGGCCGCCGGTGCGGTCGATTCGTTCTTCGGCAGCATCACCAAGGCGCTGAAGAAGGGCGACGCGATCACCTTCGTCGGCTTCGGCACCTTCAAGACGTCGGTCCGGAAGGCCCGGACCGCGCGCAATCCGCAGACCGGGGCCGCCATCAAGATTCCGAAGCGCCGCGTCGTGCGGTTCAGCGCCGGCAAGGCGCTCAAGAGCGCCGTCAAGTAACGCGCTCCGGGTTCGGCGCTGGGCTTCCGGCGCGGGAGACTGGTCCGCCAGTGCCCGCGCCCCCAGCCCAGGGCCGGAGACGGCCGGTCGGTCGTTGACGCCCCCTTCCCCCCATTGGTATACTGTCCGTTCCTGTAACGCCCGTATTTTCAAGGCGTAGGCGCGTAGCTCAGTGGTTAGAGCGCCTGCTTGACACGCAGGAGGTCGGCGGTTCGAGTCCGCCCGTGCCTACCATTCGACTCGCCTCCACCCCGCCGCTGGCGGTCTGGAGGCTCGCGCATGGCGGGCCACCGACAGGAACACGGGCCGGCGCGCATCCCGCGCGGCGACGGCCCCCCGCCCAGGACGGGCGGCTGACAGCGAGAAGGGTCCCGAGCGCGCTCTGGCATCGACGCCGCGGGTCGCAGACGACCCGCCGGCTGCACGAACTCCGACGCTCGACTCCGTCATCTCCATGAGCCAGGTCACTGTCACGCTGCCGGACGGCTCCAGCCGTGCCGTGCCCGCCGGTGCGTCGGTCGCCGACGTCGCCGCCGGGATCTCGCCGCGCCTCGCGAAGGCGGCGCTGGCGGGCGTGGTCGACGACCGGCTCGTCGACCTGTCGTACCGGCTGGATCGCGACGCACGCGTGCGGATCGTCACGCCCGACAGCCCGGAGGCGCTGCCGCTCTACCGGCACAGCACGGCCCACCTGCTGGCGGCGGCCGTCACCAACCTGTTCCCCGACGTCCAGTGCGGCATCGGCCCGGCCACCGACGAAGGGTTCTTCTACGACTTCGTCGTCCCGCGGCCGTTCGTCCCCGACGACCTCGAGGCGATCGAGCGGAAGATGAAGGAGCTGGCGGCCCAGGATCTGCCCTACGAGCGCCAGATCTGGCCGAAGGCCGAGGCCGAGGCGTTCTTCACGGGGCGCGGCGAGCCGCTCAAGGTCCAGCTCATCGAGGAGAAGACGCCCGGGCAGGACACGGTGTCCTGCTACACGATCAAGGACCGCGACACCTTCGTCGATTTCTGCACGGGCCCGCACGTCCCCTCCACCGGCCGGCTGAAGGCGTTCAAGCTGCTGAACACCTCCAACGCCTACTGGAAGGGCGACGCGCACAACCAGCCGATGCAGCGGATCTACGGCACGGCGTTCCTGTCGGACGCCGAGCTGAAGGCGCACCTGGCGCGGCTCGAGGAAGCGAAGAAGCGCGATCACCGCAAGCTCGGCCGCGAGCTCGGGCTGTTCACCTTCCATCCCTGGGCGCCGGGCGCGGCGTTCTGGCTGGGCAAGGGGACGCGGCTCTACAACGCGCTGGCCGACTACATGCGCGAGGTGCTGTTCCCGGCCGGCTATCAGGAAGTGAAGACCCCGATCGTCTTCAACAAGGCGCTCTGGGAGACCTCCGGGCACTGGTCGTTCTACCGGGAGAACATGTTTCTCATCGAGTCGCACGACGAGCAGATGGGCATGAAGCCCATGAACTGCCCGGGGCACTTCCTGCTGTACGCCAGCGAGGTCCGCAGCTACCGCGACCTGCCGCTGCGGTTCCACGAGCAGACGCCGCTGCACCGCAACGAGGCGTCCGGCGTGCTCGCGGGGCTGACGCGCGTGCGCCAGTTCTCGCAGGACGACGCCCACTGCTTCGTCACGCAGGATCAGATCGGCGAAGAGGTGGCGCGGCTGCTGGGGCTGGTCCAGCGGGTCTACCGCGACTTCGACCTGCCCTTCGCCGCCAAGCTCGGGACCCGGCCGGCCGAGTTCCTCGGCGAGGTCGCCACGTGGGATCACGCAGAGGCGCAGCTGAAGGAGGCCCTCGACCGCTCCGGGGTCCCCTACGCGCTGAACGCGGGCGACGGCGCCTTCTACGGGCCGAAGATCGACTTCGACGTCACCGATGCGATCGGGCGGAAGTGGCAGCTGGCGACCGTCCAGCTCGACTATCAGATGCCCGAGCGGTTCGACCTGAAGTACACCGGCGCCGACAACGCCGAGCACCGGCCCGTGGTCATCCACCGGGCGATCTTCGGCAGCCTGGAGCGCTTCATCGCGATCCTGATCGAGCACTACGCCGGGGCCTTCCCGCTCTGGCTGGCGCCCGTGCAGGCCGTGGTGCTGCCGATCGCCGACCGCCACCTCGATTACGCGGCCGGCGTCCGGGATCGCCTCGAGGCGGCCGGGCTGCAGGCCGAACTGGACGGCCGGCAGGAGAAGATCGGATATAAGATCCGTCAGGCTCAGCTGCAGAAGGTCCCCTACATGCTGGTGGTCGGCGACCGCGAGGTGGACGAGGGGCAGGTGGCCGTGCGCAGCCGGACGGGCGGGGACCAGGGCAGCCGGTCGCTCGACGAGTTCATCGCGGCGGCGCAGGACGAGGTGCAGCGCAAGGCGTCGTAGCGCCGGCCGGATCTTCTGGACGGTCAGACAAGGAGGCGGTTATTTCTTACGAACGCAGTCCGCGCCGTGAGCAACGCACGCGGGTGAACGAACGCATCCGGGTCCGGGAGGTCCGCGTCATCGACGACGCCGGACAGCAGCTGGGCATCATGACGCCGCAACAGGCCCTGGCCATTGCGCGGCAGAAGGGGCTGGATCTGGTCGAGATCGCAGCCACGGCGACGCCGCCGGTCTGCCGGATCATGGATTTCGGCAAGTACCAGTACCAGGAGCAGAAGAGCGCGCGCGAAGCGAAGCGGCACCAGAAGGTCATCGAGGTCAAGGAAATCAAGTTCCGTCCGAAGGTGGACGAACACGATTACCAGTTCAAGAAGAAGCACATCGAGCGCTTCCTCGAGGATGGGGACAAGGTGAAGGCCACCATCTTCTTCCGGGGACGCGAGATGGCGCATCCGGAGATCGGCCGGCGGATCCTCGAGCGGCTCGTCGACGAGCTGGCCGAGGTCGCCGTCGCGGAGACGTCGCCGCGGATGGAGGGCAACCAGATGCACACCATCCTGGCCCGGAAGACCACGGGCAAACCGTCGGCCCGGCCGGCGGCACCGGCGGACACCAACTGAGGCCAGCGCCTCGGCGCAGGGAACGGAAGTCAGAGAGGAACGAAGATGCCGAAGCTCAAGACGCACCGGGGCGCCGCCAAGCGCTTCAAGAAGACGGCCACGGGAAAGTTCCTGCGGGCCAAGGCGTTCAAGCGGCACATCCTGAGCAGCAAGACGACCAAGCGGAAGCGTCAGCTGCGGGGGACCAGTGGCGTGTCCGACGCCGAGAGCGCCAAGCTCGACCGGATGCTGCCGTACAAGTGATACCGGTGACGAAGTCTACGTTGTCAGCGTAAGGAGATCGGAAGATGCCTCGAGTCAAACGCGGAAGCGTCCGGCGGGCGAAGCGGAAGAAGCTGCTGGCACGGGCCAAGGGCTTCTACGCGACCAAGAGCAAGCTCTACCGGGCCGCCAAGGAATCGGTCGACACGGCGCTGAAGTACGCCTTCGTCGGCCGGCGCAACAAGAAGCGGGACTTCCGGCGCCTGTGGGTGGTCCGGATCAACGCTGCCGCCCGCGAGCAGGGCCTGACCTACGGCCAGTTCATCAACGGCCTGAAGACGGCCGGCGTGACGCTCGACCGCAAGAGCCTCGCCGAACTCGCCGTCCGGCAGCCGGCGGCGTTCGCCCGCCTGGCCGCCCAGGTGAAGCAGGCCCGCGCCGCGCGCGCCTGATCCGGCGCCGCGCGGCCCGTCCGTCCACCATCGTTCGTTCCCCGGCCCGCGCGCCGGGGAACGTCACGCTCCGCCTCGCCCCATGCTGGATGCCGACGCCATCGAGCGCCTCCGCGCCGAATTCCTCGCCCTGCTGAACGGGGCGACGACCGACCGCGACCTGCAGGGCGTCCGCGACCGGTACCTCGCCCGCAAGGGCGGCGTCATCGCCGGCCTGATGAAGGAGGTCGCGACGGCCGCCCCCGCCGACCGCCCGCGGCTCGGCCAGCTCGCCAACCGCCTGAAGACCGAGATCGAAGAGCAGCTCGCCGGACGGCGCGACGCGCTCGCCGCCGGCCGCCCCGTGGCGGGTGCCGTGGACGTGACGCTGCCCGGCCGCGTGCCCCCCCTCGGCCGCCGCCACCCGCTGACGCGGGTGCGCGACCGGATGGAGACCATCTTCACCCGCCTCGGCTTCACCATCGTCGAAGGACCCGAGGCCGAGGACGAGTTCCACTGCTTCGACGCGCTGAACATGCCGGCCTCGCATCCCGCGCGCGACATGCAGGACACGCTGTACCTCGCCTCGGGCATGCGCGGCGAGGCGTGGACCCCGACCGGCCCGCGCACGCACGAGGCCCAGGCCGCCGACATCCGGACGCTGCTGCGCACCCACACCTCGTCGATGCAGGTGCGCTACATGCAGACGCACGAGCCGCCCGTCCGCATCGTCGTCCCCGGCCGCGTGTACCGCCGCGACAATCCCGACCTGACGCACTCCCCCATGTTCCACCAGATGGAGGGGCTGCTCGTCGGCGAGGGGATCTCGCTCGCGAACCTGAAGGGGACGCTGCTCGCCTTCGCGCGCGAGATGTTCGCGCCGTCGAGCCGCCTGCGCTTCCGTCCGAGTTTCTTCCCGTACACCGAGCCGAGCGCCGAGGTCGACATCAGCTGCTGGGCCTGCGACGGCGCCGGCTGCCAGCAGTGCAAGGGGACCGGCTGGCTCGAGATCCTCGGCTGCGGCATGGTCCACCCGGCGGTGTTCGAGGCCGTCGGCTACGACCCGGAGAAGTACACCGGCTTCGCGTGGGGGATGGGCATCGAGCGGGTGGCGATCCTGCGCCACGGCGTCGACGACATCCGGCTGTTCTTCGAGAACGACCTGCGCTTCCTCGAACAGTTCCCGGTCTGATCGCACGACATGCGCGTACCTGTGTCCTGGCTTCGTGACTTCGTCGACGTTCCGGTGGACGCCCGCGCGCTCGCCGAGACGCTCGCGATGCGCGGCTTCGAGACCGCGTCGGTCGACGACCGTCCCGCGCCGCCGGCGCCCCCATGGGGCCCCGGCGCGGCCGGCGCAGGCGATGCGGTGATCGACTTCGAGATCACCGCGAACCGTCCCGACTGCTTCAGCATCCTCGGCCTCGCCCGCGAGGTCGCGACGACGTGGCGCCTGCCGCTCAGGACGCCGGGCGCCGCGCCGGGCCTCGAGCGGCAGCCGCTCGGCGTCGGCGAGTCGGACGTGGTCGGCGTCACGATCGAGGATCCCGATCTCTGCCCGCGCTACGCGGCGGCCGTGGCCGACGTGACGATCGGCCCCTCGCCCGCCTGGCTCGCGGCGCGCCTCGAGGCGGCCGGCGTCCGGCCCATCAGCAACATCGTCGACATCACCAACTACGTGCTGATGGAGATCGGCCATCCGACGCACGCCTTCGACCTCGATCGGCTCGGCGGCCACGCGCTCCGGATCCGCCGCGCGAAGCCGGGCGAGACGATCACGACGCTCGACGGCGTTCAGCGGACGCTCGAACCCGAGATGCTCGTGATTGCCGACGCCGCGCGCGCCCAGGCGGTCGCCGGCGTGATGGGCGGCGCCGTGTCGGAGGTCTCCTCGTCGAGCCGGCGCGTCGTCTTCGAGAGCGCCTACTTCACGCCGACCAGCGTGCGGCGCACCAGCAAGCGGCTCGGCCTGATGACCGAGGCCTCGGCCCGCTTCGAGCGCGGCAGCGACATTGCCGCGCCGCTGGTCGCGCTCGAGCGGATCGCCGCGCTGCTCGAACGGCTCGGTGCCGGGCGGGTCGTGGGCCCGGTCGTCGATCGCTATCCGGCGCCGCGCGGCCCCGTGACGATCCACCTGCGCCGCGAGCGCCTCGCGAGTCTGCTCGGCGTCCGCGTGGACGACGAGGACGTCGTCCGGATCTTCCGCGGCCTCGGGCTCGACATCGTCCCGGCTGCGGACGGCTGGTCGGTGACCGTGCCGACCTTCCGCGTCGACCTGGTCCGCGAGGCGGACCTGATCGAAGAAGTCGGGCGGCACTACGGGTACGACCGGCTGCCGCCGATCTTTCCCGCTCCTGCGTCCCCGCCCGCCGCGCCGGATCCACGCGTGGCCCGCGACGGCCAGGTCCGCCGCGTGCTGCTCGCCGCCGGGCTGTCGGAGGCGTTCACCTATTCGTTCATCGAGCAGCGGGCCCACGAGGCGTTCGGCCTGGCCGACGAGGCCGAGGTGGTGGCCATCGCCAATCCGCTGTCGGGCAAGTTCGAGGTGATGCGGCGGTCGCTGCTGCCCGGGCTCACCGACGCGCTCGCGCACAACCGCCACCACCAGCGGCGCGACGTCCGGCTGTTCGAAGTGGGCGCCTGCTTCTCGGCGTCGGCCGGCGAGGTCCGGAAGGCCGGGATCGCCTGGACCGGCGCCGCGAGCGACGACCACTGGAGCGGCACGCGGCGCGAGGTCGACTTCTTCGACGTCAAGGGGCTGGTCGAACGGCTCGGCGAGGTGCTGGGTGTGCCGCTCGCGGTCGAGCCGGCGGCCGCGCCGATGCTCGTGCCGGCCCGGGCCGCGCGGATCGTCGTGGCCAACCCGCCGTTCGCATGGCCGGCCCTCGGGCTGCTGGGCCAGCTGCTGCCGGCCGTGGCCGAGGCCCGCGGCCTCCCGGCGGCCGACGCCGTCTACGTGGCGGAGATCGATCTCGATGGAGTCTGGGCCGTGCGCCAGGCGCTCGATCGCGCCGCCGGCACGACGGCCGAGGCGGTGGCCCCGCTGCCCCGCTTCCCGTCGGTCGTGCGCGACGTCTCGGTGCTGGTCGCGGCTGGCTTGCCTGCGTCCGAGGTTCGTGGCACGATCCTCGCCAACAGACCCGGCGGGCTGGTCGATGTCGCCTTCTTCGACCGCTACCAGGGCAAGGGGATTCCGGAGGATCGGGTGAGCCTGTCGCTGCGCCTGACCTTCCGCGCGCCCGACCGGACGCTGACCGACGCGGAGGTCCAGCGGGCGATGGACGAGATCGTAGCGCTGCTGGCGCGCGAGCACGGCGCCGTGCAGCGCTGAGGGCGGGGCAGAGCCCCGCAGCGTAACGGCCCGCACCGCGGGCCCGCGAGCGGAACGGAGCGAGCCGCGCGGGCGAGCGAGTGAAGCGAGCCGGGGTTCGGGGCAGAGCCCCGGCTGAAGAGGTTCCAAGCATGGCGAAGACGATGACACGGGGCACCGAGCTGGACGCAATCGATCGACTGGAAGAGAAGGTGAAGCTGCTGGCGGCCATGATGGGCCGGATGCGCGACGAGCAGGCGCGGGCCACCGAGGAGAACCTGCGGCTCGCGCGCGAGCTCGAGGCGCTCCGCTCGCGGCTGTCCGAGAGCGAGGGGCTCCATGGCGAGCTCCTGGCGCTGCGCAACGAGCGCGATCAGATCCGGCACCGCGTCACCGAGATGCTCGACCAGCTGGAAGGGCTGAATCTCTAGCCGCGCCGGCTGGCGCGCGGCGTGCTCCCGGAGGCTTCTGTGGGCGACGAATCCGGTCGCGTCATTTCCGTCGAGATCTTCGGCCAGCGCTATCCCATTCGCAGCGGGCTGGACGAAGAGTACGTCCGCACGCTGGCGGCCTACGTCGACCAGAAGATCCGGGCGGCCGGCGATCTCACGCCGACCACCGACTCGCTGCGCGTCGCCGTGCTCGCGGCGCTGAACATCGCCGACGAGTATTTCCGCTGCCGCGACGCCGAGCGCAACCGGAGCGGCCGTCTGGCCGAGCGGACGCAGGAGCTGGAACGGCTGCTGGACGAAGTCCTGATTTCGTAACGAGTTGCCCGCGTGTGCGGTTCCGCACACGCCAGAACCCTCGATTTTCCTAGACAATTCAACGATTTTGACGACTTCGGGATCGCCGTGTGACTTGACCGCTCACGGGGGTCGGGCTAAGATCCAAGGGAGTTCTGAATACCCTGCTTTGCGCGTGATGGTCGGAGGCTCGTTTGAGCCAACGTAATAACCAAGCGGATCGCGATGCCTGCGCTGTGTGCATGCCTCAGCGTGAGGAAGCCTGACGCGCGGCTCTTACAGCGATCCCACCTGCCCTGAGCAGGTTCAGCGACCTCCCCACACGGCAAAGCGGGGCCTCTTTCGTCCCTTCCTCGGCTTCCGGTTCTCGCGGGGTGTCCCACATCCCCCGCCGTCGGCGCTGGGTTCCGCGGCGGCCCATCGAGGGCCCGGGGTTTTTCGGACAGCGAGACGCGACGTCAACATCGGGCGTGGTGCGCCGATTCGATGGCACCAGGCCTCGTGCTGCGGGTGTGATGAGCCGGAGGGCAACGGGACAGGATGTGCGCGGCGGCGGCATGACACAGACGGACGGATATCCGGCGGGCACCTCCCCGGTCGCGGCGGGCGACCGGGTCGCAGACGTCGGAGAGCGGGCGCTGATCGCGCGGATCCTGGATCGTCTGCCGGCCTCCCCGGACTGGGTCGTGGTCGGCCCTGGCGACGACGCTGCGGTCCTCGAGCCGGCGCGCAATCGTCTCGAGGTGCTCAGCTGTGACGCGCTGGTCGAAGGGGTCCACTTCGACCGGGCGTTCGTCGCGCCGGCCGATATCGGCCACCGGGCGCTGGCCGTGAACCTGAGCGACCTGGCGGCCATGGGGGCCGAACCGCGCGCAGCACTGCTGTCGCTGGCACTGCCCGCGACGCTGCCGCTCTCCGACGTCGACGCGCTCGTCGACGGGCTGCTGGCGCTGGCGGCGCGGCATCGGGTGCACCTCGTCGGCGGGAACATCACCCGGTCGCCGGGACCGCTGGTCGCCGATGTCACCGTCATCGGGTCGGCCGGCCGGCGGCGGGTCCTCCGGCGTGCCGGCGCGCAGCCGGGCGACGAGGTCTATCTGAGCGGAGAAATCGGCGCGGCGGTGGTGGGACTTGAATCGCTCCGGGCCGGCGTGGCCGGGGAGCCCGGCGAGGGGCCTGACGGGCTGGCAGCCTGCCAGGCGCGCTACCGGCGGCCCGAGCCGCGCGTCCGGCTGGGGCTGCTGCTGGCCCGGAACCGGGCCGCGACGGCCTGCATGGACCTGAGCGACGGCCTGGCCGACGCGGCCACGCAGGTGGCGCAGGCGAGCGGCACGGGGATGGTGCTCGACGCGGCGGCGGGGCCGGTGCACGCCGCCGCCCGGCGCTGGTTCGAGCGCCAGGCGGTCGATCCGCTGCGGGCGGCGCTCTCCGGCGGCGACGACTACGAGCTGCTGTTCACGGTCCGTCCGCGGCTGCGCCGGCGGCTGGGCGCGGCCCGGCGGCAGGCCGGCGAGCTGCGGCTGACGCGTGTCGGGGTGGTCACGGCCGAGCCGGCCGTGCGGGTGCGGCACGAAGACGGGCGGGAAGAACCGGTGCCGGCGGGCTTCGCGCATTTCCGATGATCGGGGTGACGCGCGACGCGATCCGGCGGTGGGGCACGACACTGCTCCACATCGACGACACGCCGCAGCGGACCGCCGCGGCGTTCGCGCTCGGCGTCTTCTTCGGGTTCTCGCCGTTCCTCGGGTTGCACACGACGCTCGCGCTGGTCTGCGCGTTCATCTTCGGGCTGAACCGCGTGGCCGTGCTGCTGGGCGTCTACTCGAACCTGCCGTGGACGATCGCCGCGTGGTACGCCCTGACGACGACGTTCGGGGCCGCGCTGCTGCGGACGAAGATTCCACCCGGGTTCACCCGGCAGCTGGGCGACCTGTTCCAGCTGTCGCTGCTGCACCGGGAGTTCTGGGAAGGCCTGGGGCTGCTGCTCCGGCCGCTGCTCTGGCCGTACGTCGTCGGATCGTTGCTCGCGTGTACTGCGCTGGCGCTGGCGGTCTACCCCCTGGCGCTCGCGTTCGTCGTCAATGAACGCCGGCTGCATCTGCGCCGGCGGCTGCATGAAGGAGGTTCGGAGGCGCCCCCGTCGCACGGGGGGCGCGGAGCGTCCGACGCGGGGTCGAAGCGTTCGAGACCCTGAAGTCGCGGAGGGCGTTCGGAAGGAACGTGCTCATTATGATCCTGACACATTCAACCTGGCGGAGACTGGCTGCGACGATCGTTGCCGTGCTCGGGTTCATCTGCCTGTACGAGGCGACCATTCCGGATTCCCGGTTTGCGTCGCTGCAGGCCGACAGTCTGACGGTCACGGCGCCGCCCGATCCGGGCGAACAACTGACGTTCGCCGGCACGGCGTACTGCAAGGGAACGACCACGGCGTCGGGGGTGGCGGTGCGCACGGGAGTCGCCGCGGCCGATCCGACGCTGCTGCCGGTCGGCTCGGTGGTGCAGATCGACTCGCCGCTCGGTCGCTACAGCGGGATCTACACGATCCTCGACACCGGCCCGGCCGTGCAGGGGCGCCACATCGACATCTACATGTGGAGCTGCAACGACGCGCTGGAATTCGGCCGCCGCCCGATCAAGGTGACGGTGCTGCGCCTCGGCTGGAACCCGCGGGACAGCTCGACGAGCGGCCTCGTCAGCAGCCTGTTCCGTCACCGCGAGCAGCGTCAGCAGCGCGCGGCGGCGCCGGCAGCCCTGCCGATGCCGGCCCTGCCCGACGACGGCTCGGCG
>JAGWRA010000065.1 GCA_028876655.1 Acidobacteriota bacterium | reverse complement strand
GCTTGCGCCCCGCGGCCTTCCGCGCGGCCGGCTTGCGAGCCGCTTTGCGCGCTCCCTTCCGGGCCTTCCGGGCTCCGCCGGCCGCCCGCTTCGCGGGCCGGGCGGCCTTCCGGGCCCGCTTCGCGGGCCGTCGCTTCGCCGGCGGCTCGGGCATCGGCCTCGGCTCGGGCGGCGCCCCGCCCCCCAGCTGGTCGATCACCATGTCGAGCGGCCCGGTGTCCCCGAGATCGAGCGGATCGATGGGATTGGTCATGGGGCGGAGTATGGCACGGCTCCGGGGGGCAATCCAGCCGGAGGCGGTCCTGGGGGCCGCTCGCCGCCGGGCCGCCTGCCCGGCGGCGAATCGGCCAACCTGTGCTAAAATCGGGGTTTCGCGAGTGCGCCGGCGCCCGAGCGGGGCGGCCGGCTGCCGTTTCACGAGGAGAGTTCAGAACGTGGCTTCACACGCTTCCGCGATGAAGGCGTACCGCCAGAGCATCAAGCGCCGCGAGCACAACCGGCAGCTCCGCAGCCGGCTGCGGACCGGGCTCAAGGCCATCCGGGCCGCCCTCGACAAGAACGACGTCGACGGCGCCAAGGAGATGCTGAATCAGACGGTGTCGCTCATCGACAAGATGGCGACCAAGGGCATCATCCACCGCAACACCGCCGGCCGGTACAAGTCGCGGATCGCCAAGCGCCTCAGGGCGAGCGCCTGACGCTCGCCGTTCCCGTTCTTCCCGACCCGCACAACTCGACCACCAGCCGCTCCAGCAGGACGCGCGTGTCGCCTGCGGAGCGCTTGAGGTCGAGGTCCGTCCGGAACAGCGCCTCGACCGCCTGACGCACTCTCGCGGGCGGCAGCCTGGTCCGCGCCACCCAGCCGAGCTGACCGAGGATCATCGGTGCGACCCGGCCTTCCTCGAGCATCAGCGCCAGCTCGCGCAACGCCGCGGCGGCATTGCCGTGCTCGATCGCGCGTGCCAGAGCCCACTCGTCCTGCAGGCTGGGCGCCCCCACCGTCTCCCGCACGTCGTCGGCCGTGACCGTCCGGCCGCCGTCGGCGAACAGCAGCAGCCGCTCCAGTTCGCCGCGCAGGCGGGCGACGTTCGGGCCGATCTGATCGGCGAGCAGGTTCACGGCGGCCGGTTCCATCCGGACGCCGGCGGCCTCGGCCTGCGCCTCGAGCCAGCGCCTGGCGTCGGCCGGCGTCTCCAGCCCACCGCAGCGGACCACCACGCCATGTTTCAACAGGGCCTTCACACTCTTCCGCCGCTCGTCGAGCTGGCCGGCGACAAAGGCGAGGACCGCGTGCGCGGGCGGCTCCTCGAAGAGCGCCTGCAGGGCCCCGGCATCGCGCTCGGCCGCCTCGCCCTCGCGCTTCGGCACGAGCAGACGCTCGGCCTCCAGCACGACGATGACGCGACGGTCGGCCATCAACGGGAGGGTCCGCGCGGCATCGAGCAGCGCTCCCACGCTCGTCTCGCCGGCGTGCAGCCGCTCGACGTTGAACGCCCGGAGCCCCTCGTCGACGAGCCCGGCCAGCGCCGCCGCCAGCTGTCCCTTCTCCACCTCGTCGTCGCCGGCGATGAGGTACAGGGGCTGCGGCGTGCCGCGGGCGATCTGCTGCCGGAAGGCCGATGGTGAAAGCTCCGCCATGTGCAGTGACGAGACGGCGCCGGAGGCGCCGCCTCAGAAGGCTTCGAGAATCGCGCTGACCACGCTCTGGGCGAAGTCGGTGGCCAGCCGGTCGAGCGCCTGGGTCTGCTGGCTGAAGAACGCCGCCGGGTCGAGCGCGCTCGTGCCGCTCGAGGCCTCGTAATCCTCCTGGAACGTCATCGACGGATTCTGCCAGAGCACCTTGTTCGTATGCGTGTCCAGGAACTGGATGCTGGCCACCACGGTCATCACGTACCGTGAGGCCTGCTGCTGGTTCGTGAAGCTGGCGGGCGTCAGGGTGATCGAGTTCACGGTGCCGGTGAGGATGGCGTCGACGCCCGTGGTCGTCGGCGTCACCGTGTAGTTCCCCCGGCCGATGAACTCCGAGCGGACCTTCGCCGTCAGGATCTGCTCGACGTCGAAGATGCTCGTGTGGTTGGTGAACGTCGGGATGCCGACGGTCTTGATGTACGACGGCAGGAACGTGCCTCGTCCCGCCAGCGAGTAGCCGCAGCCGGTCAGGCTGGCTGCCGCGACGACCACCGCGAGCGCGCCCAGCCACCGCCGCGCCGCAGCCGCCCGCCGCCCGATCGATCCCTGTCCGCGCCGCGTCCTCATCACTGTACCACCACGCTGACGAGCTTCCCCTTGGCCACGATCACCTTGCGCACGGTCTTTCCAGCCACATGGGCCTGCACGGCTTCGTCGGCGAGCGCCAGTTCGCGGAGGCGGTCGTCGGCGATGTCGGCCGGCACGGTCAGGCGCCCCCGGAGCTTGCCGTTGACCTGCACGGGGATCACCACCTCGTCGCGGCGGGCCAGTCCGGGGTCGAAGACCGGCCACGGTGCCGTCACGAGGCTCGTCTCGTGGCCCAGCCGCTCCCACATCTCTTCGCACGTGTGCGGCGCGAAGGGCGACAGCATGAGCACGAGCGCCTCGATCGCCTCGCGGACGACGAAGCAGGTGGCGGCGCGGGCGGCCGGGCCTGCGGGCTCGCCGCGCCCGGCCGGGGCGCCCAGCTCGGACTGGTCGCTGAAGGCGTAGAGCTCGTTGACCAGTTCCATCAGCGACGACACCGCCGTGTTCAGGTGGATCCGCTCGTCGATGTCGACCGTCACCCGGCCGATCGTCTCGTGCGTCTTCCGGCGCAGCGCCCGTTCGGCGTCGGACACCTCGGCAGTCGCTGCCGGCGGCGCCTGCCGGGCGCTGGCGGTCCAGTGTTCGACCAGGCGCCAGACGCGCGCCAGGAAGCGCCAGCTCCCCTCCAGCCCCGAGTCGGTCCACTCGACCTCCTTCTCGGGCGGCGCGACGAACATCACGTACAGGCGCAGGGCGTCGGCACCGTAGCGCTGCAGCATGTCGTCGGGATCGACGACGTTCCCCTTCGACTTCGACATGACGTTGCCGTCCTTCAGCACCATCCCCTGGGTGAGGAGGCGCGTGAACGGCTCGTCGAAGGTGACCAGGCCGACGTCGCGCAGCACCCGCGTGAAGAAGCGCGAGTACAGCAGGTGGAGGATCGCATGCTCCACGCCACCGCTGTAGAAGTCGACCGGCATCCAGTAGGCGCCCGCCGCCTCGCCGAACGGCAGGTCGGCATTCTGCGGGTCGCAGAAGCGCAGAAAGTACCACGACGAGTCGACGAACGTATCCATCGTGTCCGTCTCGCGCCGCGCCGGGCCGCCGCACACCGGACAGGTGACGTTGACGAACCCGGGCACCTGCGCCAGCGGCGAGTCTCCCCGCCCGGTGAACTGCGCCACCTTCGGCAGTTCGACCGGCAGCTGCGCGTACGGCACGGGCACCACGCCGTCCTTCGGGCAGTGGATCATCGGAATGGGGGTGCCCCAGTAGCGCTGGCGCGAGATGCCCCAGTCCTTCAACCGGTACTGCACCGACCCCTCGCCGATACCCCGCCTGACGGCCTCAGCCGTGAGCGCTCGCCGGGCGTCGTCGGACGGCAGGCCGTCGTACGGCCCGGAGTGGACGAGCACGCCGTCGTTCGAGACCGGCTCGGTCATCGTCGCCGGGTCGGCGGGTGCACCATCGGCCGGTCGCACCACCACGGCGATCGGCAGGCCGTACTTCCGCGCGAACTCGTAATCGCGCTCGTCGTGGGCCGGCACGGCCATGATGGCGCCCGTGCCGTACTCGCCGAGGACGAAGTTCGCCACCCAGATCGGCACGGGCTGGCCCGTGAACGGATTGATCGCCCGCTGTCCGGTGTCGAACCCTTCCTTGCCGGCCATCCGCGCCTCGCGGTCCTGCGTCCGGAAGGCCTGCGCCTGCGCGCGGAAGGCCTCGGGATCGGGCGCCGCGGCGGCCAGCTGGTCGACGAGCGGATGCTCGGGAGCGAGGACGACGAAGGTGGCGCCGTAGATCGTGTCGATGCGGGTGGTGAAGACCTCGATCCCGGTGCCCGGGGTCGGCGCCGGGGCCTCCAGCCGGAACGTCACGCGGGCCCCCTCCGACCGCCCGATCCAGTTCCGCTGCATCACGACGACCTTCTCGGGCCAGGCCGTGAGGGTGTCGAGACCGGCCAGGAGCTCGTCGGCGTAGGCCGTGATCCGGAAGAACCACTGCTCGAGGTCGCGGGCGGCCACGACGCTGCCGCAGCGCCAGCAGGCGCCGTCGATGACCTGCTCGTTGGCCAGGACCGTCTGGCAGCTCGGGCACCAGTTGACGGTCGAGCGCCGGCGGTAGGCCAGCCCGCGCTCGAACATCTTCAGGAAGATCCACTGGTTGAACTTGTAGTACTCGGGCAGGCAGGTCGCGATCTCCCGCTCCCACGCGTAGCTGATGCCCAGGCGCTGCAGCTGCCCCTTCATGTGGGCGATGTTCGCCAGCGTCGACGTCTCGGGATGGATGCCGCTCTTGATCGCCGCGTTCTCGGCCGGCAGGCCGAAGGCGTCCCACCCGAACGGATGCAGCACGTTGAAACCCCGCATCCGCTTCGTGCGCGCCACCACGTCGCCGATGATGTAGTTGCGCACGTGCCCGACGTGCGCGTGCCCCGACGGGTAGGCGAACATCTCCAGCGTGTAGTACTTCGGCCGCGACGGGTCGGCCTCGACCTCGAACGCGCGGCGCTCGGTCCACCGCTGCTGCCACTTCCTGTCGAGCTGCTGGGGTGTGTAGTCCGACACGGTCTCTCTGACTCCGGGTGCGGGTGGCGGATCCGGCGGGCGGACGGGCCCGGGATTGGCGTCCGGCCGTGCGCGGGCCGGCGCCGTCGCTGAGGGATTCAACGGCCGATCCTGATTATAGTGCACCCCAGAAGGGCCGCTGGGCCGCACGGACCGCGCGCAGGGCCTCCTCCGCGCGCCGCGTGTCGCCGCTGGCGCCGCGCCGCTCGCCGGGCCCGGCAGCCTCGTCCTCCGTCCCGGCCACCACGTCCAGCGTCGTCGCCAGCCCCTCGGCGAGGGCCTCCAGGTCGTAGCCCCCTTCGGACACCAGGACCAGCCGGCCGCCGCAGCAGTCGGCCGCCACGTCGCGGAGGCCGCGCGTCAGCGCTTGGAATCCACGCGGCGACATCCGCATGCCGGCCAGCGGGTCGCGCGCATCGGCGTCGAAGCCGGCCGAGATGAACAGCAGGTCTGGACCGAATCGCCGCAGCACGGGAAGAACGGCCACATCGAACACCCGCTCGAAATCGGCGTCGGTCGCGCCGGCTTCCAGCGGGACGTTCAGCGTGAATCCCGCCCCCTCGCCCTCCCCGACCTCGCCGGCGGCACCGGTGCCGGGATAGTACGGGTACTGATGGGTCGACACGTACAACACCCGGGGGTCGCGCTCGAAGATGTGCTGCGTGCCGTTGCCGTGGTGCACGTCGTAGTCGACGATCGCCACCCGGCGGGCGCCGAGGGTCAGCGCGTGCGCCGCAGCCACGGCGACGTTGTTGAACAGGCAGAAGCCCATGGCCCGGTCCCGCTCGGCATGGTGCCCGGGCGGGCGCACGAAGGCGTAGCCGACCCGGCCCGACGGGTCGGTCCGGCCGAGCGCCCATTCGGTCGCGACCATCGTCGCACCGGCCCCCTCGAGCGCCACCTCGTAGGAGTCGGGAGACGTGCAGGTGTCCGGGTCGAGGGCCAGCGACCGGCCGGCCGTCGCGGCAATCTTCTCGACGTAGGCCGGATCGTGGACGCGCGCCAGTTCGTCGGCCGTGGCGGCGCGCGGCGCGACGATCCGCCCGCCGCGATCGCGCCACAGCGCTGCGATGGTCTGCATCGTCTCGGCCCGTTCCGGCCGCTCGGGGTGGCCAGGCGGCGTGACGTGGTCGACGAAGCGGTCGCTCGTGACGACCGCCACTGATGGACTGGGCGGAGTGGTGTCGCTCATGATGGGATCACCGGCGCGGGGGGCCTGCGGCGGCCAGCGCCTTCAGCAGCTTCACCAGCCGCTGCTGGTCGGCCGGCTTGAGGGGCGCCAGCAGGTCGTCCTCGAGGTCGCCGGTGAGCCGCCCCGCCTTCTCGAGCAGGCGCTCGCCGGCCTTCGTGAGGTGGAGGAGGTAGGCGCGCCGATCGCGCGGGTCGCGCTTCCGCTCGGCCACGCCGAGCGCCTCCAGGCCGTCGATGAGCGCCACCATGGTGCTGGCGTCCACGCCGGCGTACTGGCCCAGCGCCTGCTGCGAAATCGGCCCCACGTGCGCGAGGAACGCGAGCAGGCCGAAGGTCTTCGCCCGGATGCCGAGCGGCTCCAGCGCGCGGTCGAGCAGCTCCCGCGAGCGGACGGCAATCCGCCACAACAGGTAGCCCGGGCGGTCGGACAACATCGGCGGCAGGCCGTCGAAGATGGCGGCTTCGATCGAGAGCCGGCGCGGCGTTCCCGCCCGTCCCCGGCCCCGGCCGGTCCGGTTCGTCCGCGTCCGCGTGGTCAGCCGCGGCCCCCTGGCCGTTCCCTCCCCCATCAGAACGTCCTCCTGAACAGCAGCGTGGCGCCGAGCAGCATGGTGATCGAGATCCCGATCAGGATCAGGATGTCGCTGTAGACGCCCGCCAGGCCGGCCTGCGTCAGCAGCAGGCTGCGGTAGCCGTGCACGGCGAACGAGAACGGGTCGACCCGGGCGATGACGCGCATCCACGGCGGAAAGGCCGCGATCGGGTAGACCGCCCCGCTCGGGAAGAACAGCAGCGTGTTGAGCACGCCGAAGATCGCCCTGGGCGTCAGCGGATCGTTCATGCGGGCCACGATGAAGAACATCATCGCGATCAGCGCCGTCGCCGTCACCACGGTGAGCAGCAGCAGGTTGAACAGCCGCAGCGGCTCGAACAGGCCAGGGATGCCGGCGAGCAGCGCACCGAGAATCAGGACGACGAGGCCCGAGAGGATCCCCTTGGTGACACCGGCGAGATTGAAGCCGAGGATCAGCTCGAACTTGGTGATCGGCGTCACCAGGTAGCCCTCGTGCACGCCGCGCGACTTGTCGTCGAGGTAGATGATCCCGCCGCCGATCATCGCCGTCACGAAGATGGACAGCGTGATCGAGCCCGGCAGCAGGTACTTCATGTAGTTGATGTACGGGTACAGCTCGACGACGTCGAGATTGAGCGCCGTCGGATCGCGTGGGGCCACGTCGGGCATGTTGATGGCGCTGACGAGAGCGCTCATCGTGGCCGTCACGCTGTTGCTGACGAACTGATCGCTGTTGTCGGTGACAACCGCCAGCTTCGGGTCGTGGTGCGACAGCAGGTCGCGCGAGTAGTGCTCGGGGATGATCACGACGGCCCCGATCGCGCCCTCGCGCAGGTCGTGCAGCGCGGTGGCCCGGTCGGCGTAGCGATCGACCACGAACGTGCGGGCGTTGGCCTCCACGGCGTTCAGCTTCTCCAGCACGCCGACCGCCTCGGGACCGCGGTCCTCGTTGACGACGCCGATCTGGACGTTCTTGATGTTCCCGCCGAAGGCGTTCCCGAGGATGACGAGCTGCACCAGGGGCAGGAACAGCGAGGCGAACAGCAGCATCGGGCTGCGGAAGAACTTCCGCAGGTCGCGCTCGACGATGGCCAGTGCGCGGGTCATGACATCTCCGTTCCTGCCGTCAGTGGCCGGGCCGCGCCGGCGCGGCCGGGGCGCTCGCCTCGGCTTCCGCCAGCCCCCGGCCGGTGAAGTGGACGAACACGTCGTCCAGGCTGGTGCTCTGCACCGACAGGCTCTGCAGCGCCACGTGGCGGGCGCGCGCGAACTCGACCAGGCCGACGGCCGCCTGCGGCCCTCGGTCGGTCACGATCCGGTACAGCGCCTCGCCCTGCGCGGTGACCGTGCGGACGCCGTCGAGCCGCCCGAACTCGGCCGCGGCTTCCGGCCAGTCGGGATCGATCCGGGCCTCGATGACGGCCGCGCCCGGCACCGACGCCTTGAGGGCGGCCGGCGTGTCGAGCACGACGATCCGCCCGCGATCGACGATGGCGAGCCGATCGCACAGCTTGTCGGCCTCGTCCATGTAGTGGGTCGTCAGGAAGAGCGTGAGCCCCTGCGTCTCGCGCAGCTTCGAGATGAGCGTCCAGACCGACATGCGCGACACCGGGTCGAGGCCGGTGGTCGGCTCGTCGAGGAAGAGGATCTGCGGGTTGTGCACGAGCCCGCGGGCGATCTCGAGCCGCCGCCGCATGCCGCCCGACAGCGTCTTGGCGAGCGCCGTCCGGCGGTCCAGCAGATCCACGGCTTCGAGCAGCGAGGCCGCGACCTCGAGACGCCGGCTCGCCGGCCGCATGCCGTAGAGGCGGGCGTGGACGGTGAGGTTCTCCTCGCAGGTGAGGTCGGGATCGCTCGTCATCGCCTGCGGAATGACCCCGATGGCCATCCGGACCGCCTCCTGCTCGCGCACGACGTCGTGACCGTCGACGCGCGCCGTCCCGCCCGTCGGCGGGACGAGCGTCGTCAGCATCCGGATGAGCGTCGACTTCCCCGCCCCGTTCGGCCCGAGCAGGCCGAAGATCTCCCCCCGCTTCACGGCGAACGAGACCCGATCGACCGCCTGCAGGCTGCCGAAGCGCTTGGAGATCTGCTCGACCTCGACGATGAGGCTGCCCGTGCCGGCCGCGCCGGAGCCGGCCGGCGCCGCCGCCGCGTGCGGCGCGCTCTTCATGCCTTCCCCTTCGGCCGCAGCGGCAGGACGACCCACGCCGTCATGCCGCGCGCCAGCCGTTCGTCGGCGTTGTCGACGCGGACGCGGATCGCCACCGTCTTGATGTCGCGCTTCGTGCGGCTGACGTCGCGCTGCGTGGCGAAGCCCGCCTCGACCGCCTTGTAGATGATCGGCCCCTGCA
Organism: Acidobacteriota bacterium; assembly: GCA_028876655.1. Taxonomy (GTDB): domain Bacteria; phylum Acidobacteriota; class Vicinamibacteria; order Vicinamibacterales; family CAVVIG01; genus JAGWRA01. Next base: position 25,372 of record JAGWRA010000065.1, on the reverse strand, counting down.
CCTCGGCCCCCGACGGCAGCTGGACGGTAACCGTCTCGCCCAGCCGCACCAGGTCGGCGTAGGTCTCCTCCACGTCGGCCTGCACCCAGGTGTCGCTCAGCTCGAAGATCGTGATGATCGGATCGCCCGGCTTGACGACCTCTCCCTCGCGCGCGGCCCGGAGCGTGACCACGCCGCTGATCGGGGCGACGATCTCCGACTGGTCGAGCATGGCAACCTGCTCCTGATGCGCCGCCTGCGCCTGCGCGGCGGCGGCCCGGTAGGCCTCCACCTGCCGCTCCTGGACGGCAATCTGGCGCTGCTGGGCCCGGGCGTCGGCCAGCGCAGCCCGGGCGGCCGCCAGCGCCCGGACCGCCACCTGCACGCCGGCTTCGGCGCCGTCGCGCGACGCCTTGGCGTTGTCGCGATCCTGCGCCGTCACCAGCCCCTCCGCATAGAGCGGCAGCGTCCGCTTGTAGTTCGACTCCGCCTGGTCGAGCGTGGCCCGCGCCTGCGCCTCCTGGGCCGCTGCCTGCTGCACCTGCGCCTGCGCCTGCGCGATGCGCGCGGCAATCGACGCCCGGGTGAGCGCCACCTGATCGGCCGCCTGGAGGGCCACCTGCTGCGCCTGCGCGGCCGCGGCGCTGGCGGCGTCGACCGCGGCGGCCTGTTCCCGGTGATCCAGCACGGCCACGACCTCGCCGGCCGTCACGCGGTCGCCGTCGCGCACCTTCATCCGCTCGATGCGCCCGGTGATCTTCGCCGAGACGACCACCTCGTTGCCGTCCACGATGCCCGTGAGCCGCAGCGTCCGTGGCGGACCGGAGAGGAGGTAATAGGCGCTCCCGCCGATGGCGGCGAGGAGCAGCACGACGAGCAGGATCCGCCTCCGCTTCATGAGTCTCCGTCCTCCGGGCCGGCCGTGAGCCAGCCAAATAATTTGTTATATAAACTATTTGTCGGCTGAAGTAAATACGGGCGGGCGATCAGGCGTCCTGCCGCTGGTAGCGGACGCCGCGGGCGCGCAGGTGGTCGAGGACGGCGTCGAGGCAGCCCGGTTCCCCGCCGACGCGCTCGGGCGGCCAGATGCCGGGGCGGGCCACCCGCCCGTCCAGGATCAGGCGCACCGCCGCGGTCGCCGTGAAGCCGGTCGTCCGCGCCATCGACGAGAGCCCGGTCGCCCGATCGGTCTCGTCGTAGAGGTCCCAGACGATGGACCGCGGCCGCCCGTCCCGCCGCCCCTGGATGGTCACGCGCATCACGGTGAACTCTTCGTCACCGGGCCGGAGCGCCCACTCGTCGAACAGCCGCGCACAGGTGGCGTCGATCCGCCCCGGGGCGAACGCCCCTTCGTCGCGCAGGCGGCGCATGAGGTCCGCATGCCCCGGATAGCGGAGGGTCTTCTCCCGCATCTCCGGGATGGCCGTGGTCTGGATCAGCGTGCGGAGGCCGTCGGTGTTGAACGCCTCGAGCCGGCCGACGCGCGCGAACGCCACCGGCTCGACGTCCGACAGGGCCGGGACGGTCACCACCTGACCGCCCGAGACGTAGCGCGCCGGACGGGTGTATTCCTCGATCACGTCGCGGGGCGAGAACGGCGCCTTGTACTCCCCGAACGAGGTACGCGCCTTCGGCAGCCCGCCCACGAGACACTCGTAGCGTTCGATGGTCATCTCGCGGGCGGCAGCGCCGGCCAGCATGTGGCTCATCCCGGGCGCCACCCCGCAGTCGACGACCGCCGTCACGCCGTGCTCGCGCGCCAGGCCGTCGAGCGCGAGCGCGTCCTCGGGGAAGAACGAGATGTCGACGATGGGGCGGCGGGTGCGGATGGCCGTCTCGAGCGTCCGGCAGCCGATATGCCCCGGCACCGCGGACACGATGAGGTCGGCCGACTCCGCGAGGCCGGCGAGGAGGCCCCCCTCCAGGACGTCGGCCGTCACCGTGCGGATCGGACGCTGCGCCGGCAGCGACGCCAGCGCCCCGGGCGAGCGGTCGACGACGGTCACCTCGCCTGCCGCGCTGAGGTCGTAGACGATGGCCCGTCCGACCAGCCCCGCGCCGAGGACGAGGATCCGGGGCATGCCTAGTTCGGCGCGATCACGTCCATGAACGCGCTGACCGAGAAGACGGCGCGGCCGCTGCCCGGATCGCCGTAGCCGGGCGGGACGGGCAGCTGGTACCTGGCGTGCGTGTCACGCCAGGTCTCGAGGAGCCGGGCGTGGTACTCGAGCGGGGCGCCGCCCGGGGTGGTCCGGCCGAGCGTGGTGAGCGGCTCCGCGCACCAGGTGGTGAAGCGCGGGCAGACCCCGTGGGACATGAAGAAGTCGAGCCCCTCGCCCGTCGACCGGATCGCCTCCTCGACGTCGGTGAACCCGTGGGGCCTGGACATCTCGATGCCGCCGACCATGTTGGGAATCACGTGCGACGGCCCGAAGAGGTCGGCGGCGTCGAGGATCCGCCGGTGCCACTCCTGCCGGCCGACGTAGCGCTCCTTGCCCGGACAGATGATCGAGAAGAGCCGCTCGTCCCACACCTCGAAGTTGGGGTGATAGATCTGGACCCCGGCGTCCTTGAACTTGCGGGCCTCGTCCTTCGGCAGGGCCTGGGTGACCATCTTGCTGATCCAGCGCCCCGGGAACTTCCGCTCGATCGCCTCGGCGTACTGCGCGTAGAAGTCGACCTCCGACAGCCCCTTCAGCCGCGTCGTCACGCTGCCGCCGGTGATCGTGTAGGCGTGGCTCACCGTGTCGGTGTCGGCGATGATCTGGAGCGCCTCCAGGATCTCGTCGATGGACTTCACCGCCGTGTACGGCCGGCCCGCCTCGATCTGCTGCCGGTAATTGTTGTTGATGTCGCAGAACTGGCACTCCTCCGCCTTGCCGAAGTACTGGCAGATGCGGAAGACCGTGAGGTAGACGAGATAGCCCCATTCGATCGTCGGGGCGATCTCGATCACGCGCTTGCCGTTGGAGAGCTTCCGCGTGTAGTACTCGGGGACCGGCGGCAGGCCGACCCCGGTCAGCGTCGTCCCCTCGACCCGCAGCACGGGCTTCCCCTCGTCCACCTCCACGCGGTAGGGGGACTGCGGGTTCAGCCGGACCGAGATGATCGTCGGCCGGAAGCCCCACGGCCCGCCCTCGAGCCACACCTCTTCGGGCGCCTTCCAATGCTCGCCCTGCGGCATGTCGGCCAGCGGCACGTAGTCGAACGAGAAGATGAAATAGGCCTTGGCCTTCGCGTCGGCCGCCAGCGCCAGCGCCTCGGGGCTGAAGGCGATGCCGGTGCGCAGGATGTCTTCCTTGACAATGGCCTCGCGCGGCAGGGAGGGATGACGGGCGATGGTCTCGTCGATGAGCGTCAGGCGGGAGGACATGGGTGAATCAGATCAATCTATCACGACGGTGAAAAGCAATGGGCAATGGGCAATGGGGATTGTAGCCAGTCCGATCCCGGGGCGGCCGTTCAACACCCATCGCTCATTGCTCATTGCTCATTGCCGGCGCCCTTCTCCCCACCATCTCCAGCGCCCTCGCCCGGCAGGCCTCGAGGGCCCGTCCGAGCTCGACCCGCTTCTGCTCGACGCCCGCCTCGTCGGCGTCCGGCGGGACCTCGATCGGGTCGCCGATGGCGAGGGCCACGGTGGTGAACGGTTTGGGCACCTGCGTCCGGTCCCAGCTGCGGGCGCTCCAGAAGGCCTCCGCCTCGCAGTGGAACGGCAGCACGGGACTGCCGGTGGCCTTCGCCAGCCAGACCGCGCCGGGTTGGACGGATCGGGCCGGGCCGCGGGGCCCGTCCACCGTGAAGCCGGCCGCCCGCCCCTCGGCCATCGCCCGCTTCAGTTCGAGCAGCGCGCGGGCGCCGCCGCGCGACGTCGATCCCCGCGCGGTGCCGTAGCCGAACCGTTCGATGATGCCGGCAATCCACTCGCCGTCGAAGTTCTCGCTGGTGATGACGACGATGCCGCGGCGGCGGAAGTAGTAGGTGGCGGGCAGGATCCGGCCGTGCCAGAAGGCCATCACCGGCTGGCGGCCGCTCGCCCGGATGGTCTCGAGGTGCGCCAGCCCCTCGACCCGCCAGCGGAGCGTGGCCCCCAGCAGCGCGATCGCCCGGTAGCCGAGACGGGCGATGAGCGCCGCCTCGACGCGTTTCGCCCGCGACGCGCGCCAGTCGGGCCTGGTCGTCACATGCCGTCGTACTGGGGACCGCCGCCGCCCTCGGGCGGCACCCACGTGATCACCTGGTACGGATCCATGATGTCGCAGGTCTTGCAGTGAACGCAGTTCGAGGCGTTGATCTGCAGCCGGTTGCCCACCGCCTCGGTGACGATCTCGTACACGTTCGCCGGGCAGAAGCGCTGGCACGGATAGTTGTACTCCGGCCCGCAGATCGACTCGCAGACCTCGGTGTGCACCAGCAGGTGCACCGGCTGATCCTCGTCGTGGCGCGTCCCGGAATAGTGGACGTTCGTCAGCTTGTCGAACGTCACCTGCCGGTCGGGCTTCACGGCCTGGGTCGCCCCCTCGGGCACCTGCCGGCCCCGCCGCGTGTAGTACCGGGCGATCGTCTGGATCCGGTCCTGCCCCGCATGTCCCGTCATCCGGTCGAACCACCAGCCGTTGGTCACCATGGCGATGCCGGCGTAGAGGAACCCGGCCACGAAGCCGTGGCCGAAGGCCTGGTGCACGTTGCGCACCGGGTAGAGCTCCTTGCGGATCGGGCTGGCGTTGATCAGCGTCTCGTAGCGCTTCAGCCGGGCGGCCGAGGCGTCGCCGGCATTCACGGCCTCGAAGGCGGCGTCGGCGGCGAGCATCCCGCTGCGCATCGCCAGGTGGATCCCCTTCAGCCGCATGGAGTTCATGAAGCCGGCGGCGTCGCCGACGATGAGGGCGCCGTCGAGGTAGGGACGGGGGATCGTGTTCCAGCCCCCTTCGGGGAGCGCCTTGGCGCCGTAGCGGATCATCTGGCCGCCCTCGATGATCCCGCGGACCAGCGGGTGCAGCTTGAAGCGCTGGAAGGCGACGTGCGGGTCGAACATCGGGTCGACGTAGTCGAGCCCGCTGACGAAGCCGACGAACACGCGGTTGTCGGGCATCGCGTAGACGAAGCCGCCGCCGAACTCCTCGGTGTTCAGCGGGTAGCCCATCGTGTGGATGACGGTGCCCGGCCTGATCCGCCCGGCCGGCACCTCCCACAGCTCCTTGATGCCGATGGCGAAGCTCTGCGGCTCGCGGCCGGCGCCGAGCTGGAAGCGGCGCTGCAGCTCCTTGGTGAGGTTGCCCCGCACGCCGTCGGCGAAGATGGTGACCTTCGCGTGGATGTCGACGCCCGGTTCGAAGTTGTCGCGCGGCTGCCCGTGCTTGTCGATGCCGCGGTCGCCGGTCCGGACGCCGATCACCCGATCGCCGTCGTACAGCACCTCGCGGCCGGCGAAGCCCGAGAAGATGTCGATCCCCTCGGCCTCGACCTGCTCCGAGAGCCACTTCACGAAGCGGTTGAGCGAGATGATGTAGTTGCCGTGGTTCCGGAACGGCGCCGGCGTGATCGGGAAGCGGAGCTTGCCGCCGGGCGTGAGGAAGTAGATGTGGTCCTCGTGGACCTCGCTGGCGAGCGGGGCCTGCCGGTCCAGGAAGTCCGGCACGAGTTCCTTGAGGGCGCTCACGTCGAGCACGGCGCCCGACATCATGTGGGCGCCGGTCTCGCGCGCCTTCTCCAGGACGGCGATCGACAGCGGCTCGCCGCCGGTCCGCTTCTGCAGCTGCGAGAGCTTCAGCGCCGCCGAGAGACCCGCCGGGCCGCCGCCGACGATCAGGACGTCGACATCCAGGGTTTCGCGTTCGACAGTGCTTGTCATCATCCTTCAGTGGCGCCGGGGCCCACCCCCGGCGCGAGCTGACGCCGACGCCTCGCCTCGGATTGCCAGCTCCTCGGCTCGGCGTGGCCGCAGGCGCTGGCGTTTCTCACAATACCCGGTTGCCCGTCGCGCGGGACGGGTCTACTTGCCCAGTTCGGCAATCAGCGCCGGGGCGATCTCGAAGAGGTCGCCGGCGATGCCATAGTCGGCCACCTCGAAGATCGGCGCCTCGGCGTCCTTGTTGATCGCCACGATGGTGCGCGACCCCTTCATGCCGACCAGGTGCTGGATCGCCCCCGAGATCCCGAGCGCCACGTACAGCTTCGGCGCCACGGTCTGCCCCGAGCTGCCGATCTGCCGCTCCATCGGCAGCCAGCCGGCGTCGCAGATGGGCCGCGAGGCGGCCAGCTCGGCGCCGAACGCCGCAGCGACCTTCCGCGCCAGCTCGAGGTTCTCCTGGCTCTTGATCCCGCGGCCGACGGCGACGATCCGCTCGGCCTGCGACAGGTCGACCGCCTGCTTCGCCTCCTGGAACGGCGCCTCCGGCTGCTGGCGGATGGCCGCCCGAGCGACCGTCACCGGGACCGTCGTCACGGCCGCCGGCGCGTCGCCCTTCACCACCGCGTCGGCCCGCGCCGCGCCGATCTGGAAGGTGACGAAGTGCGGCGCGTCGCCCTCGGGAACCACCTGCGCCACCAGCTTCCCCTGGAACATCGGCCGGGCGAAGGCCAGCGCGCCCCCCTCGGGACGGAACGCCGTGCAGTCGGTGACGAGCGCGCGCCCCATCCGGGCGGCGAGCTTCGGGACGAAGTCGCGCGTCTGGTAGGTGTGCGGCAGCAGCACGTACTGCGGCGCCAGTTGCCCGATGACGGCGCTCAGCGCCAGCGTGAAGCCGTCGGGCGTGTAGGGCTCGAGCGCCTCGTGCTCGATCCTGACGACCTCGGCGACCTTCGCCGCCGCCAGCTCCTGCGCCACCGGACCGACCGCGCCGCCCGGGATGGCCACCTTCACCGGCTGCCCCCCGGCCATCTGCTGCGCGATCGCGATCGTCTCCCAGCTCGCCCGGTTCAGCGTGCCGTTCTTCTGTTCGGCAATGACGAGAATCATAGCGCGCGCGCCTCCTCCCGCAGACGCCGCACCAGCTCGCGCGCCGCTTCTTCGGGGCCGCCGGCAATCATCTGCGTCTTCTTCCCCTTCTCGGGGAAGTCCAGTTTCAGGATCCGCTGCCGCGCCGAAAGCCCGGCGGGGGCCGCCACCTTGCGGATCTCCTTCTTCTTGGCGGCCATGATCCCCTTCAGCGTCGCGTAGCGCAGCTGATTGATGCCGCTCTGGATGGTCAGCACGGCCGGCAGGGACATGGCAATCCACTGGAACCAGCCGCCCTCGAGCTCGCGCTTCACGCGCAGGCGGCCGTCGGCGGCCTGCACTTCCATGATGATGGTCGCGTGCGGCATCCCCAGGCGCTCGGCCAGGATGACGCCGGTCTGCGCGAAGCCCTGATCGTCGGACTGCAGCCCGGTGAGCACCAGGTCGAACTGCTCCTCGCGCATCGCGGCCGCCAGGGCCTCGGTGACCACAAAGGCGTCGGCCGCGCCGATCTGCTCGTCCTCGACGTGAATGGCGCGATCGGCCCCGCGGGCCAGGGCCTCGCGCAGCACCTGTGCGGCGCGCGCCGGCCCGGCGCTGCAGACGACGACCTCGCCGCCGTGCTTCTCCTTCAGCCGCAGCCCCTCTTCCAGGGCGTAGGCGTCAGGCTCGTTCATCTCGTAACTGGCATCCTGATCGCGGATCCAGGTCTTGGTGTCGTTCAGGCGGGGCTGCCACTCGCGAGTGGGCACCTGTTTGATACAGACGGCGATTTTCATCGTGTGGTCATCCTTCAGTTCGCATGGGGCCCCACCCCCATGCACGGCCGTCGCTCACGCTCCGGATCGTGCGAGGCGCGACGTTGCCGCTTGGACTGGCAGGTATGGAGCCCTGGTGCGCCCGGCGGGCGGACGGACGCGCGGCCTCCGCATACGCGGAACCGGGCGAGGCCCGGCCGGATCGGCAAACGGCTTATTGTGTCACGAGACGGGCCTGGCCGTCACCCGGGCCCGGCCCACCGACTCGCTCGACTAACCCTGATACCGGCGGAACAGGAGGGCCGCGTTGGTCCCGCCGAAGCCGAACGAGTTCGACAGCGCGTAGTCGATCGCCAGCGCCCGCGAGTGGCCCGGGACGTAGTCGAGGTCGCACTCCGGGTCGGGCTGCTCGAGGTTGATGGTCGGGGGGACCGTCTGGTGGTAGACGGCCAGCGCCGTGATCCCGGCCTCCAGCCCGCCGGCCGCGCCGAGCAGGTGCCCGGTCATCGACTTGGTCGACGAGACGGCGAGGCGGTAGGCGTGGTCGCCGAAGCAGCGCCGGAGGGCGATCGTCTCGATCCGGTCGCCGGCCGGCGTCGAGGTGCCGTGGGCATTGACGTACTGGACGGCGGTCGGCCCGGTTTGCGCGGTCTCGAGGGCGCGGCGCATGGCGCGCAGCGCCCCGTCGCCATCGTCCGGAGGGGCGGTGACGTGGAACGCATCGGCCGACATGCCGTAGCCGACCAGTTCGGCATAGATGCGGGCGCCACGCCGGACCGCCTGGTCGAGTTCCTCGAGCACGAGCACGCCCGAGCCCTCGCCGACGATGAACCCGTCGCGATCCACGTCGAAGGGCCGGCTGGCCCGCTGCGGATCGTCGTTGCGCGTCGACAGGGCCCGCATGGCGGCGAACCCGCCGACCCCCATCGGCGTGATGGCGGCTTCCGATCCGCCGGCGATCATCGCGTCGGCGTCGCCGCGGCGGATGATCTCGTAGGCCTCGCCGAGGGCGTGCGCCGAGGCGGCGCACGCGGTGCAGGTGGCGGAGTTCGGGCCCTTGGCGCCGAACCGGATCGAGACCTGCCCGGAGGCCAGGTTGATGATGGCCGAGGGGATGAAGAACGGGGAGATGCGGCGCGGCCCGCCCTCGAGCAGCGCCTTGTGCTCGCGTTCGATCGTGGTGAACCCGCCGATGCCCGAGGCGATGAAGACCCCCACGCGGGTGCTCGTCTCCGGCGTGATCGTCAGTCCGGCGTCGTCCATCGCGAACTGGGAGGCGGCGATGGCGTACTGGATGAAGACGTCCATCTTCTTGACGTCCTTCTTCTCCAGGAACTGCAGCGGATCGAACCCCTGGACCTCGCCGGCGATCTGACAGGCGTACTGGCTCGCGTCGAAGCGGGTAATCCGGCCGATCCCGCTTCGACCGGCGCACAGTGCCTGCCAGTTGGCCTCGGTGCCGACACCGAGGGAGGACACCAGCCCGATGCCCGTGACGACCACCCGTCTGCTCAACATGCCTCCCGTAAGGGCCCTGCCCGTGGTGCGCGACGCCGGCCGCCGGCGCTCGACGCGACGGGCACGGCCGGCGGCTGGGCTGACGCGCTACTTCTTGCTCTTCGCGTGCGATTCGATGTACTCGACCGCTTCCTTGACGCGCGTGATCTTCTCCGCGTCCTCGTCGGGGATCTCGATCCCGAACTCCTCCTCGAACGCCATCACCAGCTCGACCGTGTCGAGCGAGTCGGCGCCGAGATCGTCCACGAACGAGGCATCCGGCGTCACTTCTTCCTCGTCGACGCCCAGCTGCTCCACGATGATGCTCTTCACCTTGTCCGTTACCGCCATGCCATCCTCCCTACATGTACATCCCGCCGTTCACGGCCAGCACATGCCCAGTAATATACGATGCCTCGTCCGACGCAAGAAAGCAGACCGCCGCCGCCACGTCCTCCGGCGTCCCCGGGCGCCCCAGGGGGATCTGGTCCGCCCACGACTGACGGGCGTCGCTCGTGATCGCCTTCGTCATGTCGGTCTCGATCAGGCCCGGCGCCACCGCGTTCACGGTGATGTGCCGCGACGCGACCTCGCGCGCCAGTGCCTTCGTGAATCCAATCAAGCCGGCCTTCGACGCGGCGTAGTTCGCCTGGCCGGCATTTCCCATCTGCCCGACCACCGAGGCCACGGCGACGATGCGGCCGCCGCGCTGCTTCAGCATCGGCCGCAGCACGGCCTGCGCGCACGTGAAGGCGGCCGTGAGGTTCGTGTCGATCACCGCGTCCCAGTCGGCCCGCTTCATCCGCATGAGCAGCTGGTCGCGTGCGATCCCGGCGTTGCTCACCAGGATGTCGATCCGGCCGTGCCGCTCGAGCACGCCGGCGACGAGCGCCTCGACGCTCGCCGGATCGGTGACGTCCAGCGACGCGGCCTCGGCGCGGCCGCCGGCCGCCGCGATCGCCGCCACGGTGTCCTGGGCGTTCTCGCCGCGCGCCGCCGCGACCACCGTGGCACCGCCCGCGGCGAGCTGCAGCGCAATCGCGCGGCCGATGCCCCGCGACGCGCCCGTGACGATGGCAATCTTACCCTCGAATCGTGGCATGATTCAGCGCGCCAGCGCTTCGGCCTTCTCGACGCCGTCCGGGCCGTCGACGCTGGCGACCGACGCCTCGCGATCGATCTTCCGCACGAGCCCGCTCAGGACCGCGCCCGGACCCACTTCAACATACGCGTGGACGCCTTCCGACGCAAGGCGCTGCACGACCGCTTCCCAGCGCACGGGCGCCGACACCTGCCGCACCAGCGCCTCGATCGCCGCCGCCGCGTCGCGCTTCGGCTCGGCGTCGACGTTGGCCACGATCGGCACGCGCGGCGTCGCGACCGGCAGCGCGCGCAGCTCGGGCGCCAGCCGCGCCTCGGCCGGCTGCATCAGGGCGCAGTGGAACGGTGCGCTCACGGGCAGCGGCACCACCCGCTTCGCGCCCAGGGCTTTCGCCCGCTCGCCCGCCCGGGCGACCGCGTCCCGCGCGCCGGCGATCACCACCTGCCCCGCGCCATTGAGGTTCGCCGGGCTGACGACCTCGCCGGCCGCCGCCTCCTCGCACGCCCGGGCCACCAGCGCCGCGTCCAGACCGAGCACGGCCGCCATCGCCCCGGTGCCGACGGGCACGGCCTCCTGCATGTACTGGCCGCGCCGGCGGACGATCCGCAGCGCGTCGGCGAAGGCGAACGTGCCGGCCGCCACGTTGGCCGAGTACTCGCCCAGGCTGTGGCCGGCCACGAAGTCCGGCGAGAGGCCGCGCGAGGCGAGCAGCCGGTACGCCGCGATGCTGACGGCGAGGATGGCCGGCTGCGCATGGCGCGTGAGCGTCAGCTCGTCCTCGGGCCCGTCGAAGCAGAGCCGGCTGATCGGCTCGCCCAGGGCCTCGTCGGCCTCGGCGAACGTGTCGCGGCAGATCGGGAACGCGTCCGCGAGCGCCCGGCCCATGCCGACTTTCTGTGAACCCTGTCCGGGAAAGATGAAGGCAATCAAGGGTGAGAGACGGCGGCCGCAGCGATCTCCTGCTCGATCCGCGAAATGAACCGGTTGGTGGCGAAGCGGTACGCCATCGCCACGGCGTTGCGGACCGCCTTCACCGACGACCGGCCGTGGCCGACGATGCACAGCCCGTTGACCCCGAGCAGCGGCGCCCCGCCGTACTCGGAGTAGTCGACGCGCTTGCGGAAGTGCCGCAGCGCCCGGCGTGTCAGCAGCGATCCGACCCGCATGGTTACCGTGCTCGACAGCTCGTCGCGCAGCAGTTCCTCGACGACCTCGACGAGCCCTTCACTGATCTTGAGCGCGACGTTTCCGGTGAAGCCGTCGCAGACGATGACGTCGGCCTGGCCGGTGTAGACATCGCGCGCCTCGATGTTGCCGATGAAGTGCAGCCGGGAGGCCTTCAACAGCCGGTGCGCCTCCCGCGTCAGCTCGTTGCCCTTGGTCTCTTCCTCGCCGATCGACAGCAGGCCGATGCGCGGCTGCTCCAGCCCGAAGGCCACCCGCGCGTACATGCCCCCCATCACGGCGAACTGCAGCAGGTGGGCCGGCCGGCACTCGACGTTCGCCCCGGCATCCAGGAGGATGGCCGGTCGGTGCCGCGTCGGAATCGCCGCCGCCAGCGCCGGCCGGTCGACCCCGGCCAGCATCCCGAACACGGCGTGCGCCGTGACCACCGACGCCCCCGTGTGGCCGGCGCTGAACAGCGCCGCCGCCTCGCCGCGCGCCACCGCCTCGGCCGCCACCCGGATCGACGCCCGCGGCTTGCGCCGCAGCGCCGCCGTCGGCGGCTCGGCCATGTCGATGACGTCAGTCGCGTCCAGGATGCCGACGTCGAGATCGCCCGCATCCGGGTACCGGGCCAGTTCGGCTTCGAGCCGCGCCCGCGGACCGGCCAGCAGGACGCCGAGGTCGAGGTGCCGCGCGGCCGCCAGCGCCCCTTCCACGACGGTGCCGGGGGCGTAGTCGCCGCCCATCGCGTCCACGGCTATGCGGAGCATTATTCAATGTGCGGCGGGGCCCCACCCCCGCCGCCTGTACCTCGCGCCGTTGGCGCTCGGCGCTCATCCACCAGCGATCCGCTTTCAGCCGCAGACGGCGGGCCAGCCCCGGCGCCGCGACCTCGCGCCGTTGGCGCTCGGCGCTCATCCACCAGCGATCCGCTTTCAGCGACCGCCGCCAGAGCCCGCCGGGCGCCTGCACCTCGCGGGCGTCTAGACTTCCTTCACCGCGCGCGCCTGGCGCCCGCGATAGTACCCGCAGTGCGGACAGACCTGGTGCGGCGGCTTCTGCTCGTGGCACTGCGGGCATTCGCCCAGGGCTACCGGCTTGAGGGTGTCGTGCGTCCGGCGCTTGGCCGTGCGCGTCTTCGAGTGTCGGCGCTTGGGATTAGGCATCGTCGTCCTTCTTCGCAATCGCCCGGAGGCCCGCCAGCCGCGGGTCCTGCCAGGTCCGGTCGCACGCGCACGTCGTCCGGTTCAGGTTCGCGCCACAGACCGGGCACAGGCCCCGGCACGCGTCGCTGCAGAGCGGCTTCATCGGCAGCGCGAGGTAGAACTGCTCGCGCATCAGCTGCCCCAGATCGATCGTCTCGTCGTCGTAGTACGCCGTCGCGAGATCCTCGTCCTCGATCTCGACCTCCCCTTCACCGGTGTTCTGGCTGTGGGGCAGGTACCGCAGGTCGAAGGCCGCGTCGACCGGCAGCGCGAACGGCTCCAGGCACCGGCTGCACGGCAGCTCCAGCGTCGTCCGCACCCGGCCGGCCAGCCGGAACCGCTCGGCGTCCTTGTCGAGCTCGAACGCGAGGTCGACCGGCGCGATGACGGCGTACGACTCGTCGGCCCCTTCGAAGGCCGCCGGCTCGTACTGGCGGGTCACCGTCTCGTGGGCCCGCGCACCGTGGATCTTCCGGAGGTTCAGGAGCATCGGCCGTCCGACGGCCCGGAATTCCACGCTCGGGCCAGACCCACGAGTATACCACGGCAGCCCGTCCGTCCGGGTCCAGCCATCAGTCCCAGCCGGCGATCTCGGGCCCCACCCAGGGCTTCGGAATGAAGAGCTCTTCGTAGAGCCGGACGGCATACCGGTCCGTCATCCCGGCCAGGAAGTCGCGCGCCGCGGCGTCCAGCCCTTCCGTCTCGATCGTGCCGCGGTCCAGGAAGTCGCCGGGCCGCTCCCGGAGCTTCTCCCAGAGACCGCCCAGGATGCCGGCGGTCTTCCGGAACTCCGCCGTCGAGCGCTCGTTCTCGTAGACCGCCTCGAAGAGGTACCGGCGGAGCGCCAGCGTCGCGTCCAGCACGCCGGGCCCCATCCGCGCCTCTGCGAGACCGCCCGCCATCGTGGCCACGACCACGTCCTTGACCATCGTGGCGATGCGCGCCGACGGTGTCGCGCCGAGCCGCTGCACCGGCCCCTGCGGGAGATCTGCCGGCTCGAACAGGCCGGCCCGCACGGCATCGTCGATGTCGTGGTTGACGTAGGCGATGAGGTCGGCGACGCGGGCGATCTGCCCCTCGAGTGTGGCGGCCCGCTTGTCCGCGGGGACGCCCACGGGCGCGCCGTCCTTCCCCTTGGAGTGCTTCGCGATGCCGTCCCGGACCTCCCAGGTGAGGTTCAGTCCCTCGCCGTCGTGCTCGAGGCGATCGACGATCCGCAGGCTCTGCTCGTAGTGATTGAAGCCGCCGGGCACGAGCGCCTGCAGGACGCGCTCGCCTGCGTGGCCGAACGGCGTATGGCCGAGATCGTGGCCGAGGGCGATCGCCTCGGTGAGTTCCTCGTTCAGCCGCAGCACCTTGGCAATCGTCCGGGCGATCTGCGACACCTCGAGCGTGTGCGTCAGCCGCGTCCGGTAATGATCGCCGGCCGGCGAGAAGAAGACCTGGGTCTTGTGCTTGAGGCGGCGGAACGCCTTGCAGTGGATGATGCGGTCGCGATCGCGCTGGAACGCGGGACGGACGTCGTCGTCGGGCTCGGGGCGCAACCGGCCGCGCGTCTGCGCGCTCCGGGCCGCGGCCGGCGCCAGGATCTCCGCCTCACGCGCTTCCAGCTCTTCGCGGATCGTCAAAGGGAACCTACGTCGTCAGGAGTTCCAGGAACCCGGTGCCGTGCGCCAGCGGTTCGACGCCGAAGATCGCGGCCACCGTCTGGCCCAGGTCGGCGAACGTGGCGCGGGTGCCGAGGTCGGCGCCCGCCCGCACGTGCACGCCCGCCGCCAGGATCGGGACGTACTCGCGCGTGTGGTCCGTCCCGGGAAACGCCGGGTCGTTGCCGTGATCGGCCGTCACGACCAGCAGGTCGTCGTCGCGCAGCGCGGGCCGCAGCCGCGCCAGCCGCCCATCGAACCGCTCGAGGTTGGCGGCAAAGCCGGCCACGTCGTTGCGATGCCCGTAGACCGTATCAAAATCGACGAGGTTCGCAAAGATCAGCCCCTCCACGCCGCCGGCGACGGCGCGATCGACCTCATCCATGCCGTGCTCGTCGTTCCTGGTGTGGATGGCGCGCGTGATGCCGCGCCCGGCGAACAGGTCCTCGATCTTCCCGATTGCGGTCACGGGAATGCCCCGCGCGGTGAGGCGGTCGAGCAGCGTCGGCGCCGGCGGCGGCACCGCGAAGTCGCGGCGTGCCGCCGTGCGCCGGTACGCGCCCGGCTCGCCGGTGAAGGGCCGGGCAATCACGCGGGCCACCCGCAGTTCGGGCACGGCCGTCTCGTAGGCGATCTCGCACGCCCGGTAGAGCTCGTCGAGCGGCACGATCGACTCGTGCGCGGCGATCTGGAACACGCTGTCGGCCGACGTATAGACGATGAGCGATCCCGTGCGTGCCTGCTCGGGCCCGAGCTGCTCGATGATGGCGGTCCCGGAGGCCACGCAGTTGCCGATCACGCCGCGGCCGGCGCGCGCGGCAAAGCGATCGATGAACGCCGGGGGAAAGCCGTCGGGATAGACGCGGAACGGGCGGTCGAGGACGATGCCCGCGAGTTCCCAGTGGCCGGTCACGGAATCCTTGCCCGCGGAGACCTCGGCCATCCGGCCGACGGCCCCTTCGGCCCCCTCCGCCGCTCCCCCGCCCAGCGCGACCAGCCGGCCGAGACCGAGGGCCCGCAACGCGGGGACGCGGAGACCGGCGCGATCGGCGACGTGCTGCAGCGTGTCCGCGCCCGCATCGCCCCAGGCGGCCGCATCCGGCAGCGCGCCGATCCCCACGCCATCCAGCACGATGACGATGACCCGACGGAACGGAGACGGCATGAGAGATCGGCGTGCGGCCGCCGGCCGGACACCCGGGGAGCGGACGCGTCAGCTCTGGTGCGACGAGGAGAGGTAGTTGGTGACCGGGCGCGGCGTCTTGATGGCCGCGATGGCGTGCTTGAAGATCATGTAGTCGGCGCCGCTCTGCTCGACCACCACCGCGAACCGATCGAAGTTCTTGATACGCCCCTCGAAGTCCCGGCCGTCCATCATGCGGATGGAGACGGTGAGCCGCTCGCGGCGCGCGTAGTTCAGGAAGATGTCCTGGATGTTGGGGACACCGGATTTCGCGTCGGACGCCGGCGACATCAGCATGCCTCCTGGAGACGTTCGGCGAGCCGCCCTTCCACGGATGCTCTCGTACCGGCGCACTCTCCGGGACCGTCGAACCATTCTAGGTTAGGCTCTTTGCGGAACCAGATCAACTGGCGCCGCGCGTACCGGCGGTTCTCCTGCACGATCAACGCACGCGTGGCCGCTTCGTCGCGCACGCCGTGCAGGAACTCCATCACCTGCCGGTACACCAGGCCGCCGAACGGCCGGGCCGCCTCCGGCACGCCGCGCGCCAGCAGGCCGCGCACCTCGTCCACAAGGCCGCCGGCGAACTGCTCGTCGACCCGGCGCGCCACGCGCGCCGCCGTCTCGGCCGCTGGCAGCCGCAGGCCGATCGGCACGATGCGCCACCCGTCGAGCGGCGCGACCGTCTCGGCGAAGTGCGCCGTCAGCGGCTTGCCCGTCAGGAAGAACACCTCGAGCGCGCGCACCAGTCGCTTGACGTCACGCGGCTGGATCCGCTGCGCCGACGCCGGGTCGACCCGGCCGACCATCCGGTGCAGGAACGCCGGCCCGCGCCGCCTGGCAATCGCCTCGAGCCGCGCGCGCAGCGCCGCGTCGCGGCCGGGCCCCGGGAACAGCCCCCGGGTCAGCGCCCGGTAGTAGAACCCCGTGCCGCCCACCAGAATCGGCAGCCGCCCGCGCGCCGCGATGTTGCGGATCGCCGCCGCCGCCTCGCGCGCGTAGCGCGCCGCCGTGTACTCCTCTTCGGGATCCGCGACGTCGATCAGGTGGTGCGGGATGCCCCGCCGCGCCGCCAGCGGCGGCTTGTCGGTGCCGATGTCGAAGCCGCGGTAGACCGCCGTCGAGTCGCAGCTGACGATCTCGCCGCCGAGCCGCTCGGCGAGCGCCAGCCCGAGCGCGGTCTTGCCGCTGGCGGTCGGCCCGAGGAGCGCGAGCAGCGTGGACACGGGAAGTCGGATCAGAACAGGCGGCCGAGCGCGTAGAGCCCCAGCAGCGACGCGAGAACCAGCAGGCCGAGCTGCTGCGCGCGCGTCGGCCTCACCGCCCCGGCGTCTCGTTGTAGTAGAAGGTGACCGTGAAGAACGCGTGCTCGGACGGATACGCCGCCGGCAGCGGCTGCGTCGGGTTCGACGTGACGAGCGCGTTGAAGGCCGCGTTGTTGAACGCGCTGACGTCGGACGGCCCCGCCACCTGCAGGTCGGTGATCCGGCCGTCCTTGTGCACGTTGAACGTGAGCACGACGTGCCCCTTCATCCCCATCACGGCGTACGGGATGAACCAGTTGCGCCGGATCTGCGCGATGAACCGCTGGAGCCACGGCCCGAAGTCGACTCCCTTCGAGTCGAACTGGAACGCGGGGCCGTACTTCCCCGTGTCGCCCGACGGGTTGTCGAACTGATCCTTCTGGACGTACTGCTTCAGGTTGGCCAGCGCGTCGCCCAGCAGGCCGCCGGGCGTGGCCGCACGCCCGACTTCCGGCGGCGCCACGGCCGGCGCCGGATCGGGCGGCAGCGCCCGGCCGGCCGAGCTTCGCGGCGTCTCGATCGGGACGTTCCACGACTGCTGGTTCTCGGCCAGCTGCTTCGGCGGCTGCGGCTGCGCCCGCTGCGGCTCGGGGTTCGGTCCCTTCCCCCGCGCCCGCGCCGCCCGGTCGGCCATCACCTGGTTCGGCGAGTTCCCCCGCATCCGGGGCTCGAAGTTCAGCGGATGCTGGGCGCGCTCGGGCGACTGCGCCAGGCGATCCTTGTCGGAAGCCGGCGCATCCGGCTTGGGCGTCTTCGTCGTGAGATCGAGTCGCGGCTGGATGAAGACGAACTTCAGCGGCGGCTCCTGCCGCTGGGCGACCACCTGGGTCGGCTGCGCGGGAGCTGGCAGGAAGCGTGGGGCGAAAATGATCAACCCGGCCAGCAGAAGATGCGCCACCAGTGCGAGCAGCAGGCCATCACGCCACGAAATGGCGCTGTCGATCAGGTGATCGTCTTCGCCGCGGCCGTCGATGTCGAGGTACATTAAACCCTTGAATTATAGCAACTTTGGGGGACGCAGGCCGTCACATTCCGATGACACCGGCTGAAGCTGGCGGATGACAGACCCGCGGTGGCCGGGTGCGGCTCAGCTGATGGATGCACCCTTCGTGCCCGGTCCGGAGGCTCCCCCGTCTGCCTGAAGATACCCACCGGGGCGCCGGGCCGTTTACGACGCGGCCGTCCCTTCGTACAGATAGACGATGCCGAAGGTCAGCGGGGTGGCGCGGACGTCACTGAACCCGGCGGTCCGGAGCAGGCCGGCGAATTCGTCCGGGGGCGGGAAGGTGCCGACCGAGGCCGGCAGGTAGCTGTAGGCGAGCGAGTGGCGCGACACCAGCCGGCCGATGAGCGGCAGCACGTGCCGGAAGTACCACAGATAGACGGCCCGGACGAGCCGGCTCGGCGGCAGGCCGAACTCCAGGATGGCCAGGCGCCCGCCCGGGCGCAGCACACGGCGGATGTCGCGGCCGGCCTTCAGCGGATCGGCAACGTTCCGGATGCCGAAGGCGATCGTCACGGCATCAACGGATCGGTCGGGCAGCGGGAGCACCATCGCGTCGCCGCGCACCAGATGGACGACGCGCGCCAGGCCGGCCCGGGCGACCTTCTGGCGGCCGATGTCCAGCATGGCCGCGGCGAAGTCGAGGCCGACGACGCGGGCCGCCCGGCCGGGACGGGCCGCCGCCATGGCGAGGTCGGCCGTCCCCGTACACAGGTCGAGCAGCGCCTCGCGCCCCGTCAGGCGGAGCGCGCGGATCGCCCGCGCCCGCCAGTAGCGATCGATGCCGGCACTGAGCAGGTGATTCAGGAGATCGTAGCGGGAGGCGATCGCGTCGAACATCCCCGCGATGCGGGCGGGGTCCTTGGCGCGCAGCCGATCGTCGAGTTCCATGCGAGAGGTCAGACCGATCCCGTCCACATCGGGTAGAGCGCGTGATCGAAGCCGAGGGCGCTCAGGATCTTCCCCGCCATGAAATCGGCCAGGTCGTCCAGCGATTTCGGCTGCTGGTAGAAGGCGGGCATGGCCGGCAGCACCATCGCGCCGGCTTCGGCGCACAGGACCAGGTTCCGCAGCTGCGGCAGGCTCATCGGGGTCTCGCGCGGGACGATGACCAGCCGCCGCTGCTCCTTCAACATGACGTCGGCGGCCCGTTCGACCAGGCTGCGCGACAGTCCGTTGGCGACGCCGGCCAGCGTCTTCATCGAGCACGGCACGATCGCCATCCCGCGGCTGCCGTGGCTGCCGCTGGCGATCGGCGCGCCGAGATCCCGGTTGCTGTAGACCTGCAGCGTGCCGCGCCGGACCGCCTCGCCGTACTTCCCTTCCAGCCAGGCGCCCAGCCGGTCGACGGCCGCCTCCTCGCCGAGCTCGTCGCGCAGCAGACGCCGGCCGAAGTCGCTGACGACCAGCTCGACCCGGCAGCCTTCGGCCAGGAGGGCCGCCAGCGTGCGGACCGCGTACAGTGCGCCACTGGCGCCCGTGATCGCCACGACGATGCCCGGGGCCTCAGACATACAGCGACACCGCGGTCACGATCAGGTACAGGATGCCGACGTACCCGTTCAGATCGAACGCCTGCTTCACCCGTGAGAGGTCGTCGGCGCACACCAGCGACTGCTCGTAGACCAGCAGCGCCGCGACCAGCGCGACGCCCGGCAGGTAGAGCGGCCCCATCGGGGCGATCCACGCCAGCCCGGCCAGGCACGCAACCGCGACGACGTGGAGCGCACGGGACATCCAGAGCGACGCCGGCACGCCGAAGCGCACGGGAATCGATCGCAGCCCGTGCGCCCGGTCGAACGACAGGTCCTGGCAGGCATAGAGGATGTCGAAGCCGCCCACCCAGGTGCCGATGGCGAGGCCGAGCAGCCAGGGCTCCCAGCCGCCGCGCCCGCCGACCGCGAGCCACCCGCCGACCGGCGCCACGGCCATCGCCAGGCCGAGGAAGAGCTGCGTCCAGGTCGTGTAACGCTTGGCCAGCGAGTACCAGAAGACGATGCCCAGCGCCACCGGCGACAGCGCGAAGCAGATCGGATTGAGCAGGTACGCGGCGCCGATGAAGACCGTGCAGGCCGCGACGACGAAGATCGTGGCCTCGCGCCGCGACATCGCACCCCGCGGCAGCTCGCGCATCGCCGTGCGCGGGTTCATCGCGTCCCACCGGGCGTCGGCCAGCCGGTTGAATCCCATCGCGGCGCTGCGCGCCGCCACCATCGCCACGAGGATCCAGACGAGGGTGCCGATGGTGACCGGATGGTGCCGCGAGGCGAGCAGGGCACCGGTCAGGGCGAACGGCAACGCGAAGACGGAGTGGCTGAACCGGACGAACGAGGCGTACGTCCGCAACCGGCCGGCCGCCGCCGGCAGCGGCCCGCCCATCGAGCCCGGCTGCGGGATCACATCCTGCTCTGCCACCTACGCCTCCACCTCTCCGGCGCCCGCCTCCAGCCGCACGATCTGGTCGGCGCGGACCCCGTGCACCAGATATTCTTCCACATCCGTCGTGCCGGGCGGAATGCGCACGGCAATCAGGGCGTCGGCCCGCCCGGGGACGATCGCACCCAGTTCGGCCTCGAACCCCAGCGCGCGAGCCCCCTGCCGCGTCGCGCTGTCGAGCAGCGCGCGGGCCGGCACGCCGGGCGCGAGCTGCCGCAGCGCCGCCAGTTCCTCGAACAGGTTCAGATCCGGCGCGCTGGCCAGGCTGTCGGTGCCGATCGCCACGCGCGCGCCCGACGCATAGAAGGCCGCGACCGGCGGGTTCCCGACGCCGGTGTACCGGTTGCTGCGCGGGCAGGTGACGATGGTCACACCGCGCGCCGCCAATCGGTCCAGATCGCCGCGGCCGGCCTGCACGGCGTGCACGGCGAGGACGCGCTGATCGAGGAAGCCCGCATCGGCCAGGTACGCGACCGGCGTCACGCCGGGCGCCACCCAGTCGGGATCCCAGGCGCCGATCTCCTCGAGCAGCACGCGCCAGGGGCCCCGGCCGGTCCGGACGAACTCGACCTCCTCGGGCGACTCGGCCACGTGCACGCTGCCCGGCACGAACGGACGCCGGTCGATCGCCTGCCGGATCGCCCGGAACAGCAGCGGCGACACCGAGTAGGGGGCGTGCGCCGCCAGGCTCATGCGCACGGGCGCCGTCCGGTCGCACGCGTCGATCGCGTCGCAGGTCTCTCGGACGAGCGCCTCGGGATCGGCCGGGTGGAATCCGATCAGCTCGCGAAAGACGACACCCCGCAGGCCGCTGGCGGCGAGGCGGTCGAAGCCGGCCAGCGTGTTGCTGATGTCGCCGACAGCCACCGTCCCGGTCCGCTGTGCCTCGACGATGGCATCGGACATGGCGGCCAGGATGCCCGGGGCGCGCGGGTCGCTCCGCTCGCGCTGCGCGCGGATGACGTCGCGTACCCAGGGCACGAACGCCGTGCGGGGGGCGATGGTCCCGCGCAGGTACGACAGCTCGAGGTGGGTGTGCGCGTTGACCAGGCCGGGCAGGATGACGGCGGTGCCGAGATCGACCTCGCGGGTGATCCCGGGCGGCTCCGGGTCGCCGGCACGGTGGCCGCACGCCACGATCCGGCCGCGATCGGTCACCACCCACCCGTCGCGGAGCGGCGGGTCGGCGATCGGCAGGATCCAGGACGCGCGGTACTTGATCAAGACGACGTGGCGGGTCGGGGGCCGGCGTCAGGCATCCGACCGCTGGCCCTCGCGCTGCTGCCGGCCGGCCCGGCTGCGCGCGGGATAGTTGACGAGCTCGGCCGGCACGGATCGATCGCCCTCGCGGCGCGCCTGCGCCAGGTTCAGCATGCGCGGCACGTCGCGCTCGCGGAACACGGGGCCGCCGAGCAGTTCGTAGTGCATGGTGCGGCGGCGCGGCACGAAGCCGGCATCCTCGATGTTCCGGACGATCTCGACCTCGTCCATGCAGTACGCGGCACCGGCGGCTCGCACGACGTTCTCCTCGATCATCACCGAGCCCATGTCGTTGGCGCCGAAGGCCAGGCTCAGCTGGCCGACCTTCCCGCCCTGCGTGACCCACGAGGCCTGCAGGTTGTCGAAGTTGTCGAGCACCAGTCGCGCGAGGGCCAGCGTCCGCAGGTAGTCGACGCCGGTGGCCTCCTGGCCGCCCAGCTCGGTGTGCGACGGCTGGAAGCTCCAGGTGATGAACGCCGTGAAGCCGCCGGTCTCGTCCTGCAGGTCGCGGAGCCGCAGCATGTGCTCGATCCGCTCCTCGTCGGTCTCGACGGTCCCGTACATCATCGTGGCCGTCGTCCGCAGGCCGGCGCGGTGCGCGTGCCGCATCACGCCGAGCCACTCGTCGGCCGTCGCTTTGCCGTAGCAGTGCAGCAGCTTCCGGACGCGATCCACGAGGATCTCCGCGCCCCCGCCGGGAATGCTGTCGAGCCCGGCCGCCACGAGCCGGTCGACCACCTGCGGAACCGGCAGGCGCGAGAGGCGCGACAGGTGGATGACCTCGGGCGGCGACAGGGCGTGCAGCTTGAAGGCGGGATAGCGTTCCTTCACCGCCCGGAACAGATCCTCGTACCAGGTGAGCGGCAGGTCGGGGTTGTGCCCCCCCTGCAGCAGCAGCTGCACGCCGCCCACGGCAATCGTCTCGTCGATCTTCCGGAAGATCTCGTCGAACCCGAGCACGTAGCCGTCCGCGGCGCCGACCTCGCGGTAGAAGGCGCAGAAGCTGCACTTCGCCACGCACACGTTGGTGTAGTTGACGTTGCGGTCGATGATGTAGGTGACGATCCCCTCGGGGTGCTTCCGCGCGCGCACCCGATCGGCGAGCCGCCCCAGCCGGTGGAGGGGCGCGTGCCGGTACAGCTCGAGCGCCTCGGCGCCCGACAGCCGCTCCCCTGCCTCCACCTTCTGCGCCAGCGTGTCGATCGTTGTCATGCCTGCTCCACCCGCGCCGGCGCCCTCAGGCCGGCACCGCATCGAAGCGGCCGGTCCGCTCGTGCGGCTCCAGGCCCGCCGCGGCGATCTGACGCCGCACCTCGTCGCCCGCGTCGCCGCCCCGCGGCCCCGCCCCTGCCGCCACGCCATCCACGTCGTCGGCGCCGGCCGCCAGCGCGAACTGCGCGAGCTTCGGCCCGTAGAGGCCCCAGTCGACCTGAATCGACTCGATATTGTCGACCAGCAACCGCGCCAGCGCAACCTGACGGGTGTCGGCGTACCCCGTCGTCGGCGCCTGCGGTTGCAGGCGGCGCGGCAGCGGCTGGAAGGTCCGCAGGACACCCACGGCCCGCTGGAGCGAGGCGACGTCGCGCAGGACGTGCACCAGCCCGTCGCGGGGAACGGTCCGCAGCACGAGGCGCGCCAGGGTCAGCCCCGCCATGTTGACCGCTTCGATGGCCGCCCGTGGCTCCGCCAGCGCATCGACCGGCGCCTCGGCGACCAGCTCGAGGCCCGCCTCCTGCAGCCGCTCGAGCAGCGTGCGCAGCGGCAGCCCTTCGTCAGCCGCGAGCGCGTCGAGATCGGAGAGGTCAAAGCCGGACACCGGCACGTCGCCCGCCACCGATCGGAGCTGGCGCACGCGGGCGATCGCCGAATCCAGCGTGGCCGGCGTCCCCGACAGCCGGAGTTCCCCGGCGGACACCACCCCCGGGAGCGGTCCGGTCAGCCCCACGTCCAGGACCCGCACGAAGGTCGTCCGGCGGCCGTGGCGCCGGCGCCGGGCCTCGTCGGCCAGGCCGGCCAGGCCGACGATGTCGTGCGTCGACATCAGCTCGTAGGCATCCTCGTCGGAGAGGCGCTCGTCCGCCTCGACGCGGCGGGCGATTTCGGCCAGCACGTCCATGCGGGTATTGTACTCAATCGTGCGAGGCGGCCGGGGGCCCGCGGAACCCGCCGCTGCGCGGCGCGGGTCCGCCTGAGCTTGACCTGCGGACCGGCAGCCGTCAAAGTGGCGGTAGTGCACCGGGTCGCGCATCCCTGCTGCACGGCGGCAGTGCGGACCGCGCCCGGGAGGAGTCCGCATGCTGATGAAGCGATCCGGTCACGGAGCGGCCGTCAGCGTCCCCGACACCGCCGCCTCCGTTCGTCCCGCCCCGCCTGCGCCCGCTCGCACCGCCACCACGACACGGCCGGAAACCGCGCCGACGCACACCCCCGAGGTCCGCCACGCCGTGGCTCTGCTGAGCCTGCTGTTCGGCCAGTACGATCCACGTGACTTCGACGTCCGGTTCTGGGACGGCTCGCTGTGGGCCTCGCCGGAGGGCCGGCCCCGGTTCACCCTGATCCTGACTCACGCCGGCGCGCTGCGCCGGATGTTCGCGAACCGCGACGAAGGGCGGCTCGGCGAGTGCTTCGTGGCGGGCGACTTCGACATCGAAGGCGACCTCGAAGCCGCCTTCCGGCTGGCCGATCACCTGATGACGCGCCACTTCACCTGGCGCGACCGGCTGGCGCTCCGGCGCCTCCTCAACCATCTGCCCGATGCCGATCGCTCGGGTGGCGCCACCTTCGCCACGGCCTCGCTGCGCGGCCACACGCACAGTCGCGCGCGCGACCGATCGGCCGTGACCTACCACTACGATTTCTCGAACGACTTCTTCCGGCTGTTCCTCGACCGCGCCATGGTCTACTCGTGCGCGTACTTCGCCTCGCCGGACGAGGACATCGACACCGCCCAGGCGCGCAAGCTGGACTACCTGTGCCGCAAGCTGCGCCTGCGGCCCGGGGAGCGACTGCTCGACATCGGCTGCGGGTGGGGCGGCCTCATCGTGCACGCGGCGCGCGCGTGGGGTGCGACCGCGACCGGCATCACGCTGAGCGAGGCCCAGGCGTCAGTCGCCGCGGAGCGGATCCGGGAGGCCGGTCTCGAGAGCCGGTGCCGCGTCGAGGTGAGGGACTATCGCGACCTCCCCGCCGACGGCCGGTACGACAAGATCGTGAGCGTCGGAATGGTAGAGCACGTGGGGGCCACCCGTCTCGGCGACTTCTGTGCGCACGCCTGGCAGGCCTTGCGACCCGGCGGCGTCTTCCTGCTGCACGGGATCGGCACGTCACGACCCGACCTGGCCCACCGTGGGCCATTCGCCCAGCAGTACGTCTTCCCGGACAGCGAACTCGTGTCGATCGCCACGACCCTCGCGGCAGCCGAGGCCGCCGGGTTCGAGGTACGGGACGTCGAGAGCCTGCGCGAGCACTACGCACTGACGCTCCGGCGATGGCAGGAGCGGCTGCAGGCGCGATGGGCCGAGGCGAGCGCCCTGGCCGGCGAGGCGGCCTGCCGCGTCTGGCGTCTGTTCATGGCCGGTGCGGCGTACCGCTTCCGGATCAACGACTACAACCTCTATCAGACGCTGCTGGCCAAGCCCCGGCACGGGACGAGCGGCCTGCCGCTCACGCGGGCGGACTGGTACCGGGGGTGACACTGCCTCTCGGGATTGGGGATTGGGATTGGGGATCGGGGACTCGGGTCGGGTGGGTTCGTCCTCCCAGCTAATCCCGAATCCCGAATCCCACATCCCTACGCCATGCGTACAAATACATCCCCACGTTCACGAGGACGACCACGCTGCCCAGCACGATCTGCACCGTCCGCGTGAGGTTGGCGGGATAGAGCACCGGAACG
>JAGWRA010000064.1 GCA_028876655.1 Acidobacteriota bacterium | reverse complement strand
TTCGGTCCCTACTACCGCTACGAGTTCATCCGTCCCCTCTTTCCCGACTACCCGCGGCCCGCAGTCTGGCCCGACGGCTACTACGTGCCGACCAGCACGGGCGACACGGTGATCCAGAAGCAGGACTGCGTCGTCGAGCGGGCGAAGATGCTGAAGGGGCAGCCGGCGCGCGAGCAGTGCGTGGTCGTCGACGGCGTGAACTTCCTGAACAACGCCGACCTGGACGGCCGCCAGCTGCCTCCGCCCGGTGCGCCGAACCTCGTGTTCGCCGCGGGCGGCGCGCAGCTGAAGCACGTGATGGAAGACGATGTGATCAACGTGTGGACGTTCCACGTCGATTGGACCGACCCCTCGAAGACGCGGCTCGACGGCCCGCAGAAGATCCCCGTCGCCCCGTACCACTACCTGTGCGACGGACAGCTGACCAGTTGCGTGCCGCAGCCCGGCACCGATCGCCGGCTCGACGCGCAGGGCGACAAGCTGATGGCGCGCGTCGTGTACCGGCGGATCGGCAATCGTGCGTTCGTCGTCGCCGTGCATTCGGTGAACACCGCCGCGAAGGCCGGCGGCGTCCGCTGGTACGAGTTCGACGTGAGCACCGATCCCGGCGAGACGGTTGCGCTCGATCAGCAGGGGACCTACGCGCCCGATCGCTTCTTCCGGTGGATGGGGAGCCCCGCGATCGACGCGCACGGAAACATCGGCATCGGGTACTCGTTCGGCGGGACGCCCGACTACGCCGGGCAGCGCTTCGCGGGCCGGCTCGCGGGCGACCCGAAGGGGCGGCTCACGCTGCACGAGGCGGTGCTGGCCACCGGCGAGGCGCCGCAGACGAACACGCTGCGCTGGGAGGACTACTCGCAGACGGCCGTCGATCCCACCGACGACTGCACCATCTGGTACGTCGGCGATTACTACAAGAAAGGGGCCGACAGCTACTCGACGCGCATCGGCGGATTCCGGCTGCCGGGGTGCTCGTTGGGGAAGTAGGGACAGACGGCGCACGCCGCTCGACTCGATGGGCGTGTCGTCTGTCCTCGGCGATCACGACGGGGATCGTGTCAGCGCAAAGTTCATGATCTGGTTGTTCGACGGATAGCCGGTGGCATCGTCCGTGATGCCGGGGTTCGTCTTCACCTGCGGGACGTATCCGGGCTTCGAGGCCTGGACCGCGAACGGCACGTTCATCCAGATGTGGTCCAGGGAGTAGCCCCCTCCGGCCAGGGTCTCGGTGCTCTTGCCCTCGTTGTGTGCGCCGCTGATGATTTGGACGGTGGCACCGGAGATGGGCGTCGTGCCGTCGGCTTCGGTGACCTCGCCGGACAAGTACGGCGCCAGGGGAACGGCGTCCGATGCCGTGCTCATCGCGTAGGAATGCGGCGCGAGGGCATACTGACCGAGGTAGTCGACGCGGATGTAGACGTCGCCGTCCGCCAGCGGAACAATCAGGCCGGGCGCCGAGACGGCCGCCACGGACGTCGGCGAGATGGAGAATGGCGCTGATGAGACCGACCAGGTGGCCAGCGACGTGACGTCGTGATCGCCGGTGCCCTGGTTCCAGAAGAGCACCGTGCACCGGACGTCCTTCCCG
Organism: Acidobacteriota bacterium; assembly: GCA_028876655.1. Taxonomy (GTDB): domain Bacteria; phylum Acidobacteriota; class Vicinamibacteria; order Vicinamibacterales; family CAVVIG01; genus JAGWRA01. Next base: position 18,259 of record JAGWRA010000064.1, on the reverse strand, counting down.
GCAGGTGTGCAGCTCGGTGGCCTCAGCACCATCGTCAGGTCGTGTGATGGGGGCGGGCTGGGGCGGGTCGGGCTGCTGCAGGACAGCAGCGCCGCGGCAGAGACGGCGACGCTCGACAGGATCAGATGTCCGATCGTGCACGTCCTGCGCATCGTGCACCTGCGATTTCAGCAGCCTGTCGCCCGCCGCGTAGACGATCGTCTGGTAGACGGGTCATCGGTTCATCGTTCGGGATGCAGCGGAATGGTCGCCACGAAGGTGGCGCCGGACGACCCCGCTGCCTGGCGGGGCCGTAGTGCGAGCTCGCCGCCGTGCAGGCGCAGGATGCGGCGGCTGATGGCCAGGCCGAGGCCGGTGCCGCCGCGGCGGCCGGTCACGAACGGTTCGAAGATCTGCGTGGCCAGTTCTTCCGGCACGCCCGGCCCGGTGTCGGAGAGGGTCACGAGGCAGGAGCCGTTCTCGCGGCTCATCTGCACGGTGATCGTCCCCGCCTCGCGCATGGCCTCGGCCGCGTTCAACAGCAGGTTCCGGAAGACGCCCGTCAGCAGTTCCCGGTCGCCGCGGACGATGGGCGAGGGTTCGTCGGCCGACAGCTTCACGGTGTGCGCCTGCAGCTTCCGGTCGTGCTCCAGCTGCCGCAATGCATCCTGGACGGCGTCGCCGACGGCCACCGGCATGGACTGGATCCGCATCGGTCTGGCGAAGATCAGCAGGTCCTGCAGGAGCCGGTCGAGCGAGCCGATCGACTGCAACATCTGATCGAACAACGCCAGCTCCGGGTCGCCGTCGGGCCGGCGGCCCTTGAGCACCTGCAGCGCACCGGCCAGTCCCGCCAGCGGGTTCTTCACCTCGTGCGCGACGACACCTGCCATGCGGCCGAGGGTCGCCACGCTCTCCTGTTCGCGCAACCGGGCCTCGGCCTGCCGGCGGTCGTGGATGTCGACCGAGTGGATGCAGAGGCCCTCCGGCACCGGCTCCACGCGGATCTCGAACCAGCGCGACGATCCGTCCGGGAACGTGAAGAGGTTCTCGAACGACGCCACGGTCCGCTCCCGCATGCAGCGCTCGAGCGTCGCAAAGAGCGGCGTGCTCTGGATGCCGGGGTACATGTCCATCAGGCGTCGGCCGATGAGCTCGTCCGGTGCGTGACGGCCCTGTGCCGCGGCCGCGGGGTTCAGGTACAGATAGGTCCAGTCGTGGCTGATGATCTGGAAGCCCTCGAGCAGGCTGTCGAGCGTCTCGCGATAGCCCTGCCAGCGATCGACCATCTCGCCACCTCGGTGCATGGACTCAGGGAGTTGTCGGGGGACGACCGGCGGCTCAACTCTCGCACGAAGCGCGGCCCGCCGCAAGGGCCCGCGCACGGGGCCGCCCTCAGGCCGGCCCGGCGTCCCGGTAGCGTTCCGGCGCGTAGCGCGACGCCAACAGGCCGGTGGCGGCCGCCAGGTCGATGTCGTGCACCAGCACCCCAGGCTGGCCGTACGGCAGGCGGGCGACGCACGCGCCGGAAGGAGCGATGACGGCGGTCGCCGACTCCTGGTACCGGAAGGCGTAATTCACGCTGGCCATGTAAATCGTGTTCTCGAGGCTGCGGCACATCACGGCCTTCTCGTAGTACGGATGGCCGGCGGCCCCCCACTCGGTCAACGTCACGCCCTGGCGATCGCTCCCCGTGCAGTGCGGATGGAAGACGACCTGGGCGCCGCGCACGGCGGCCCATCGGACCGTCTCGGGATAGCGGAAGCCTTCGTGGCAGATCGCCACGCCGAACCTCAGGCCGTCCACTTCGAAGATCCGGCGCGTCTCGCCGGGAACGTAGAGCGAGACCTCGGTTGGATCGAGCTGGTTCTTCGTCTGCCAACCGAGCAGCGCGCCACCGGCATCGAAGACGGCGGCGGCGATCTGCCGGCCGGCGTCGGTGTGCCGCTCCAGGCCGAGGACGACGGCGATCCGATGCTGCCGCGCCCAGGTCGCGACGGCCTCCAGGGCCCGCTCCTGCTGCGCCCGGTCGAAGGGCGCCACGTCGAAGTCGAGACCCCGCAGGCCGGGCAGATAGGCCTCCGGGAGGCAGACGATCCGGGCGCCCCTGGAGGCGGCGTCCGACACGGACTGTTCGATCCGGTCGAGCGCCTCGTCGACCGACGAGGCGAGGGGCGGGGAGGCGAGTCCGATGATCATGGATCCACGCTCCGGCGCCCGTGCCGATCGCTACCGGCCGCCGGCCACCTCCCGCACGGCCTCGAACAGGATGCGCGTGCCGGGTGCGAGCTGGGCGGCCGGCATCCGCTCGTTGTCGCCGTGCATGGTGTTGACCAGCACGGTCGGCGCGATGATCGGGTAGATGCCGTAGCTCTTCGTGCCGTGTTCGCGGAAGGTGTTCGCGTCGGTGCCGTAGGGGACGAGGACCGGCGTGACGATCGCGCCCGGGTGCACGGTGGTGATGGCGTGTTCGAGTGCCTTGTACATCGCCGAGTCGACCGGGCTGAGGATCGACCCGGCGCTCTGCTGGATGACCTCCACCTTCAGCTTCGGATCGCCCAGCCGCTTCTCGATCAACTCGACCCACGCCTTCGGATCCACGCCCGGCAGGAGGCGCGTGTCGAGCGTGGCGGTCGCCTCGCCCGGAATCACGTTCACCTTCGGCGGATTGCCGACGCCGCTCTGCATGGTCGTCAGCGAAATGGTCGAGTGGCGGATGGCGTTCATGAACTTGTTGTCCGAGATCGTCCCGAGCTTCGCGTCCATCGTCTTCAGCACCTGGACGTTGCCGGTCGGGAGCGGCTGCGCGAGGAGACGGGCGAGCGCCTTGACCAGCTCGTCGTTCGGGTTGGTTCTGGTCGGCTGCGACGCATGGCCGGCCACGCCGGTGGCCGTGACGCGGATCCAGACGACCCGCTTCTCCTCGACGGAGATGCCGAACACGGTCTTGCCGGGCGTGTAGAGATCGTTGCTGCCGAACGCCCCTTCGTCGATGACGTACTCGGGGTCGAGGTCCTGATAGTGGTGGGCGATCATCCACTGGGCGCCGTCGGCGCCGCCGGTCTCCTCGTCGGGCTCCGACAGGAAGATGACGTCACGATTGAGGTGCACGCCGGCCTGCTTGAGCGCGATCATCGTGTAGAGCTCGAGGACGCCCAGCCCCTTCATGTCCATCGCGCCGCGGCCCCAGATCTCGCCATCGATCAGCTTCCCGATGAGCGGCGGGTACTTCCAGTTCGCCGCGTCGGCCGGCACCACGTCCATGTGGTTCAGCAGCAGGATCGCCTTGCCGCCGGTGCCCGAGCCCTTCAGGCGCGCCAGGATGATCGACTTGCCGGGCGCCGGCTCGTACCGGGTGACCGGAATCCCCTCGCGCTTGAAGATGGCCTCGAGGAAGTCGGCTGCCTTCACGGTGTGGCTGGGCGGATTGGTCGTGTCGATCCGGATGTACTGCTCCAGGGTGGCCGCTGCTTCCTGGCCGATCTTCGCCCAGTCGACTTGCTGAGCGCGGGCAGGCGCGGCGACGAGCACGCCGAGGAGAACGGCCGAAGCGAGGCGGATGAAAGACTTCAAGGCTGAGACCTCCTGTTCGCTCCTCACCACCGGTGATACGCCGGGTGTCCGGGTTTCACGGCGACGAACGTGCCTCGGCAGGTGGCGCACACCTTGCCGTCGGCCTCCAGCGTCCCCTCGACGACGGCGCGGTCCTCGGTGGACTCGACGACGTGCGCCTTCAGGTGGACCGGGCCGGCGCTCGGCGTCGGCCGCCGCAGCTTGATGGCGTAGTCGGCCGTCACGGTGCACGGCGGCGTGTCGGCGCCCGCCTGCTTCATCAGGAAATGCGCCGCGGTCCAGTTGCAGTGGCAGTCCATCAGCGTGCCGATGATCCCGCCGTTCAGCATGCCGGGATACGCCTCGTGGTGCGGCGACGGCTGCCAGTCGCAGACGACCTCGTCGCCTTCGGCGAAGCTGCGGATCCGCAGCCCCTTCGTATTGGCCGGCCCGCATCCGAAGCAGGCGTTGTTCGGCGCGTAGGTTTCCTGGAGGCTGGGGCCGGTGTGGGTGGTCATGATGAAGACTCTTCGAAGATCCCCGTGTTCCTGTTCTTCCGTACCTTGTCCCAGTCGAACCAGCGGCCGTTCATGGCCACGTAGACGCCGGGTGGCAGCGCCTGGACGAACGACAGGGCGCTGCCGAGGTTGAAGAGGCCGTCCGAACTGCCGAACGCGTAGGGGATCATCGCGCCCGTCAGCACGATCGTCTTCGGCAGCCCCGCTGCGGCGAGCACGCCGGCCGTCGTCACCATCGTGTCGGTGCCGTGCGTGATCACGATCCGCGTCTCGGCCGCCTCGCGGCACCGCGAGACGATCCTGGCGCGCAGCGCGTCGGTCATCTCGAGGCTGTCGATCATCGAGATCGTCTCGACGTCCACGTCGAGCCGGCAGCGGCCCCGCCCGAGCATCGCAGGGACGTGCGTCTCCTTGAAGAAGAGCGTGCCGTCGAGCTCGTTGTACTCCTTGTCGAACGTGCCGCCCGTCACCAGGATCCGGATCGCCGCCACCTCGTCGCCCCCCGCCGCGCCTGAGCTGCCGGCGCCCGTCCGCGGCACTCTAGCATAGGAAGGGCGCCATGTGTCGGCGGTGCGAATCTCCGCCACGCGGGTGAGGCGCCCGTGCAGGCGATAGGCGGCGGGCTATGGGCGGCAGGGAGACAGCCCTGTCGCCTACCGCCGATAGCCTGTCGCCTGCAGGCCTCATCGAAGTTCCCTCCCTTTGTGGCATCATCCCTTCACGATGCTCCGCGCGCGCGTGACGCTTCGGGGATCCCTGTTGAGCCTGGCGGCACTGGCGGTCGTGGCGGGGGCGGTCTGGCTGGCCTCGCCGGCGCACGCGGGTGCAGCGGGCGCGGACGCCCAGGCGGCCCCTGCGACGGGGCCGGCGCCGGCGGTGCTGCGCTGGGGTGGCGATCCGGAGGGCGGGGCGCCGTACGTCGAAGCCGATCCGGATCACCCGTCGGTGATGCGCGGCTTCGACGTCGAGGTGGCGGCTGCCATTGCCGCCGGCCTCGGCCGGACGCCGCAGTTCATCCCCTGCGAGTGGGACTCCATCGACCAGTCGGTGCGCCGCGGCGATTTCGACATCGGGATGAGCGGCGTCGAGGACACGCCGGCCCGCCGCGCCCGCATGCTCGAGACGGTCCCGTACTACGAGTTCACCGAGGTCCTCACCGTGCGCGCGGCCGACCGCGACCGGTTCCGGACGCTCGCGGACCTGCGCGGCCGCCGCGTCGGCACGCTCGGCGCCACGATGGCGTACGCGATGCTGATGCGGCAGGCTCCGATCGACGGCATCACGCCGGTGTCGTACGACGACGACGTGCATCCCTACCAGGACCTGCAGTCGGGCCGCCTCGATGGGGTGGTGCTCGACAACATCATCGCCGCCCGATCCATGCGCCAGGTGTCCGGTCTCTACACCCAGCCGCAGCCCCTCGAGGTCGGTCACTACGTCGGCGTGCTCGCGCCGGGCCACGAGGCGCTGCGCGACCGGATCGACCGCGTGCTGCTCGCCCGGATGAAGGACGGCACGCTCGAGCGGATCTTCAGGAAGTGGGACGTCTGGAACGACCGTCAGGCGGCCTTCGAGGCCCGGCTCGTGCGCGAACGGGCGTCCGCGGCCGTGCCGCAGCGTCCGGCCGGCGCGGCGCAGCCGGGCCTGCTGGCGAGCCTGCGCGTCTTCGTCCCCGCGCTGTTCCAGGCCGCCGGCGTCACGATCGTGATCTCGTGCGGATCGATGGCGCTCGCGGTGCTGGTCGGGATGCTGATCGCCGCCGGCCGGATTTACGGTGGCCGGGTCGTCCGCGCCGTCCTGCTCGGCTACGTCGAGCTGATGCGGGGCACGCCCGTGCTGCTGCAGCTCTTCGTCATCTACTACGGCTTCGCCTCGTTCGTCCGGTTGCCGGCCTTCTGGGCCTCGCTCATCGGCCTGGGCCTGAACTACGCGGCGTACGAGAGCGAAATCTACCGCGGCGCCCTCGAGGCCGTGCCGAAGGGGCAGCTCGAGGCGGCGCGCACCCTCGGGCTCTCCGAGGTGCAGGTCCTCCGCCTGGTCCGCGGACCGCAAGCCTTCCGGCTGGCGCTGCCGCCGATGACCAACGACTTCGTGGCGCTGCTGAAGGACTCGTCGCTCGTCTCGGTGCTGACGGTGGTGGAGCTGACCAAGCAGGCGCAGATCTTCGCCGCCAACAGCGGCAGCTGGCTGCTGCCCGGGCTGTTGTGCGGGGCGTTCTACCTCGTCCTCTCGCTGCCGCTCGCGCACCTGGCGCGGCGGCTGGAACTGCGATGGAAGGCCCCGACCGCATGAACGCGCCGGTTCTCGACATCCGCGGCCTCCATCTGGCGTTCGGCGCGCGCGAGGTCGTGCGCGGGGTGGACATCCGGCTGGCGCGGGGGGAGTGCGTCGCGCTGATGGGGCTGTCCGGCGTCGGCAAGACCTCCGTCCTGCGCGCCACCATGGCGCTCGAGCCCTTCACCCGTGGATCGATTGCGCTCGGCGAGGTGATGCTGCGGCCGGGACCGGTCCCCCCGGAATCGCGCCTGCGGGCGCTGCGGCGGCAGGTCGGGATGGTGTTCCAGCGGCATCACCTGTTCGAGCACCTGACGGCGCTCGACAACGTGACGCTGGCGATGGTGCACGCGCTCGGCGTGCCGCGCGCCGAAGCCGGGCAGCGGGCGATGGCCCTGCTCGAGACGCTGGCGGTCGCCCCGCGCGCCCGGGCCCTGCCGCGGGAGCTCTCGGGCGGCGAGGCGCAGCGGGTGGCCATCGCGCGCGCGCTCGCCCTCGATCCACCGCTGCTGCTGCTCGACGAGCCGACCGCCTCGCTCGATCCGGCCCGCCGCAAGGAGCTCGGCGCCTCGCTGACGGCGCTCGGCCGGACCGGCCGGACGCTGTTCATCAGCACCCACGACGTCGAGTTCGCCCGCCAGCACGCCCAGCGGGTGATCGTGATGGCCGAGGGGCAGATCGTGGAAGAGGGCAGTCCCGCCGAGGTGCTGGAGCACCCGCAGCACCCGGCGTCGCGCAGGCTGCTCGACGCCTCCAATCCCTAATCCCCAACCCCCAATCCCTAATCCCTGATCCCTACTGATTCGCCGTCGCCAGATACAGCGCGTTGAACAGCAGCGGGAACGTCGCGTGCGTCTGCGCCCGGTGCTGCGGCCGCAGGCCGAACAGCACGAGCCGGCCCGGGTTCATGTCGATCGAGACGACCGCCGCGTGGCCCGCCATGTACTGCTCGCCCTTCAGCCAGCCCGAGGCCACGAGGTCGGTGTTCGGGTAGCGCGCGATGACGTCGGTCTTCACCGGCGAGAACCCCTTGCGGACCTCGAAGAACGGGCTGTTGATGTAGAAGCCCCACGTCTCGGGGGCAACGCCGTAGCCGATCGGGTTGGTCGTGTCGACCTCGACGTGCAGGATCGTCCCCGGCGCGAAGTGCTGGTTGCGGTTCAGCCCGTCCTTCACGTTGCGGACCGGGATCGGGAACTCCTTGATTGCGAAGTCGCTCGCCTGGCCGAGCGTCACGAGCGTACCCCCGTGGGCCACGAAGTCGCGCAGGGCGTCGACCCCCTTGTCCCCGATGCCGCCGCGATACTCGGGACGGATGCTCGAATAGTCCCACCCGTCGACGATCTGGGTCGGCGCCTGGTCGGCGAGGATGATCACGTCGAACTTCTCGCGCAGCTTCCCGGCCTGGATGTCGGCGTTGTGCAGCGGCGAGGACTGGAAGCCGTAGTGTTCCAGCACCCAGCGCGTCCATCCTTCGTCCATGTTCCCGCCGGTCCACGGCTGGTACATCCCGATCCGCGGCGCCTTGATCGCCACCGCGCCGGCCGGCGCGGCCTTCGGCATCGCCCCCGCCCGCACGTCGAGATCCCAGCTCTTCGCGGCCGTCTCCATCTGCGCCCGTGAGATACCCGTGACGGCGACCGACGCCTGCGACGAATCCCCCTCGCGCGTCGAGAAGAGCGACACGCGCGCGCCGTCCTTCAGCAGCTGGTTGATCGCCGCCGCCGTGTCGGCGCCGTCGTACGGGAAGACGAACCGGCTGCCGGTCCCCGCGACCCGTCCGGCGAGCGCCGGCACGCCGTCCAGCTTCGTCAGCTTCGCGTCGGCCGGCAGCGCCTGCTTCACGAAGGTCGTCTGCACGCCGAGCAGCATGCCGAGCGACCAGGCGGTGACGTCGTACGGCGGGATCGGCGGCGAGTCGGGCGTCAGCCGCACCTCGGGATAGGTCTGCGGCTCGATCATGTCCTTCGCGTACCGCGCGAAGACCTGGTGCATCGGGATGACGAAGGTGCCCGCCGGCCACGTATGGCCGTCGGCCTCGATCGGCGCGTCGGCCCGGTAGACGTCCACGCCGGCCATCTGCAGCTTGTCGACCAGGTGGACCGCCTCGCGGGCGTCGTGCTGGCCGTCCACGGGAATCACGATCGCCGACGGGAAACCCTTCACGCCGCGAACCGTCTCGGCGTTCACGGCGTAGATCTGGCGGAGGATCGTCTCGCGCTGCTCCGCCACGCCGGTCAGCAGCGCCATGGTCGCCGTCATCTCGTAGTCGACGATGTCGCGCAGCGTCCAGTGGCCGCCCATCCAGGGCCGCGGGTAGACCGTGCGCGGCGTGATGTCGCGCGGCGCCGGCAGCGGCTCGTCGGGGTGTTCCAGCCGCTGGCGCATCTGTTCCTGGAAGCTCGCCTCCTCGCCCGACCGCTGGCCGGGGTGCGCCATCTTCTGATCGGTGGGGGCCGCGATGTCCACGCTCGCCACCTCGGTCAGCAGGCCGACCTCGTTGTGCCACCAGCCGGCCCACGCCATCGCCCCTTCCCAGAAGTTCGTGTACGTGGAGTTGTAGATGATGCCGCTCTTCCCTTCGGCCTCGAGCGCCGCCGCCTGCAGCTGCCCCAGGATGCCGTTCCAGCGGTAGATGAGCGGGTTGACGTTCGGGTTGATGGGATCGGTCGCCGGCATGGTGAAGATGCGCGGCCCCATGCTCCCCATCTGGTGCTCGTCGAGCCACACCGACGGGTACCAGTCGTGCCACAGCAGGCGAGCCGTCATCTGGCTCTCCTTCTGCGTGAACATGTACATGTCGCGGTTGTTGTCGTGGCCGACGTACGGGTGGTAGAGGACCGGCACCGGGCTGCGGGCGTACGGCGTCCCGATGTTCCGGTTGAACCAGTCGGTGACGATGATCTCGCCGTCGGGATTCAGGCTGGGGACCAGGACGAAAATGACGTTGTCGAGGATCTTTTTCACTTCCGGCGAGTTGTCGGTCGCGAGCCGGTGCACCAGTTCGAGCGACATCTGCGTGGCGCCGATCTCGGTGGCGTGGATGCTGCATGTGATGACCAGGACGACCTTGCCCGTCCGGAAGATCTCGTCACGCTCGGCCGGGGTCGGCGGGCCACCCTGGAAGTAGAGCCGGCGCTCCATCTCCTTGAAGTGGTCGAGGTTCTTCAGCGTGTCGGGCGAGCTGATTTCGAGGGCTACGAAGGGGTTGCCGTTGGTCGACGGCCCGAGGTCGCGGATGTTCACCCGGTCGGATGCGCCGGCCACCAGCTTGTAGTACTCGACCATCTTGTCCCAGCGGGCCAGCTTGTTGTCCGTGCCGATCCGGAAACCGAAGAACTGCTCCGGGGTCGGCAGCGCCGCCGGGGCCCCCTGCGCCGCCGTCGTCGCGCGGACGGCCGGCGAGGCCGCCTGCAGGGAGAACGAAGAGGTGAGCAGGCCGGCGGCGGCCAGGACGGCCGCGGCGAGCCGGAGGCGAGAAGTTCGGCGAACAGGCATGGGCGCGGCCCCTTTCCAGCTGAACAATGGCAATCCCCGGACTATAGCGGAGTCGGCCGCCCCTTGAGAAGACCGGATGAGCTCGCCCGATCGTCCCCCCGCGGTGTCGTATATCCTGAAGAGAGCGCCGCACCGTGGCGGCGCGGAAGGAGACGCGTATGCACGCCCTGATTCTCGTCGGCCTCCTGCTGGCGCCGGCGCCGGCCGGCCCGTCGACGACGGCCCAGACGTCCGCCACCCAGCAGCCGGCGGTGCCGCCGCAGGTCGAGGTCCGCAAGCTGTACGAAGCGGGCAAGTACCAGGAGCTCGTGCAGAAGGCCCCCGACGCCATCAAGGCGAACGAGGCGGCCAAGGCCAGCATCCAGTACATGGCCGCCCAGAGCTACCAGAAGCTCGGCCAGTGGGACCAGGTGCGGAACCTGTACAAGGAGCTGGCGGCGCGTGACGTGAAGGACCCGTGGCACTTCGTCGGGCTGTCGGGCGAAGCGCTCGTCAATCACCAGAACGCGCAGTCCGTGCAGATGGCGCAGAAGGCGGTCGATCTCGGGCCGGACAATCCGTACGCGTACTACCAGCTCGGCATGGCGTTCAGCCTGGTGCCCGACTTCGCCAAGGCCGCCAACGCCTTCCAGAAGGCGGCGCTGCTCGACCCGACCTTCGCCTACGCGCACTATTACGCGGCGATGTCGTACTACAAGCTGAAGCGGATCGACCTCATGGCGACCCACTTCGAAGCCTTCCTGAAGCTGGCGCCCGATGCCCCCGAAGTGCCGCAGGTGCAGGCGATCATGCGGACGGTGCGGGGAGGGTAGCCGCTAGAAGGCCTGCCCGATCGAGAAGTACCACCGGCCGAAGGGCATGCCGGTGGTGCGGACCAGCGGGATGCCGTAGTCGATCCGCAGCAGGGCGAACGGCGTGTGGAAGCGGAGGCCGAAGCCGACCGACGTGTCGAGGTTCATCAGCGACAGGTCGCCGATGGTCGGGAAGACGTTGCCGGCGTCGAAGAACCCCACGCCCCGGACGATCCAGAACAGCGGGAACCGCAGCTCCTCGTTGAACACCAGCAGCGAGTCGCCGCCCGTGGGGTCGCCGAAGAAGTCCTTCGGCCCCAGCGCGTCCAGCGCGTAGCCGCGCACGGTGTTGCCGCCGCCGGTGAAGAACTTCTTGCTCGGGATGATGTCCTGCCCGAAGCCGCGCGCCATCCCCACCTGCGCGCTCGTCGCGAACACCATCGACTTCGGCAGCGCCCGGTAGTAGCGCTGCTGGGCCAGGAACTTCACGTAGTTCAGGTCCGACGCCAGACCCGGCGCCGAGTACTCGAAGCTCGACGTCGTGTACAGCCCGCGCGTCGGGCTCACCAGGTCGTTCCGCGTGTCGTAGAACGCCGTCGTCGTCAGCTTCCCGATGTTGACCGTCAGGTCGAACGGGAACGGGTTGTTCGGATCGATGTGCTGGTCGAACGTATGGTTCCGCTCGAAGGCGTAGCCGTACGAGAAGCTCAGGCGGCGTCCCTGCCGGAGCTGCTGCTGGACCGAGAGCGTCGTGTCGTCGGTGATGTACGGCGTGCTCGGCGCCGACGGGTTGAACAGCTCGTGCGTCCGCTCCAGGTACAGGCTCGTCATGCCCGGCAGGCCGAAGACGCCCGGTGCGGTCAGGTACGCGCGGCCCGCCCGGTAGTCCTTCGTGAACTGGCCGGCGGCGCCCGTCGAGATCGCGCGGCCGAACAGGTTGCGGTACAGCAGGTCGCCCGCCAGCCCCGGGCGGAGCGTCCGGCCCGAGCCGCTGATCGACTGCTGGTCCTGCACCTGGAAGCCGTACCGGAAGCGCAGCGGCGCCCACTCCTGCAGCGTCACCTTCGCCCGCACCGGCTGCGTCGGGATCCCCTGCGCGTTCGGTGCGGGCGGTCCCATCTCGGTCGGCACTGGCTGGATGTCCACGCTCTTGAACACGCCGGTGTCGTACAGCCGCTTGCGCGCCTGCGCCCAGTCGGCCAGATTCACCGGCTCGCCGGTCTTGAACCGCAGCGCGTGGCTGACGAGCGCCGGGTTCGTGTGCGCCACGCCCGACGTCTCGATGCCGGTGAGCACCTGCTGCGGCCCTTCGTCGATCGTCACGGCGAGATCGACGCGCCCGGTTCCCGCGTGCGGCGTCACCTGTACCGACGTCCGCTCGCGATTGAACCCGTCCTGCCGGTAGGCCGCGTCCACGCGCGCGAGGGCGTCGTGCACTGACGCCGGCGTGTAGATCAGCCCGGCTGGCAGGTCGAGCGCCTGCCGCACGACCGCGGCCGGCTTCGCGTGCGCGCCGTCGATCGTCACCGATCCAATCTGGAAGAGCGGCCCTTCGTCGATGGCGACCGGCAGCTCGGCCAGCGTCCCCTTGAACTGCAACGGCTCGACGCGCACCTTCGTGTCGAGCATCCCCATCCGGTCGTACAACGCCGCGACTGCCTGCTGGAGCGCGCCGGGATCGACCCACGCCTTCCGCGCCAGTTGCTGGTCCTCGACGAGCTCCCGCAGCTGGTCGGTCGTCACCTGCCGGTTGCCGGTGAAGACGATCTGCTGGCGCGTCGATCGCGGGCCCGGGTCGATCTGCACGTCGATCCGCTTGCTGACGGCGTTGGCGTTCGGCGCCACGGTGGCATCCACCCGCGCCCGCAGGTAGCCGCGCCCGGCCAGGTACGCGCGGCCGATCGTCTGCAGGTCGCCGAGCAGGAACTGGTCGAAGACCGACCGGGTCCACGCCTGCTCCATCTGCTTCCGGACGTCGGTGGGCAGGTCGTAGCCGTCGATCTGCAGGGTCGTCCGCGGGCCGGGCTCGATGGTGTAGGTCAGGGCGACCGCCTGGCGCGCCGGCTCGTCGCCCCGGGCCGGCACGGTCACGGCCGTCCGCTGCGTCTGCACGCTCGCTTCCCAGTAACCCTGCCGCTGGTAGTACCGCTGCAGCCGATCGCGATCGTCCTGCCAGCGGAAGAAGTCGAACGTGTCGCCGGTCCTCAGTTTCAGCTGGCCGCGCAGCGTTGCAGGTGCCTCGCCGGGAACGCCGGCAAACCGGATCTCCGCCACCCGCTCGGCGGCCGCCGGCCCGCCAGCCGACGCGGTCGCCGCCGCCTTCGGTGCGAAGAGGTTCAGCTCCTGCATGAAGTCGTAGCGCCGCGTCCCATCGTCCAGCGACGTCGCGCGCAGGTCGATCGTCCGCCGCGGCATCCAGCTGACGATCCACGTCAGGCCGCCGCTCTGCGTCAGGCTCTGCGAGAAGATGAGCTGCAGGTCCTTCGTGACGTTCTTGCCGAAGGTCAGGCGCGACGAGGGATCGGTCTCGCTGGCGACCAGGCCCGGGTCGAAGCTCACGTCAGGCAGGCCGCGCTGCACCCGCAGCGTGTCGAGGCCGACGGCGTGTCCGGCCGTTCCCAGGAACTCGCCCGACAGGTAGCCGAGCACCTGCGGGCTGCCGAAGGCCGCCTGCGCCAGGCTCCCCTGCTGCATCGTCTGGCCGGTGAGCAGCAGGGAGACGATGTCGGCCTGGTCGAGTTGCGGGGCCGAGGTGAAGGTCGGCGTCAGCGTCTGCAGCGTGCCGTCGAGGCCCAGGGTGATCTCGTAGCTCGAGACCTGCGTCTTCGCGGTGACGCTGAGGTCGGGCTCGATGCCGGTCGGGTTGATGAAGTCCACCGCGCTGTCGCCGCTGATCCGGTACGTGTTCCCCCCGAGGTAGATGTCGCCGCCCTCCTGGATCGTCGCCCGCCCGGTGAGGCCCGGCTGGGCGACCGTGCCGCCCGCCTGCAGGTCGAGACCGAGCGCGAGCTTCGCGTAGTTGTTGTCCACGAGGATGTCGCGGGCGGTGGACACCTTCACGTCGAGCGTCATCGTGTCGAGGAGCGAGGGCGGGCCGCTCGAGGCGACCGTGATCCCCTCCTGCTGGAGGATCGAGAGCAGGCCGCCGGCGATGGTGAAGGGCTGGCGATAGGCCCCGCGGAGCACCGTGACCGAGCCCGACAGTCCGAGCTGGCCTTCGTTGATGCCGAGCGCGAGCGTCGAGTCGAGTTCCGTGCGCAGGCCCTTCAGGTCGAGGGCGAGCTGTCGGCCTGTCAGATCGATCCGGCCGGGACCCAGGCTCGTGCCGTGGTAGGCCACGTCGCCCGAGACGTGCAGCGCGCCGCCGTTGGCCTCGCCGTCGAGGCCGGCGATCGTGATCTTGTCGGGCGCCAGGCCGATCGTCCCCGAGAGGTTCGTGATCGCGATCTGCGGATCCTGGTAGCGCAGCGCGCCGTTCGCGAGGGCGATCTGTCCGTCGAGCCGCGGGGAAGAAAGCGGACCGCCGACGTGCGCCCGCAGCTGCGCCCGCCCGCCGGTGGTGAGGCCGGAGGCGAACGCGCCGATCATCCGCAGGTCGAGATCGCCGTTCGCCGTGAGATCCAGGGCCGGCCGATCGCCGGTGAGCGTGGCGCTGCCGCTGAGGGAGATCCGGTTGCCGCCCGAGCGGGTCGTGTCGCCCCACGTCAGCGACGCGATCTGCAGCCGGCCGTTCTCCAGCACGAGCCGCGTCGGCTGCTCCTGGCTGAAGGGGACGCCGCCGAGGGTGAGGTCGGCGTGCTGCAGGGTGAGCGTGGCGCGCGTGCGGGCGAGCGTCGGACGATCGGCCTGCACCTCGAGCGACCCGGAGATCGCTCCCTGGATCTGCTGAAGCGTGGACGGGCTGACGTACGGCTTCAGCAGCTCGGGACTCAGGCGATCGAACGTGGCCGAGAGCTGCAGCGGACCAGAGGCCGCTGGAGGCAGTGTCGCGAGATACGAGGCGGGCACGTGCTCTGCCAGCACACCGAGCGGCACCCGTCCCTTCGCCGACAGTTCCGCCTTCTGGAAGGTCGCCGACAGCGTCGGCAGCGTGAGCACGCCGTCACCATACGAGCCGGTGACGGTGATGGCGGTGACCGGCGGCTGCCCGGCGATCTCCACGCGGCCGTCGCGCAGGTTGACGCCGGCCGTCACCGCAGGGCGATCGAGCGGCCCTTCGGCATGCACCTGCAAATCCAGCCGACCGTCGATCGCGGTCGTTGCCGGCTTGCCCGTCGCCTCGGTCTCCAGCAGGGCGACGACCGGGTTGAAGCTGGAGAGCGGACCGGTGAGCCGGGCGTCGAGCGCGTCGCCCGCCGGCTGTCCGAGGGAGCCGGAGAGGTGCAGCGCCGCATCGCCGATCTTCAGGTCGAGCGGCTGCGCGTCGATGACGCGGTTCCCATAGCGGATCGACGAAGGCGCCGCCAGGTGGATCGGCATCGAGGCGATCGTGCCATCGAGCTTCCGCAGATCGATCGTCGCCGTGACGCCGGACGGACGAGAGAGGTCCCCCGTGGCGGTGAGACCGGCCGCCATCGATCCGGTGATCGGCGCCGGCGGCGGATGCGGCAGCCTGGCGAGGAGCGGGGTGACATCGGCCGGCGCCAGATTGGCGTGCAGCGTGAAGGCGCCGAACGGCTGCAGCCGGACCGTCGCCTGGCCCGTCGCCGAAAAGGCCGGGAGGCCGCCGTCCACCCGCAGCGTACCGCCGGTCGCCTGCAGCGTCGCGTGCGCCGCGCCCAGATCGATCGATCCCCACGAGACGCCCGTCGCGTCGATGCGGCCCGTCGCCTCCGGAGCGGTGATCGAGCCATGGCTGTCGATCGTCAGATCGACGCGCGCGTGCACCGGCGCGGGCGATGCGGCGCCCGGCGCGGCGGCCGGCACCGGCGAGACCTCGAGGTGGCGGCCGTCGGCCTTCAGCGTGTAGGTCCCGCGACCGAGGTCGTACTGCCCGTGGATATCGAGGCGGCCGTCGGCCTGCGTCAGCGTGACCGGGTCGGCCGTCACCGTGTCGTGTACGAGCCCGACCCGCGCCGTCAGCTGCGCGAAGGTCTGTCCCGCGGCGGCGAGATCGCGGCCCGTGACCGACGCCTCCACGGTCGGCCGGGGCAGCCGGCCGCCAATCGTGGCGTCGAGCTGCAGCGAGCCGGATGGGTGCAGACCCGCTGGCAGCGCCGCACCCAGTGTGGCGAGGTCGGCGATCGTGGCGTGCGCGGTTCCGCTGATCTTCTGCGTCGTGAAGTCGATCGCACCCGATGCCGCGAGGGAACTCTGCGCCATCGTTGCCGTCAGCGAGTCGAATCGTGCGGCAGCCGTCGAGGCCGAGACCGTGGCGCGCGTGGCGATCGGTCCGAGGCCGCCGGCCGTCACACCTTCCGCGACCACCGTTGCGTCGAGCTGCGGATCGGACAGGACACCGTGGAGGGCGAGGGTGGCCTGCGCCGCGCCTGCGACGCCCGGGGGCGGCGACGATCCGATCAGGCCGAGCGCCCGTGCCGTCCGCCAGGCGGTCCCGGCGTTGGCGACCGACAGCACGAGGCGGCTGGCGTCACCGAGGGTGGTCCGGCTGAACGTGTCCCCCACGGCGCCGCCTGTCGTGCCGGAAAGGTGGAGGGCCTGTCCCACCCGCTGATCCACGGCCGCGGTCCACCGTCCATCGGCCGCGTGCAGGGTCACCGAGCCGTTGAGGCCCGAGGCAGACGAAGCCGGCGCACGGCTGTCGGTGCGGAGCGCGAGCGAGACGGCGGAGGGCTGCAGCGCCGTCCATCGCGCGTCGAGCGATCCATCCAGCGTGCCGGAGAGACGCACGGGCGCGCCGCCGGGTGCCAGCGCGAGGAGCGGTGCGACGTCCAGATCGTGCCAGGCGAACGTCGCGCGGCCGGGCCGGTCCGTCGATCCGCCGCTGCCGAACGACAACTGTGCGCCCCCGCTCAGCGTGCCGCCGGCGGCGTCGATGCGCAGGGTCGAGATCTCCGCCTGCTGCGGCGAGAGACCGGCACGGGCCGCGAGCGAGACGTCGTGCAGGCTCGCCAGCTGCAGGCCGCGGCCGTTCAGATCGATCGACGCGCGTGGCGCCGAGGCCGCGCCGCTCGCGCTCCCCGTCATCACGAGCCGCCCGGCTACCGGCGTGTCCACGGAGGCGAGGCGCGCCAGCGGCGGCAGGTTCAGCTCGCCCTTCCAGGTCAGTGCGAGCGTGGGGCTGCTGAACACGGACGACACGCGGCCGTCCGCCTGCACGAGCCCCTCGGGCGTCATCACGCGGACGGCGTTCAGCAGCAACGTCGATCCGTCGAAGCCGAGCTGTCCCTCGAGCGTGTCGATGGACGAGCGCCGCCCGCGCCAGGCGACGCGCGCCGGCGACGTCATCTGGATCGGGCCGGCGATGCCGCCGCCGGACGGCGCGAGCGCCAGCGACAGTCCCGTCATCGTCGCGTCGAAGCCGTCCGGTTCGTCGCGGACCGACGCCTGCAGGTCCTGAATCGACAGCCGGTCCACGGGCAGCGACGACAGCGTGCCGCCTCCACCGCCGGGGCTGACGGTCGACGGCAGGTTGCTGCCTGCAGCCGTCCGGACGATCGTGATGCGCGGGTGCGTGACGTCGATCGCCTGCAGATGGATCGGGCCGGTGACGACCGACCATGGCAGATCGACGTGTATCTCGTCGGCCGTGAAGAACGGATCGCCGGTGTGACCGGGCGCGGCGAGCCGCACGCCGCGCAGGCGGAAGTCGAGGCGGAGCAGGTTGTAGTCGAGTCCGTCGGCCTGCGCGACGACGCCGTAGCCGTCGATCTTCTGGAGGACGAGGTTCAGGACGCGTGCGCGGACGAACGGGAGGTGTGCGGAGCCGACGAGCAGCGCAAGGACGGCCAGGACGCCGGCCGCCCCGACCGCGATCGCCCGTCTTCCCCGCGCGCCGAGGGCCATACGGCCATTCTATCAAGGGGTTCCCCGGACGTCGGACGTGTAACTATTTCTCCCTCAACACCACCGACGTGGCCATCTGCCGCTCGGGCACGGTCCAGTAGCGGCGCAGCAGCACGTCCTTCTCGGGCGCGGGCACGACGACGAAGTCGTGCTGTTCGTAGAAGCGGATGGCCCAGTCGGCGGCCGCCCAGGTGCCGATGAGGATCGGCCGTGTGGTCCGGCCGCGCAGGTGCGCGAGCAGACGGCTGCCGATGCCGCGGCCGCGGCGATCGGTCCGGACGTACGCGTGGCGGATCAGCGTGACGTCCTGCACGTCCTGCGTCCCCATCACGCCGACCAGCTGTCCGTCCTCTTCGTCGCCCCAGAACACGACGCCGTGCGCGATCTCGCGCCGGAGTTCGTCGGCGGGCATGTACGGCTCGGTCCAGCAGTCGGCAGGAATGACGCCGGCGTACGCCTGCGCCGCGTCATTGATGATAGCGAGGATCACGTCGAAGTCGGCGGGGGTCGTGGGGCGGAGCATGGGGAATTACACGTCCAGCTCCTCCGCCTGCTCCGCCCGCTCCATGATGAAGCGGAAGCGGGCCGAGGCGTCCTTGCCCATCAGCTCGTTGATGACGCGGTCGGTGACGATCTGGTCCGCGATGTCGACCCGCAGCAGCCGCCGTGTCCGGGGGTTCA
>JAGWRA010000063.1 GCA_028876655.1 Acidobacteriota bacterium | reverse complement strand
TCGTCGTGCCGGTCGTTGTCCCAGTCCACCCAGGCGAGCGTGAAGGTGTTGCCGTCGATCTCGCGTGTGCTCGCGCCGGCCAGTTGTGCGTAGTCGGGCAGCTTCGTGTTGGCGGAGTTCAGCCCGAACATCGGGACGAAGCGGAAGCCCATCCGGTGGCCCTCGCCGAGCAGGCGGCGGAAGCCGGCCTCGCCGCCCATCCGGTCGTCGACCTTGTAGACCGGGTACTCCCAGTAGTAGCGCCCGTCCCAGGCGGGCAGGAACACCATCACCTTCTTCGGGTCGATCTGCGTGGACGTCCACTCCAGGATGCGGAGCGCCTTCGCGAAGTCGTTGAAGACGTAGCCGCTCCAGTGCATCCCGTGGATCGACAGCACGAGCTGGACGTCGTTGAACCAGGCCGGCACGTCGGTGCGGTGCTCCCAGGCCGGCAGGCGGTACGCCTGTTCGACATGCTGGACGTGCGGCTGGAACGCGGCGTCGGCTGTCTTCGTGCGTCCCGCGCGCCACCTCGCCCCTTCGAGCCGGTTGCTCTTGTTCCAGCCGGCCTGTTCGTAGACGAGCTCGACGCGGTAGCCATCCGCTCCCGGCTGGAAGTACAGCCGCGCGACCCTGACCTGATCCATCAGGCACGACAGAAAGAAGTAGTCGTTCTTCCCGGCTTCGACCATCGCCAGCGGGGTGTTGATCCCGCGCGCGTCCCGCTGCCGCGAGGCGCCCCACGGGTACCCGAAGAGGATCTCGTCATCGTTCGGGTTGAAGAAGTCCTCCGTCCCGCCCGCGAGCCGGCCCCGCGGGACGCCGCGCGCGATCGAGACCACCGACTTCACCGGCTGGTCCATCTCGACCTGCGCGTCCCACTCGGTGAAGGCGTCGGCCCGCCGGATGTGGGCGCGCAGCGTCCCATCCACCTTCTGCTGTCCGCCCGCCCAGACGAATCCGGCGCACTCGACGAGCAGGCCGTCGTCGTCCGGCGTGACCTTCATCCGCTCGCGGTCGAGGCCGTAGGTATTTTCGAAGGTGTGGATCCGGAACCCGATCGACAGGCCGTCAAAGGCGACGGATGGCTCGGGGAAGCCGTAGCTGAACTTCTGGAACGCGTCCCCGCGCGGCGGGATGAAGACGCCGCTGGTGGAGTCGAGCGCGAGGATGGTGCCGTTGGCGGCCGGCGTAGCGCCGGCGGTCCCGACCGGAGCCGGCGCCTGGGCCTCGGCGGGCGGCAGCCCGTCCACGGCCAGGTACGACACGGTCGCCGCGGCGGTCTTCAGCAGGTCGCGGCGTGAAAGCCCCTCATCCATCGCGCCTCCTCTCGAGGATACGGGGGCGAGTCTGAATCAGTCGGTGTGCGAGTGCAAGTGGCTCTTCGTCGTTCCCGGCCCACGGCCAGTTGAGTCGCGGCTGCGAGTGGCATGAGCCACCTCCACCACTCCAACGGACCAATCCCGGTGGAGGAGTTCTCCTAATCATCCGGAGGTATTCGGATTCGGGTGCGGCGCAAAGCGGGGAAAGCTCATTCCCATCTCGGCTGACTGGGGGTATCCTGGCTCGCCGTGACCAGCCCTGCACCCGAGCGTCCCGCCTCGGCCTATTACTCGGCCTCGGTTCAGACGTTCCTGTTGGAGAACCCTGACCAGCTGCTCG
This sequence comes from Acidobacteriota bacterium, assembly GCA_028876655.1. Taxonomy (GTDB): domain Bacteria; phylum Acidobacteriota; class Vicinamibacteria; order Vicinamibacterales; family CAVVIG01; genus JAGWRA01. The sequence continues at coordinate 24,278 of JAGWRA010000063.1, read as the reverse complement.
GAAAGCTCACCAGGGCCCACGCACACGACCTCGAGGAAACACAGCGGCGTGCATGGGAGCAGGAGATCGAGATTCTGAAGGGGACTCTGCGCGGAATCGCCGGCTGGATCTACCTAGAGTTTGACGTCCCTCGGCTCGGTAGCCGCATCGATGGGGTGGTGATTTCTGGTCCCGCCATCTTTCCGATTGAGTTCAAGTGCGGCGAGCAGAGCTACCACACGAACGACTACAACCAGGCCTGGGACTACGCCCTCGACCTGAAGAACTTCCATCTTGCAAGCCACGATGCCCCGATTCTGCCGATCCTTCTCGCAACAGAGGCCACACACAGCGATACGGCATGGCAGCCACCCTACCCGGACGGCGTTCGACCGCCTCGACGTTGTCGCCCGGACGATCTGAATCGGATCCTCGATGAGGGACTGGCATTCGCCGACGGTCCACCGTTGGATGGAGAGAAATGGGGCAAGGCGCCGTACCAGCCGACGCCAACGATCATTGAAGCTGCCCGAGCTCTGTACGCGAACCACACAGTCGAGGCGATATCGCGCAATGACGCCGGCGCGAGGAACCTCCGGGTGACGTCCGGCGCTGTCGAGGACATCATCGAACGAACGCGAACCAATCGAGAGAAGGCGATCGTATTCGTCACCGGTGTGCCGGGTGCGGGGAAGACACTGGTGGGACTGAATGTCGCCACCAAGCGACGCGACCTTGGCGATGCGCGCGCAGTCTTTCTTTCCGGCAATGGTCCCCTTGTTGCAGTTCTGCGTGAGGCGCTGGTTCGCGACGAGCTGGCTCGTTCACGTGCACACATCCGTAAAGGGACAGTCCAGCAGAGAGTGAAGCCGTTTATCCAGAACGTGCACAACTTCCGCGATGAAGGAATCCGCAACCCTGACGCACCATACGACCACGTGGTCATCTTCGACGAAGCACAGCGGGCCTGGAACCTTCAGAAGACTGCGACGTTCATGAAGCAACGCAAGGGCGTTGCGGATTTCAGCCAGTCCGAGCCAGAGTTTCTGATTTCCTATCTCGATCGTCATCGCGACTGGGCCGTGGTCATTTGTCTTGTTGGCGGGGGACAGGAAATCAACACCGGCGAGGCCGGCATCTCGGCCTGGCTGGATGCAGTGGGCGAGAAGTTCTCGAGCTGGCGCGTCTACATTTCCCCGGATCTGACGGATTCAGAATATGCGGCAGCGACGGCACTTCAAGCGCTCGCGCAGAACAGGGCGATCGCAGAGGACTCCCGCCTGCACCTTGCGACTTCCATGCGATCGTTTCGATCCGAGAAGGTGTCAGCGTTCGTGAAGGCCGTTCTCGACTGTGACTCCGACTCAGCCAGGCAGCTGCTCAGGGATGTATCCGTCCAGTATCCAATCGCCATCACCAGGGATCTGACGCGAGCAAAGAGCTGGGTGCGCGAGCGCGCGCGTGGTTCTGAGCGGTATGGGCTCGTCGCCTCTTCTCAGGCCCAGCGCCTGAAGCCCCACGCGATTGATGTCAGGGTGAATGTGGATCCCATTCAGTGGTTCCTGAATGACCGGAACGACACGCGTTCGAGTTACTACCTTGAGGACGCCGCAACAGAGTTCCAGATTCAGGGGCTTGAACTGGACTGGATTTGCGTCAGCTGGGATGCCGATCTCCGACGAACCCGCGCGGGCTGGCACTACCGCTCGTTCCGCGGCGATTCGTGGATACAAGTCCATAAGGAGGACCGTCGCCGGTATCTCTTGAATGCCTATCGTGTCCTGCTGACGCGGGCCCGGCAAGGAATGGTGATCTTCGTCCCGCCTGGAGACAAGGCCGATCGCACGAGAAGTCCCGAGTACTATGACGAGACGTACGCGTATCTCTCGGGGCTCGGCATCACCGAAGCGTAGCCGCCTTCATTAGCGGGTTCCCCTACCCCGCCGTCTTGAACACGAACAGATTCGCCCCGGCCACGTAGGACGGACCACGGACGGTCCCGCACCAATTCCTTGATCCCCCCTCCACGGCCGGGCTAAGGTGCACTGGTTGGAAAGGAGGCCGCGTCGCGCATGGTGGGCGGCACCCGCTATCTGGCTGTCATCCTCGCCTATCTGGCGAGCATGGGCGGCCTGAGCCTGTACTTCGCGACGCGCAAGGTCCGCACCGGCGACGACTTCGTCCTCGCCGGCCGGCAACTCCCGCTCTGGGTCCTCGTCGGCACACTGCTCGCAACCTGGGTCGGCTCCGGCACGGTCATCGGCGGCGCCGCCTTCACGTACCAGCACGGGCCGCTGGCCACCCTCTTCTTCTTCTACGGCGGCGTGCCGCTGGGGATCCTGATCCTCTACTTCTTCCTCGCGGAGAAGGTGCGCGGCCTGTCCGCCTACACGATTCCCGAAGTCCTCGAGCGCCGCTACGGGCCGGTCGGCCGCGTGTTCGCCGCCGTCTGCATCCTCCTCGCGTACGTCGGGATCACCTCATACCAGTTCATCGGCGGCGGATACGTCCTGCACCTCACCACCGGCATCCCGGTGAACGCCGGCAGCGCCATCACGGCCGTCTTCATCGTCATCATGGCCACGACCGGTGGCCTGTTCTCGGTGGCGTATACCGACGCGTTCAGCGCAATTCTGATCGTGACCGGCCTGGCGTTCGGGCTCCCCTTCGCCCTGGCCCATGCCGGCGGGCCCGGCTTCTTCCACCAGCTGCCGCCGGTAGAGCGCACCTGGACGGGAGGGCTGACGGACCTCCAGGCGCTTGGCTACTTCCTGCCGCTGCTGATGCTGCTGCTCGGCGAGCAGAACATGTACCAGCGGTTCGCCGCCGCGCGCGACACCGGCACCGCGCGGAAATCCAACATCGGCTTCTTCGTCGGCGCGATCGTGGTCCTCACCCTCACCACGCTGCTCGCCTCCACGGCCGTCATCCTCTACCCCGGCATCGTCCCGGACACCGCCGTGCTCCGGGTCGCGCTCGGCTCGATGCCCTTCCCGGTCGGCGCGCTGCTCCTGGCAGCCGCTGTCGCCTTCATCGTCACGACCGGCGACTCCTATCTGCTCTCGTGCTCGACGAACGTCACCGAGGATTTCTTCGTCCGCTTCATCGATCCGGGCGCCTCCCAGTCCACGCGGCTCTGGATCACGCGCGGCGTCGTCGTGACGCTGGGCCTGGTGGCCTGGGTGCTCGGCACGTTCTTCCCCTCGGTGCTCGCCATCCAGATCTACTCGTACACGATGTACGGCGCCGCGATCACGCCCGCGGTGCTGGCCGCCATCCTGTGGCCGCGCGTCACGGCCGCCGGCGGGATCGCGTCGATGCTGCTGGGCGGCGCCGGCACGCTCTTCTGGGAGCTCGGGCTGCACAAGCCGGGGAACCTGAACAGCATCCTGTTCTCGCTGCCCCTCTCGGTCGCCGCACTGGTGCTCGTCAGCCTGGTGACGTCTCAACGCCAACTGGAGGATTGACCGTGGATACCAGCCATCGCATCGACGCCTACCGCCGCTTCATGGACGAACGCAAGCTCGCGCTCTGCCTCGTCTCCGTGCCCGACGACCAGTACTACCTGAGCGGCTTCAAGGCGATCATCTACTCGCGGCCGATCGACTTCGTGATCACGCCCACGTCGACGGCCTTGATCATCCCGGCCCTCGAGGAGGCCCACGCGCGGGCGGAGGCCTCGGTCGACGAGCTGTTCGTGTACTACGAGCATCCGGAAAAGGCCGCCGGCGGCAAGAGCCACGTCGAGCACCTGGACAAGCTGCTCAGCCGGCTGCCGAAGGGGGCGCGGCTGGGCGTCCAGGCGAACGCCATTTCGCTGGCCCTCGCCCGGCACTTCACCGACGCAGGCTTCGAGCTGGCGGACATCGGACCGAAGATCGTGGCGATGCGGACGATCAAGGACGCGGCGGAGATCGAGCTGATGCTCGAGGCAGGCCGGCTCGCCGCGCTCGGCGTCGGCGCGTCGCTGGCGGCGCTCAAACCCGGCATCACGGAGATCGACATCGACGGGGCCGGCAACCACGCGATCCTCGCCGAGGTGTCGGACAAGCACCCGGGCGCCACGCTGGATCTCTTCGCCATGAGCCCCACCGGGCCGGTCCGGACGGTCATGCCCCACGTCTTCTCGAACACGCGGCGCATGGAGAAGGGAGACATCCTGATCCACAGCCGGCAGGTCGCGCTGCACGGCTACCGCGGCGAGTCGGAGCGGACCTGCATCCTCGGCAAGCCCACACTCCGTCAGGCCGAGACGTTCGAGCTGATGCTGGAAGCGCAGCTCGCCGGACTCGCGGCCCTCAAGCCGGGCGTGCCGATGAAGGACGTGGACCGGGCGTCGAGGCAGGTGTTCCAGAAGGCCGGGCTCGGCGAGTACTTCATCCACCGCACCGGACACGGCCTCGGCCTGTCGGTCCACGAGCCGCCGTTCCTGCGGTTCGACGAGGACATGCTCGTCGAGGAGAACATGGTCTTCACGGTCGAACCGGCGGTCTTCATCCCAGGGCTCGGCGGCTTCCGGCACTCGGACACGGCCCTCGTCACGGCCACCGGCAACCGGATCACGACCGAGCATCCCAACGATCTGAAGAGCATGACGTTCTGAAGCGGCTCATTGCGGCAGCGACAGGTTCCTCGTGATCTGCCAGTGGCCGGCCGCGTCCCGGGCCCAGACGGTCAGGTAGCGGCCGGTCATCTTCACCGGCTTGCCGTCGCGCGGTGGGAACTCGAGCGTGACATGGCCCCACTCGTAGACGAGCGAGCCCTCGCGCCGGATGCCGTCCTGCACCAGCCCTCCGCGGACGGCCGGACCCGAGCGCGCCAGCCGCTCCTTCATGAACCGGACGATGGCGTCGCCGCCCCGGACGATTTGTCCGTCTGGTGTGATGAAGAGGGCGTCAGGGGCGAACCCTCCGCTCACCGCCGTCATGTCGCCGTGCCCCTTCATGGCCGCGACCCAGGCGGCGTTGGCGTGCTCGATGGTCTGGCGCGCGGCTTCCGGCACCCGCGCCGCCGGCCGGCCGGCGGCCATGAGCATCGGGGCCATGGTTGCGATCACGAACAGCGTGGTTGCGAATCTCATCGCCTCATCCCTTCAGCGTCGATGGCAGGCCGAAGGTTCCGTCGACCACCTCGACGAAGTTCCGCTCCTCGCGCAGGATAAACCGCTTCGACTGCGCCATCGCAAAATTCGCGCGCGCCTCGGGGTCGGTCCGCAGCCGCCCCTTGTAGGCCTCGTACGATGCCAGGCTGTCGAACGCGATCAGCCCCCAGCCGATGTCGTTCGTCCCCTCGTAGGGCAGGAAGTAGCCGACGAGATGACCCCCGCACCGGGGGATGATGCGCCCCCACGCGGCCGCGTATTCCTTGAACGCGTCGCGCTGGAACGGGTCGATCTGATAGCGGATCACACACGTGATGGTCATGCCCGGTCTCCCGGCGGACCGCGTCCGGACGCCGGCGCCGAGCGCCAGCGCCGCGCCCGTCGCGGCCAGCCCCTTCATGAGATCGCGCCGGCTGAAACCGCCGGTGCCGGCATCGGCTGAGGTCATTGCCGACACTCTGCCGGATCCGGCCCGGCCACGATTCGGCCGCCATCACAGTGTGAAATGCGGCCGGGGCTCCTGATAGGATGGCGCGATGAAGATCACGCCGCACCTCTGGTTCGCCACCCAGGCCCGGCAGGCTGCCGAGTTCTACGCCTCAGCCCTCCCGGATTCGCGCGTCACGCAGGTCCGCACGCTCCGCAACACGCCGTCGGGCGACGTCGAGCTGGTGTCGTTCGAGCTGGGGGGCCTCGGCTTCATGGCGATCAGCGCCGGTCCGCTGTTCACCTTCAACCCGTCGATCTCGTTCCTCGTCGGCTGCGCCACGAAGGACGAGGTGGACGCGCTCTGGGCGACGCTGTCGGAGGCCGGGCGGACGCACATGCCGCTCGGCGCGTACCCGTTCAGTGAACGCTACGGCTGGACCGAGGATCGCTACGGCCTGTCGTGGCAGATCATGTACATGGACGACCGCCCGTTGCGGCAGTCGGTCATCCCGACGCTGATGTTCACGAAACAGATGGCCGGCCGCTGCGAGGAGGCGATCGGCCACTACACGTCGATCTTTCCCGGCTCGCGCGTCGATCACATCCTCCGCTACGGCAGCCGCGAGGCGCCCGAGACGGCTGGCACGGTGAAGCATGCGGGATTCGCGCTCGGCGGTCAGGACTTCGCCGCCATGGACAGTGCGGGCCCGCACGACTTCAGCTTCAACGAGGCGATCTCCCTGGTCGTCCACTGCGAGACGCAGGACGAGATCGATCACGTCTGGGCACGGCTCTCGGCGGTGCCGCAGGCCGAACAGTGCGGCTGGCTGAAGGACAAGTACGGCGTGTCGTGGCAGGTCGTCCCCACGATCATGGGCGAGATGATGCAGCGCGGAACGAAGGAGCAGAGCGGACGGGTCACTGCGGCGTTCCTCAAGATGAAGAAGTTCGACATCACGGCCTTGAAGCGGGCGTACGAGGCGGACTAGCGCGGGTCTCGGACATCCTCCCGCTCGAGCTCGGCGAGCCGCCGCCGGGCCTTCTCCTTCAGCGCGGCCGCGTCGCTGGCGATCGAGGCTTCGCCGGCACGTTCCACGTGCGGCACGCGACGGTCCAGCGCCGCAATCAGCTCGCGCAGCTCGCGGATGACCCGGGCGTGGTTCACCTCCATCCGCGCACCTCCTGCCGCTCCGGCTGCCGCCGCGACACGTTCCAGACCTCGCCGCAGGCGGTGCAGCGCCAGTAGCTCTCCGAATCGGGATGCTTCGCCGTCGTGACAATGGCCGGCGATGCGCAGGCCGGACAGCGCTCGGGCGCGACCACCCGATCGGTGCGGAACAGGGGATCCTTCATGAGCCCTCCGGTGAAGTGCTTTGGTGAGGGCTGGAGGCCGTGATGGCCGCTGGACTCAGGAAAGCAGGTCGAGATCCAAGTATACCCCGGGAGGCGGGCGTGGCCGCGGATCGCGGAAACATGCGGTTTCGCGGGATCGTGTATAGTTGATCCCGTCAAACCGCACTGAGCCCGCCAGCGTTCGAGCAGTGCCCCGCTTCTCACGGGTGCGCGCCGACAGGCCCACTTCGGCCATCCATCGGAGCGCACATGTCACGTCCTTCGAGTCCCCGTCAATCCCGGCGTCTATCTACTGACACCCGATCGTGTCTTCGCGGAATCGATCCCGCCCGCACGCGGTCGACCAAGGGGCTCGGCCGCTGGGCCGCGATGGAGGGCGCACGATTCCGTGCGCTGACCGCGACACCGGGAATCCGCAACCGACCCGAGGGAGGGTCGAGATCATGTTGAAGCATATCTCTCGCACGTGGCTGGTCGTCAGCCTCTGGCTGACCACGCTGGCCGTGATTGTCGCATCGACCATGGCGATGGGGGCTGCCCTGTCGACGATCGTGGCGCTGCTGGTCCTGGGCCTCACACCGCTGCTGGTCATGCTGCTGCTCGGAGGCCAGGCGGCGCCTCCGACCGTGGCGGAGATCCTTCACACGGTCAACGCCAGGGACGATCGGGGATCGCGTTGATCTGTCGCATGGCGCCCGGGCTGGGAGGCCGACGCCGGCACCGCCGGCTCGGTTCCAGGCGCAGGGCGTCGCGGAGGCTCTCATGATTCATCGCCCGGCCGGGATGGGACAGTTTCAGTTCGCGACGCTGGCGAACCTGCGTGCGGCGCAGTTGCTGCGCGGCTGCCGACCGAAAGTGGAGGTCGACGGCTCGCACAAGGCCACGGTCATCGCCCAGATGGAAGTGGCACAGGGCATGATCACTCAGTCCACCCTCCCTGCGGTCGCCGTTCACGCCGCGCTTGCGGTCACTGACACCGACGCGCCCTTCATCGTCGTCGGGTGAGAGATCTTCCCGGCACCCGCGGGAATTTCAGGCTCGGCCGCGGCTCGTCCCCGCGGAGCCGGCCGATCCGGCCCGAATGATCGCGGACGGGTCCGGCAGGATTCATGCGAGCGGACGCGCAGAAGGAGCGGGTGACATGCGCACGTCATCGACCATCCGATCCGCGGTCCGCGGCCTCGCCTTCGGCGCCGGTCTCACCGCCAGCGCGTACGCCTGCTGGGTCGCCATGGCCTGGCGCGGCTACGGGCACCCCGCACGGCCCGAAGACCCGGACGAGCAGGATGCGCTGCTCGATCGCTTCATGCCGGCGTACGACGTCGCCGAGCGCCATCGTATCGCCGTCGCGGCGCCGCCAGCCGTCACGCTCGAGGCGGCGCGCGAGATGCACCTGTTCGACCTGCCGGTGGCCCGGACGATCTTCCGGGCGCGCGAGATCGTCCTCGGCTCGGCACCAGACGACGAGGACCGGCCCAAGGGCCTCCTCGCCATGACGCAATCGATCGGCTGGCGCATCCTCGCCGAGACGCCGGGCCGCGAGATCGTCGTCGGCGCCGTCACGAAGCCCTGGGAGCCGAATCCGGTCTTCCGCGGTGTCGATCCCGGGGCGTTCGCCGCGTTCGACGAGCCGGACTACGTGAAGATCGTCTGGACCCTGCGCGCCGATCCCGACGGCCCGGAGGGATCGGTCTTCCGCACCGAGACGCGCGCGGTGGCCACCGACGTGGAAGCGGCACTGAAGTTCCGACGCTACTGGGCGTTCCTGTCGGCGGGCATCATCCTGATCCGGCAGGCGTCATTGCGTCCGCTGAAACGGGACGCGGAGCGGCGCGCGCGGAGTCACGCGGCGGCTACGGCTGCAACTCCCTGACGGGCCGGACCTCGACACCACCTTCTCGTGCAGGTGGAATCTTCCTCTCAGCCGGCGATCGGTCGGCGCGTCGCGACAGGCGGCGGCCCTGCCTGCTCCCGCCGCGCCTCCCCTCCATCAATCAGTCGAGCCGGCCGGACCGGAATCGACAGGGCACGGCCGGACATGCGAAAGGGCTGCCGAGCCCGGCCGTATCCGCGAAGCCAGCCCATCATGCGGCCGAGGCCGAAGCGTCCGACCGGGGTTGAGGCACAATGGGCGGCATGCACCGTCGAGCCCCTCTCATCCGCCTGCTCCTCGTGGGTGGCACCGCCATGCTCGCGCTGGCGGCTTCCCCGCCGCCGGCACGGACACCGGTCGAGCTGGTGCTGCGGCCCTACGCCAGCACGACCATCCGGACGGTCGACGTCGCGGTCGGCCGGAAGACCTTTCCCTTCATCTTCGACACCGGCGGCGGGTTCACGCTGATCCAGCCGGACGAGGTGCACGACGCGGGCTGCTCGCCGTTCGGCCGCGTGGTGGGCTTCCGCGCGGACGGCCAGCAGATCGCCCTCCCGCGGTGCGGCCCCGTGGCGCTGGACATCGGCGGCTACCGCTCGCGGGTCGAAGTCGGCGTGTTCGATCTGGGTGCGCTGCTTGGCAAGGGGGCGCCGCCGGTCGGCGGTCTCGTCGGCCTGAACGCGTTCGGGCCGGCCGCCGTCACGCTCGACCTGGCGCACGACCGCGTCACGGTCGAGACGCCACGCAGCCTGCGGGCGCGCGTCCGCGACATGACGCCGGTGCACGTCCGGCTCGTGACCGGCGCGGGCGGCGACGTCGTTCCCTTCCTCGAGGTCCGCGCCCGGGCCGGCACGCTCTGGATGGAGATCGACAGCGGCAACAACGGACCGGTCTTCCTCGCCCCGCACGCCCTGACGCAGCTGGGTCTCACGCTGCCACCGAAGGGCACGCAGGCCGTAGACCTCACGGTTGCCGGCCTGGGCCCGGTCACGGTCGCCGCCGCCCGACGCGCGATGATCTACGACGGCCAGCTGAATCCGCAATTCCTGCGCAAGATGATCCTGACGATCGATCTCGGCCGCGGCCGGGCCTGGGCGGCTCTGAACAGCCGGTAGACGCCCTCCACCGCACGCCGGGTCTTGCGGTATGCTGGCGGTCCCCCGCGGCTGCCCCGCTGTCCGGCGGCGCGGCAGCTGTCGCCCGGCCGGTACACCACCAAACCCGTGATGAGCAGACAACCCGACGATCCCCCGTCCGATCACCCCGACCTCCAGCGCCGCCGGCTGCTCGCGCTCGCCGCGGGCGGCGCCATCGCCGTGCCGCTGCTGGGGCGGCGGGCGCTGGCCGCGCCAGCCCCTGCCGACCGCTGGCGCGGCGCCCTCATCATCAACGCGCTCGGAGACCTCGAGAATCCGAACCTGACCGCCGGCGGCTCGAACCAGGCGGTGCCGCCGACCGAGGAGCAGCAGATCGACGCGCGCGCCATTCACGACGCGCACGCCTCGGGGCTTTCTGCCATCAACATCACGCTGGGGTACGTCGCCGGCCAGACGGATCCGTACGAGTACACGATCCAGCAGATCGGTGTGTGGGATCGGATCGTCCGCGATCATCCGAAGGACTTCCTGAAGGTCTACCGCGCGGGCGACATCCTGCAGGCGAAACGCGAAGGGTGCATCGGCGTCATCTTCGGCTTCCAGAACGCGGCCCAGGTCGGCGACAAGCTCGATCGCATCGACACGTTCGCCAATCTCGGCGTCCGCGTCATCCAGCTCACCTACAATCCGGAGAACCAGATCGGCGGCGGCTCGATGGCACCCGGGAACCGCGGCCTGACGCCCTTCGGGCGGGAGGTGGTGGCGCGGCTGAACCAGAACCGTGTGATGGTCGATCTCTCCCACTCGGGCCAGCAGACCTGCCTCGACGCGATCCGGGTGTCGACGCAGCCGATTTCGATCAACCACACCGGCTGCCGCGCGCTGACGGACCTGCCGCGCAACAAGACGGACGAGGAGCTGCGGCTCGTGGCCGAGAAGGGCGGCTTCGTCGGCATCTACTTCATGCCGTTCCTCGCCGCCAGCGGTCACGCCCATGCCACGGATGTCGTCGCGCACCTCGAGCACGCCCTGAAGGTCTGCGGCGAGGATCACGTCGGGATCGGCACCGACGGGACGGTCACGCAGATCGACGATCTGCAGGCCTATGCCTCCGCGCTCGCGAAGGAAGTCGCCGCCCGCAAGGCAGCCGGCATCGGCGCGAAGGGCGAGCGGGCCGACACCTATCCGTTCGTCGTCGATCTGCGCGGCGTGAACCAGTTCCGCGAGCTGGCCGATCGGCTGGCGGCACGCGGACACTCCACCGGCCAGATCGAGAAGATCCTGGGACTCAACTTCCTGCGCTACGCCCGCGAGATCTGGGCGAGCTGACCGCCAGCCGGGCCCCGCCCGGCGTCGACGCGGGATGCCCGCGGGATCTAGAATGGCTGCCTCGCAGAGGAGCCCCGATGCCGCGACGTTACTGGTTGATGAAGTGTGAACCCGCCGCCTACACGATCGACGATCTGAAGCGTGACGGGACGACGAGCTGGGAGGGCGTGCGGAACTACCAGGCGCGGAACTTCATGCGCGACGACATGCAGGTGGGCGACGGCGTCCTGTTCTACGCCTCGAACGCCGAGCCGTCCGGTGTCGTCGGCCTGGCCGAAATCGCGCGGCCCGGCTATCCCGACTCGTTCGCCTGGAAGAAGGGCCACAAGTACTTCGACCCGGAGACGGACAAGGATGCGCCGACCTGGTACATGGTCGACATCCGGTTCGTCGAACGGTTCGCCGACGTGGTGCCGCTCGAGACCTTGAAGAAGACGAAAGGGCTCGAGAAGATGCTGGTGAACCAGAAGGGCAGCCGGCTGTCGGTGCAACCCGTCACCAGGGGCGAATACGACATCGTCGTGCGGCTGGGACGGGAGACGGGAAAGCGGAAGAATTGACGGGAGGCGCAGAGCCGCGCTAAAGTTGCATTTTATATGCAACTTAATGTCTTCACCGATTACGCCTGCCGGGTCCTCATCTATGCGGCCGCGCACGACCGCGGTCCCTGCACCTCCGACGAGATCGCCGAGGCCTTCGGCATCTCGCGCCACCACCTCGTCAAGGTGATCAACGAGCTCCAGCACCTCGGCTTCCTGGAGACACGCCGCGGCCGCGCGGGCGGCATCCGCCTGGCCCGCGCGCCGGAGCGCATCGGACTCGGCGAGGTGATCCGGCGCACGGAAGGGACCCTCGCACTGGTGGAATGCTTCGACCGCGAGACGGACACCTGTCCGTTGACGCCCGCCTGCGGGCTGAGAGGCGCGCTGAAAGAGGCGTTCGAGGCGTTCTTCGCGACGCTCGACCGCTACACGCTGGCCGATCTGGTGGCCCAGCCGCGATGGATCGCGCAGGTGACGGCCCTCTTCCCGCCGGGTGGATCCGGCCGGGCGTCCTGACGTCCGGCGGAGCCCACCCGATGCCTACCGCTCACGACATCACCTCACGCCGCGACATCGAGCAGCTCGTGGACACGTTCTACGCGCGCGTCCGCCAGGACGGCCTCGTCGGACCGATCTTCGACGAGGTGGCCCATGTGGACTGGACCGTGCACCTGCCGAAGATGTACGACTTCTGGGAATCGGTGCTCTTCGGCGCGGCCACCTTCAAGGGGAACCCGCTCGGCGTCCACCTGGCGCTCGCGCGGCTGACACCGCTGACGGCCGAGGCCTTCGACCGATGGGTCGGCCTGTTCCACGCCAGCGTCGACGATCTCTTCATCGGACCGATGGCGCACGAGGCCAAGCTCCGCGCCACCCGGATCGCCTTCACCATGCGCGACCACGTCGGGGCGGTCTGACGTCAGCGGGCCGACGGCCCGTCCTCCTGGCTCTGGTCGAGCAGCCGCGACACGTGGAAGCAGCCCCAGGCGATGAGCAGCGCGGCGACGACCAGGATAATCGCCTGGACGCCGGGCTGCTTCAGCTTGTCGAGGCCGTCGGACAGGAAGACCCCCGTCTGGCCGAACAGAATCCCCATCTGGCGGTCGTTCATCTTCGTGTAGCCCGGCATCAGCTCTTCCATGCTGGGCTGGGCCGACCGGGTTTCCAGCCAGTACAGGAGGCCGGCGCCCACCACCCCGACGATGAGCACGATGAAGGCGGCGGCGCGAAAGCGGTCGCGCAGCCGGCGGACGGCGGCGGGTTCGGCAAACGGTTCAGGAATCACGGCAGCAGGCCCTCTTCCTGAATACGCCGTCCTCCAATCGAACGCTTCAGCGACCTGAAGGGCCGCCGGTCAGCCCCCCGCCAGTCCGGGATCGCGCGTGCCGGCTGGCCCAGTCGATGGCGACGTCGGCCACCTCCTGCCAGCCGTGCACGGCAATCACGAAGTGCGTGCGGCCTGCCAGGGACCGGTACTCCGTCAACGCCCGCGACTGCCGCTGCCGCCGGAAGGTGGCGTCCACCATCGACTTCGGCACCAGACGATCCTCGTCGCCCGCCAGCAGCAGCAGGGGAGCCCGCCCGTCGTTCCGGAAGTCGACGCCGTTGCCGATCGAGAGGCCGGCCTGGAAGTAGATCCGGCCGGGCGCCGGTACCACGTAGCGCTCGAACGCCTCGCGCTGCTCGGCCGGCGTCGACAGGTGCATGCAGCTCCGGGCGAACTGCGACAGCGTCATCGACACCGGCCGGCTCCAGCTCCCCCACGTCATCAGCATCGGCAGCGTCTGGCGCAGGGTGGCCGGCGCCGGGAACACACCGGCGCACGGAGCCGGCTCGATCGCCACGCCGGCGGCGCCCAGGCCGCGGTCGAGCAGCATCTGGACGAACAGGCCGCCGAACGAGTGGCCGATCAGGATGGGCGGCTCGGGCAGCGCCCGGACGAGGCGCTCGTGGTGATCGACGATCTGCCGGATGGTCAGCCGGCCGAACGCGGGATCCGGCTGATGGCGCAACTGGGCGACCGGCCGATCCGCGAACGGCCAGGCGGGTGCGACACAGGTGTACCCGCGCCGCTCGTAGTGCCACACGAAGTGGTCCCAGCAGGCGGGGGTCACGCCAGCCCCGTGGATGAGGACGACGGTCTTCGACATGGAGGGCTCGTCCCGGCGCGCAGCTACTCGCGCAGCACCTGATGCGCGAGGGCGATGGCAATCGAACCCTCGCCGACAGCCGAGGCCACGCGCTTCATGTTGCCGCCTCTGATGTCGCCAACCGCGAAGACGCCGGGCAGGCTCGTTTCGAAGAGCAGCGGCGGCCGCGGCAGCGGCCACTTCGCGGCGGCCAGATCCTCCAGGGTGAGCGATTGCCCGGTCTTGACGAACCCCTTCTCGTCCAGTGCGACACATCCCTCCAGCCAGTGCGAGTTCGGCACGGCGCCGGCCATCACGAAGACGTGCGCGATCGGCCACGTTTCGCTGGCCCCCGTCTCATTGTGACGCCAGGTCACCTGCGCCAGCCGCCGATCGCCGTCGAGGCCGACGATCTCGGTGTGCGTCCGCAGCGTGATCTTCGGGTTGTCCTCGATCCGGCGGATGAGATAGCGCGACATGGTCTCGGCCAGTCCGCCCGAACGCACCAGCACGTGCACGTGCCGCGCCGTCTGAGAGAGGAACACCGCGGCCTGCCCGGCGGAGTTGCCGCCGCCGATGACGATGACGTCCGCATCTGCGCACAGGCGCGCCTCGATGGCGGTCGCCGCGTAGTACACGCCCGCGCCTTCGAACCGCAGGAGGTTCGCTACGTCGGGTTTCCGGTACGTGACGCCGGTCGCAATCACGACGGCGCGGGCCGGCACGGACAACGCGCCGTCCACCTCGACCGCGTACGGCCGGCGCTCGCACGCCAGCCGATTCGCCCGGCGGGCAATCAGGATCTGCGCGCCGAACTTCTGGGCCTGCGTGTATGCCCGCGTCGCCAGCTCCGCGCCCGAGACACCCATCGGGAAGCCGAGATAGTTCTCGATCTTCGAGCTCGAGCCCGCCTGCCCGCCCGGCGCGTCGCCTTCGACCACCAGCACGTCGAGCCCCTCCGACGCGCCGTACACCGCGGCCGCCAGCCCGGACGGCCCGGCCCCGATGATCACCACGTCGCGCAGCTGCGTCTCGTCGATCGCCTCGTTGAAACCCAGACAGTCGGCCAGCTGCTGGTTGCTCGGGTTCCGCAGCACGGTCGTGCCACGGCAGATCACCACCGGGACGTCGCCCGAACCGATGTGGAAGCGGTCGAGCAGCTCCTGCACGCCCGGATCGTGGTCGAGATCGAGGAACGAGTACGGGTGGCCGTTGCGCGACAGGAACTCCTGGAGCCGCAGCGTTCCTCCGCAGTACGGCGATCCCAGCACCACGACATCACCGATCCCCTCGCGGATCATCACCAGGCGCCTGAACACGAAGGCGCGCATCAGGATGTCGCCCAGCTCGCCGTCGGTCTGCACGAGCCGCAGCAGGCGGTCGCGATCGAGCTGGATGACCTCGGCGTCGGTGTGCGCCCGGACGTCGGTCAGCCCAGGCCGTCCCGAGAGGTGGTTCACGTCGCCGGTGAACTGTCCCGGCTGGTAGCGGACGACGAGGCGCTCGCCGTCGAAGCCGGGCCGGACGATGTCGACCTCACCGCCCGTGACGACGAAGAAGCGGTTGACCGCCTGGCCGGCCTCGAGCAGCACCTCGCCGGCCGGTGCGCGCCGGGTCTCACCGTGCGCCGCGACCCGCGCGACCTGCGCCGCCGTGAGGATGGGAAAGAGCTGCTCGGGCGGCATCGTGAGCGCCGCGGGGACGAGTTGTGCGGGATCTGCCATGAACTCAGCATACCCGCTCGCGCGCCCCGATGGGCCCCGGCCGTCAGTGCGCGGTCTTCGCGGCGGGCTGGTACGTGCCGGGGACCGTGCGGGCCGAGATCGCCAGCCGGTTCCAGGCGTTGATCGTGCAGACGGCCAGCGTGAGGTCGGCGAGCTCCTTCTCGCTGAACTGCGCGCGCGCCTCCTCGTACACCGCGTCGGGCACGTGGCCGCTGGCGACGAGGGTCACCGCTTCGGTCCACGCCAGCGCGGCCCGCTCGCGCGCGGTATAGTACGGGCACTCGCGCCAGGCGTCGAGCGAGTAGAGCCGCTGCTCCTGCTCGCCGATCGCCCGCAGGTCCTTCCAGTGCATGTCGAGGCAGTACGCGCAGCCGTTGACCTGCGACGCGCGCAGCTTGATGAGGTGCAGCAGCGGTTCCTCGATCGCGCAGGTCCGCAGGTAGCGCTCCAGACCGGCCATCGCCTGATAGGCGCCGGGTGCGGTGTGGACGTAGTCGAATCGTGGCTCCATGGGGCTTCCTCCTCTGCCGGTCAGCTCGTGCGGCCGGCGAATTCGCGCGTCTCCGTGTGGACCTTCACCTTCTCGCCCTGCTTGATGAACAGCGGCACCTTGATCTCGAGCCCCGTCTCGAGCGTCGCGGCCTTGGTGACGCTGCCGCTCGCCGTGTCGCCGCGCGCCCCCGGCTCGGTGTAGGTGACGTCGAGCTCGACGATCGGCGGGAACTCGATGCCGATCGGATTGCCGTTGTACTTGTGGATCTGCACGTCCTGGTTGTCGGCGAGCAGCAGGCGGTCGTCGCCGACGGTCTCGGCCGACAGGACGAGATCCTCGTAGGTCGACTGGTCCATGAAGTGGTAGCCGGCCGCGTCGGCGTACTGGTAGGTCGCGTTGACCTTCACCAGGTCCGGCTCGCCGAACTTCTCCCCCGCCTTGAACGTCTTGTCGAACACCGCGCGGGTCAGCAGGTTCCGCATCTTCAGGCGGACCAGCGTCTGCCCGCCACGGGCCGTCGGCTTGGAGATCTCCACGTCGAGGCAGTGATACGGGGCCCCTTCGTACTCGAAATACATCTTGCGCTTGACGTCGTTGGCTTCAATCAGGCTGGCCATGGCCGCTCATCGCTCCTTGTCCATTGTCACGTCCTGCAGTGTATCGCACGCCGCCGGGCGCCTTCACCTGGACGGGCGCGCCGGCCCGCCGGGATGCTACGATTCCCCAGAGCCATGCCCACTCCCGGATTCACCCTCTTCGACACCGCCATCGGCCGCTGCGCCCTGGTCTGGGGCGAGCGCGGTCTGCTGCGCGTCCACCTGCCCGAGGCGCGCGAGGCCGACACCCGCGCGCGCATCCGGCGCGACTTCGCGGACGCCGAGGAGCTGCCGCCGCCGCCGGACGTACGGCAGGCGGTCGACGCGGTCGCCGCGCTGCTGCGCGGCGAGGCCAGCGATTTGTCGCAGGTCCGCCTCGACATGGAGGCGCTGCCGGCGTTCCATCGCCGCGTCTACGACGTCGCCCGCACGATTCCGTCCGGCGCCACGCTGACCTACGGCGAGATCGCCAGCCGTCTCGAAACCCGCGGCGCTGCCCGCGCCGTCGGGCAGGCGCTCGGCCGCAATCCCTTTCCGCTGATCGTTCCCTGCCACCGCGTGCTGGCAGCCGGCGGGCGGGCCGGTGGCTTCTCGGCCCCGGGCGGCTTGACGACGAAGTTCCGCCTGCTGGCGATCGAAGGCGCCGCGGCCGGCCCCGCGCCGGGCCTGTTCGATGGCGACGGGACGCTCGGCTTCGATCCCAACGCGGCCGTCGCACACCTGCGGGCCGCCGATCCGGGACTCGCCCGGGTGATGGACGCCATCGGCCCCTTCCGGATGCCGCTCGATCGGACGCCGAGCGTCTTCCTCGCACTGGCCGAGGCGATCGTCTACCAGCAGCTGACCGGCAAGGCCGCCGCCACGATCTTCGCGCGCGTCCGCGCCCTCTTTCCGCGGGCGCAGCAGGGGCCGACCCCCGAACAGATCCTCCGGGCGTCCGACGACCGCCTGCGCGGCGCCGGCCTGTCCCGCCAGAAGCTGCTGTCGCTGCGCGACCTCGCGCGGCGCGCCGTCGACGGCCAGCTGCCCACGCTCGCCGACGTCCAGGCGATGGACGACGAGGCGATTGTCGAGCGGCTGACCGAGGTCCGGGGGATCGGCCGGTGGACGGTCGAGATGCTCCTCATCTTCCGTCTGGGCCGGCCCGACGTGCTGCCGGTCGACGACTACGGCATCCGCAAGGGCTTTGCGACCGCCTTCCGCAAGCGCACGATTCCCGACGCAAAGACGGTCGCGAAACACGGTGCCCGCTGGAAGCCGTACCGTACGGTCGCCAGCTGGTACCTGTGGCGGGCGGCCGACGCCTGACCGGCGGCGACGCGTCTCCGGCCACCGCACGGTCGCCATCCACTAGAATCGTCCTCGCTACCATGAGCAGCAGACCGATCCGCTCCCTCGGACCGCAGGAGTTCACCTTCGACGAGGTCTGCGCGGAGCTGGAGAAGACGCTCCGCGGCCCGTTCCGCCGGCAGGTGGTCGAGGAGCTGTGCGCGGCGCAGACGCTCGGGCAGGCGCTGCTGAAGCTGCGCGACAGCATGCGCGCGAACGTCTGGAAGACGGCCGGCACCCGCATCGACCTCGACAAGTTCATCCGCGCGTACGACACCCTGACCCGCGAGGAGGGGTTCCACGCGCTCAACGACTGGGACGGGATTGCCGACCACGTCAATGCCGACATCATCCCCGTCGACGTCCTGCACTACATCGACGAGAAGCTGGGCAGCGAGCCGGTCAACGCGACCGCGGTGGCGATGCTGGTGGACTACTACTTCATGCACCTGCTGTCGCTGCTGACGCTGCGCGCGTGGGACGAGGGGGATCCCGACGCGAACTTCGACCGGATCACCGCGATGCTCTCCGCGCTGCAGGGGCCGGACGGCAGCGGCCAGCCGTTCGCCGCCGACGCCGAGACGCTGATGCTGATTGCGACGTCCCACTACGAGCGGAAGGAAGAGGGATATGCAATCCTGCTCGAACGGACGCGGCAGCTGAACGCCCGGCACCGGCTCGCCGTCGCCCTCGGCCATGCGGCCAGCATGGGGGCGCACCTGCGGTTCGGGTTCGAGGCGACCTACGCCCGCGACACGATGAAGACGCGCGACGACAACGTGGCCGACTATCCGTGGCTCTGCTTCGCACTGACGACGGTGATGCAGGAATTCGCGCGGCTCGACGATGCCGGGGAGCGCGGGCCGGCCCGCGATCGGATCGTCGAAGCGCTGATGAACGGGCTGTCGGCCGATGCGAAGGCCTTCACCGGCGATCATCCGCCCGCGTCGCTGTCGGCGTCGGCAGCCGACCGGTCGGCGTTCCGCGAGCAGTTCGGGCAGCATCGGGACACCCTGCTCGAAGAGGGCGAGCGATTCCGGCCGACGGCGAAGGGCTATTCCCCCCTGGCCTTCTTCTTCAACTTCTCGCACAACGTGCTGAAGGGGATCGTGATCGACGCGCTCATCTGGGGCGAGGTCCGGCCGCTGTCGTTCAACGACCTGCTGACCGGCTGCGGCGATGCCGAGGCGGTGTCACAGGAGAAGCTGACACTGGCCAGGACCCTGATGGCCTACGCGCGCGCCAACCCCCACACGATCCGCGGCAAGCTGATGCCGGTGATCGTCTACGACCCGGAGGCCGGCCGGCGGGCGTTCGGCCTGATGATGCGCCGGCTGAAGGAATAGCGCTCACCCACCAGTCGACGGATCGCCGCCGGTCTCCGGCATCGGAAAGACGACCGCCCTGGTCCTCGCCTGGTACCGGCGGGCCTTGGCTCGGTTGCCGCAGACCGCCATGTCGCACCAGCGCCGCGATCGGTTCCGGCTGCGATCGACGAACAGCCAGCCGCAGGTGGCCACCTCGCACTCGCGCACCCTCGGGAGATCGGCAGAGGTCAGCAGGTCGGCGGCCGACTTCACCACCGGCGCGAGCAGCCCGTCCAGGGCGTGATCCGAGAAGTCCCACCGCCAGATGATCCGGCCGGGACGGCCGTCCGCCTGCGGAGCATCCGGCACGAGGCGCCGCCGCGCGAGCGACGGAGGCAGCGCCGCGTTCAGCATCGCCAGCGAGGCGGCCGGCGCCGGCCGGCCGCCGGCCGCGGCGGAGAACACCGCATAGATCGCCTCCCGCAGAGCTCGAGCCCCGACGAGCGCGGCCTCGGCCGCCGCCGGCCGGCGAGCCGCCTCGGCCCGCAGCGCCTCCTCGACCGCCGATGGCAGCACCGCCGCCTGCTCGGCCCAGACGGTCAACGCGTCGTAGCCGTTCAGCAGCTCGATCGGTCGGGTGGGGCGGTCGTCGATGGTGTTGGCGAAATCGAGGCAGAGGGCTCCGCTCGACAGCTCAAAGGCAGGCGCTTTCTTCGGATCGGCTGATTCGGTTCCCGATGGAGCCTCGGTCATCGCTTGATAACCGTCAAAATACGCCAAACAGGTTCAAGTTTCAACAACCATCTAAATCTATTTTGACGGTATAACCTGGAGAGCCTTTGACCGGCTGGATCCAGTGGCTCATGAAGGTAAGGACCAACGATTCTGAGCATATTCCGAAGTCATACGGCCACAGACCATCTTCAGCCATTTAGAAGGTTATCGAGGCTTGGGAAGCGCAGGCGGATTTCCTCGTTGAGGTCGCGGTCCGCGGGCAGTCAAAAGAAGAGACGGAGTAGCATAGCCGCATGCCGCCGCTCACCGTTTCGGCCCTTCACGTCTACCCCCTGAAGTCGTGCCGCGGCCTGTCGCTCGATCGGGCGACCGTCGGCCGCATGGGGCTCCAGTACGACAGGCAGTGGATGTTCGTCGACGAACGGGGGATGTTCGTCGCGCAGCGCGGTGATGGCCGTCTCGGCGTCGAGGTGCGGACACTGTGCCTGGTCCGGACCGCCCTCGCAGGCGGCCTCCTGCGCGTCACCGCGCCGGACATGCCGCCACTGGAGCTGCCGCTGGCTGGACTCGCGGGCGCCGAGGTGCCGGTCCAGGTCTGGCAGAGCCGCACGATCGGGATCGATCAGGGACCAGAGGCCGAGGCTTGGGCGACGACGTACCTGGGACGCGAGCGGCCGGGTCGCTATCGCCTGGTCCGGATGCCGGACGAAGGCCATCGGCTCTCGAAGAAGGGGCCGGCGGAGCTGGCGTTCGCCGACGGCTACCCGTTCCTGATCATCTCGGAGGCGTCGCTGGAGGATCTCAATCGCCGGCTGGCCGAACCGCTCCCCATGAACCGCTTCCGGCCGAACATCGTCCTGCGCGGCTGCGCGCCGTACGGGGAGGACACGCTGGATGCCCTCCGCATCGGCAGCGTGGAATTGATGGGGATGCCGCTCTGCCCCCGCTGCCCGATCCCGACAACGAACCAGGAGACCGGCGAGCGAGGCAAGGAGCCGCTTCGCACGCTGGCGACCTACCGCCGCGGCGAGGATGGCTCAGTCCTGTTCGGCAGGAACTTCAGTCACAGGACGGAGGGAGAGATCGCGGTCGGAGACGAGGCCGTGCATGTGCAGGGAGCGGCCGTCCGTTCGAGCGCCTGAGCGCCCGACGTGAAGCAATACCCGTTGCTCATTGCCCATCGCTCATTGCGACTCCTGGCGCCTGGCTCCGAGCACCTCTCTGAGAAAGTCCCTCTGCGCTCGTCCCTGGAAGATCTCGAAGCCGGCGGCGGCGCGCCGCGTGCACGCGGCCGGATCGGCGAGCAGGGCGAGCGTCGTGTCGACCAGCTGCTCGTAGGGCGCGAAGGTCACCGCCTCCCGGTACGGCGCCTCGAGTGACGCGTCGGTCCCTTCCTCTGAGACTACGCACCGGCTGTTCGCCAGCAGGTACGACACGCGGACGATCTCGAACAGCCGCGCCTCGTAGGTGTGGATGTTCAGCACGATCCGCGCGCGGGCGATGTAGCGATCGCGTTTCTCACCGTACACGTCGAACAGCCGCCGCACCTTCGCGCCGCGCGCCCGCAGAGCATCCAGAATGGCGATGCGCCGATCGCTGAGGGCGCCGTACGCCAGGACGTCGATGTCTTCCGGCGCCGGCTGGATCCGCGTGAGACAGGGGGCGTAGCCCACCGGAACGAGCTGGCCCGTCACGCCCCGCGACGACAGGTACTCGAGGTTGGCTTGCGAGTAGTCCCAGACCTCGTGCCGCCGCAGCAGATCGAGGTACGCCCGGGTGAACCACTCGCTCGAATCGGCCGCCTGCTCGAAGTTGTAGAGGATGGCATCGGCCGGCGGGCGCCAGTGGCTCGCGGGGATCAGATGGGGGGCCAGCACCAGCGCCCGGCCTTCGATGGCGGCCGGGTCCTGCGTGAGCGTGGCGCGATAGCCGAGCTCCCCGAGCGCCTGCAACAGGCCGTTGGCCACTTCGGCGAAAGCGAGCACGTGCCGGTAGCCCGGCGGCGAGACGACGTAGATCGTGAAGTCGCGCGGCATCCTCTGTCAGCGGCGCGCGACGCCGCCGGCGAGCAACCCCACGGCACCCCGGCCATCAGTCATCGTCGCCTTCCGTCTGCGGATAACCGGGTGCCGAAGCCCGTCGCGCACCGAGGCAGGCGTTCACGAACCCGCGATAGACGGCCTTGACGAATTCATCGGCGTAGGCGCGGTAGCTCAGCGAGCTCTGCAACGCGAGTATCGCAAACCCGGCAGCGGCACCCAGCAATAACAGGCGCTGGTCGGCCCAGAAGAGGCGCGAGGCTCCCAGGGTCATGCCTCCCAGGAGCGCGTCGAGCGCGACAGCCGCGGCCACGAGCCTCGCCAGTTTGGTCCTCAGAGAGGGGCGGCGCTGGGGCTCCGGATCAGGATAGAACCAGGCGAACAGCGTCGTCGCCACAACCGTCGCCGCGACGGAGCCGCACAACGCACCCGCCGCGATCGGCGTCGCCGCGGGCGTCGCCAGTACCCAGCCCAGCAGGTAGATCGCTCCGATTCCCGCGGCGATCATGTTGCCACGCATCATCACATAGAGCGCTTCGTGCTGTTCCGCGTATCCGACCATCTTCTTCGCGATCAGCAGTTCGCGGGCCAGCAGGAACGCCGCATCGCGGCGGCCGTCTGACGCCTGCTGCTGCTCGCGCAGACGCTCAGCCTCGGGCGTCGATCCGGACGGTGCCGCCGGCCGAGCCTGCTCTCGCAGATCGACGCCCAACTCGCCTCGCGCGAACGTGATCACCTGCGTCCGCAATGCGGCGGGCAGATTCTTGGATTCCTCGTCGAGCACGAGACTCGATCGCTTGCGGCCCTTGTGCGTCGAGGGAAACGCCTGGCTGCCCCAGTTCTGCAGGAAGTGGCCGATCAGGTACGCGACGACGACCGCCACGAGCGCCGAACTGAATGCCGTGGCGGGAAGCGCGCCGTCGAGCAGGCCGAACGGCAGCCACAGGCCGAGCAGCAGGACGCTGCCGGGAATGAGGAACCCGAAGACGTCGTAGAAGTTGAAGCGCTCGATCACGGCGCCTCGCGATCAGCCCCGCTCGTGGTGGCGGATGGAGGTGACGACGTTGTCCAGGACCTGCGTAGCGCGCGGCACGTCGGAGGCCTTCAGCACGACTGACGCCACGCGTTGATGCCCGCCGCCGCCGACCTGCCGGAAGATCTTCCCGAGCGGCACGCTCTTGAACTCGCGCCAGGGGTTCCGCATCGCCGTGATCTTCACCGTGTCGCCCGTCCGGACGATGCCGGCCGAGTAGCGCGCGTCGGGGAAGACCCGGTAGGGCGCGTACCGGCTGACCATGGCCTTGCCGGCGTCGACGTCGAACACGACGATGTCGTCGACGAGCTTCGCGCCACGCCTGAAGCGCTTCATCCCCTCGAGAAACAGCCGTCGGGCGCGATCGGCATGCGTGCGAACGACCGGCAGCGCACTCGTCTCCTCGAGGTCGTGCGTCTTCAGGTGGCGCACCAGCCGTCCGCAGTCCTTCAGGTCCTCGATCTGGCTCAGGGCGAGGTTGATGGCGAGGGCCGGGCTCTTCGCCTCGAAGACCTCGTCGACCGACCGGTAGCGGGCTGCGTCGATCCGCGTCGCCCACTCGACGAGCGCCGCGAACCGGTCGTTGCGATAATCGAATGCCCGATGCAGGTGGCGCCAGATGAGGCTGGCGCAGGACGGCGCGTCGGGATCGTAGACGCGATCGTCCGACCGGCGCCGCTCGTACGACTGCCGCATCCGCTCGTCGAGGAAGGTCGTCTGGTGATGGTCCGCCCAGACCGCCGCGCGGGGATGGTACAGGAAGTCGACGACCGCGAACGGACGGGCGGGCCTGATCGCCAGCCAGCGCGGCCTGATGCCGTAGTTGACACCCCGGAGGCTGACCGCGGTCCAGCCGCGACGGGTCTCGAGGAAATCCCACATCAGGACGGCCGAGGCCAGGCCGTCGAAGCAGGGGGCGTGGAAATAGAGGATGCCGTTCGTCGACTTCATGCGTCCCCGTCCACACACGATTGTACGACGGGCCCGCCCGGACGCCGCAGGCCGCGCCTGCAGCCCGGAGCCCGTGCCGCCTACGCCGCCGACGCCCCTTCGCCGCCGAGCTCCTTGACCGCCTGGATCATCTTTACCAGCACCTCGCGGGCGTCGCCGTACACCATGTTGGTATTGTCGGCGAAGAACAGCTCGTTCTCGACTCCCGCGTAGCCCTTCCCCTGGCCGCGCTTGATCAC
>JAGWRA010000062.1 GCA_028876655.1 Acidobacteriota bacterium | reverse complement strand
GCCCATCTCCTCGGCCAGGTTCGGCTGGTAGCCCACGGCGGAGGGCATGCGCCCCAGCAGCGCGGAGACCTCGGAGCCGGCCTGGGTGAAGCGGAAGATGTTGTCGATGAAGAGCAGCACGTCGCGCCCCTCTACGTCGCGGAAGTACTCGGCAATGGTGAGGCCTGTGAGCGCCACGCGCAGCCGCGCGCCCGGCGGCTCCGTCATCTGGCCGTAGACCAGCGCCGCGCGCGAGCCCGCCGCATCGTCCGGCTTCACGACGCCGCTCTCCTGCATCTCGAGCCAGAGGTCGTTGCCTTCACGCGTGCGCTCGCCCACCCCGCCGAACACGGACACGCCGCCGTGCTTCAGCGCGATGTTGTGGATGAGCTCCATGATGATGACCGTCTTGCCCACGCCCGCGCCGCCGAACAGGCCGATCTTGCCGCCGCGCAGGTACGGCTCGAGCAGGTCGACGACCTTGATGCCGGTCTCGAACATCTGCGACTCGGTCGACTGATCCTCGAGCGACGGGGCGGCCCGGTGGATCGACCAGTGCTCCTTGGCCTGCACCGGCCGGTCGGGGAAGTCCACCGGCTCGCCGAGGACGTTCAGCACGCGGCCGAGCGTGTTCGGCCCGACGGGCATCGAGATCGGGCGGCCGGTGTCGACCACCTTCATGCCGCGCTGCATGCCGTCGGTCGGCTTCATCGCGACCGTCCGGACGCGGTTCTCGCCGAGGTGCTGCTCGACCTCGGCGATGACGTCGATCGCCTCGCCGCCGCCGGTGCCATCCGACGTGATCCGGAGCGCGTTGTAGATCTCCGGCAGGTGACCCGCCTCGAACTCCACGTCGACGACCGGCCCGATGACCTGGACGACCTTGCCGATCTTTTCTGCTGCTTGGCTCATGTGAATTCTCTATTCGCTCTGCCTGCGACTGGCTTCAGGCTCCGGGCTTCTGGCTTCGGCGCCCCCGTCGTGACGGGCTCCGTAGCCTGGAGCCGGTAGCCGGTAGCCCGTCCCTGCTGTCCTCGGCTCGGCATGGCCTTCGGCGAAGTTCTCGCCGAACTGTCTGCCCCGTAGCCCGTGGCCCGGAGTCCTTCTGCCTCGGGTCCCTACAGTGCTTGCGCTCCCGAGACGACCTCGATGATCTCGCGCGTGATCGCGGCCTGACGCACCTTGTTCATGTAGAGCGTCAGCTGATCGATCACCTCCGCCGAGTTCTTCGTCGCCGTGTCCATGGCCGTCATCTGGACCGCGAAGAACGAGGCGTTCGAATCGAGCAGCGCCCGGTAGACCTGCACCTCGATGTGGCGCGGCACCAGGTCCGCCAATATCTGCTCCGGCGCCG
This sequence comes from Acidobacteriota bacterium, assembly GCA_028876655.1. Taxonomy (GTDB): domain Bacteria; phylum Acidobacteriota; class Vicinamibacteria; order Vicinamibacterales; family CAVVIG01; genus JAGWRA01. The sequence continues at coordinate 1,121 of JAGWRA010000062.1, read as the reverse complement.
GCTCGTAGAGGTAGTCGACCGCGGCGTCGGCCCCCGTGATCTCCTCGCGCGGAATCGGCAGCAGCCGCTTGGTGACGATCCGCTGGCTCATCACCGAACGGAACTCGGTGTACACCAGGTACACGCTGTCGACCCGGCCGGTCGTGAACTCCTCGATCGCCGCGCGCGAGACGGCCCGCGCGTCGTTGTAGCTCAGCTGCTGGAAGAAGCCCGTGTGCTCGAAAGCAACCTCGAAGCCGCGGCGCCGGAAGTAGTCGCGCCCCCGGCGGCCGACGAGGCCGAGCACGACCTCCCGCCCGCCGCTGCCGAGGATGAAGTTCGCGGCCGCCTTGATGACGTTGGTGTTGAAGCTGCCGCACAGTCCCTTGTCGGCCGACACCACCAGCAGCAGCGTCCGCGCCCCCGGCCGCCTCTCGTCCCGCGCCTCGAGCAGCGGATGCGCCGACGGGTCGACGCGGCGCGCCAGGTTGCCCAGCACCCGCTCCATCTGGTCGGCGAACGGCCGCGCGCTCAGGATCCGCTCCTGCGCGCGGCGCAGCTTCGACGCCGCCACCATCTTGATGGCCTTGGTGATCTGCTGGGTCGACTTGACCGAGCGGATCCGCCGGCGGAGGTCGATGAGTGAGGGCATGGTTCCTTACGCTGCCGTCGTCTTGCGCGCCGCGGCGAACTGCGCCGCGAACTCCTTCAGCGCGGCGTTCAGGTCGGTCTTCAGCTGGTCGTCGAGCGCCTTCTTCTGCTCGATGCCCGTGAAGATGCCCGGGTGACGCGTCTCGAGGAACCGGTACAGCTCCTGCTCGAAGGCCTGGATGTCGCCCTTCGCGACCGCGTCGAGGTAGCCGTTGGTCGCCGCGTAGATGATGACCACCTGCCGCTCGACCGGCAGCGGCTGGTACTGCGGCTGCTTCAGGATCTCGACCAGCCGCTCGCCGCGGTGCAGCTGCTGCTGGGTCGCCTTGTCGAGGTCGCTGCCGAACTGCGCGAAGGCCGCCAGCTCGCGGTACTGCGCGAGATCGAGCCGCAGCGTGCCGGCCACCGACTTCATCGCCTTGATCTGCGCCGACCCGCCGACGCGCGACACCGAGTTGCCGACGTTGATGGCCGGGCGGACGCCCTGGTGG